>NZ_JAKEIP010000086.1 GCF_021474425.1 Streptomyces muensis | reverse complement strand
TGACTTTTGGCACGCTGTTGAGTTCTCAAGGAACGGACGCTTCCTTTGTACTCACCCTCTCGGGCTTTCCTCCGGGCAGTTTCCCTTCGGTCTTGCGTTTCCGACTCTATCAGATCCTTTTCCGATCCGATTTCCTCGGCGCTTTCCAGGTTCCCGCTTCCGCGTTTCCCTTTCCGGCGGCTCCGACTTTATCAGAGATTCTGAGTCGGATTTCCCGCCCCCTCCGGGGACTGGTTCCGGCACACGAGGTGGCCGGGTTCCCGTTCAGGCGGAGCCGTAAACGTACTGGAGCGGGGCGCCCCGATGCAAATCGAGGCGCCCCGCTCCTGGTTCACTCGGCCGAGTGTCCGACGGACCGTCAGACC
Source organism: Streptomyces muensis (assembly GCF_021474425.1). Lineage (GTDB taxonomy): Bacteria > Actinomycetota > Actinomycetes > Streptomycetales > Streptomycetaceae > Streptomyces > Streptomyces muensis. The sequence continues at coordinate 31,499 of NZ_JAKEIP010000086.1, read as the reverse complement.
TCCACGACCACAGGCAGGATCATCGGCCGGCGTCGGTACGTGTCCGAGACCCACTTGCCCAGGGTCCGGCGCACCAGCTGCTGGAGCTGGTGCGGTTCGACCACTCCGTCCTGGGCGGACCGCTCCAGTGTCTCCGTGATCTTCGGGATGACCTCGCTGAAGGCGGAGTCCTCGATGCCGGAGCCGCGGGCCTGGATGTGCGGGCCGCCCGTGATCTTGCCGGTGGAGGAGTCCACCACCACGAAGACCGAGATGATGCCCTCGTCGCCGAGGATCTTGCGGTCCTTCAACGCCGGCTCGCCGACGTCGCCGACCGAGAGGCCGTCGACGTAGACGTATCCGGCCTGGACCTTGCCGGAGATCTTCGCCTTGCCCTCGATGAGGTCGACGGCGACGCCGTCCTCGGCGATGACGATGCGGTCGTGGGGGACGCCGGTCAGGGCGCCCAGTTCGGCGTTGGCTCGCAGGTGGCGCCATTCGCCGTGGACCGGCATCAGGTTCTTCGGGCGGCAGATGTTGTAGAAGTACAGCAGCTCGCCCGCGGACGCGTGGCCGGAGACGTGGACCTTGGCGTTGCCCTTGTGGACGACGTTCGCGCCCCAGCGGGTCAGGCCGTTGATGACGCGGTAGACCGCGTTCTCGTTGCCGGGGATCAGCGACGACGCGAGGATCACCGTGTCGCCGGGGACGATGCGGATCTGGTGGTCGCGGTTGGCCATGCGGGACAGGGCCGCCATCGGCTCGCCCTGGGAGCCCGTGCAGACCAGGACCACCTCGCTGTCCGGGAGGTCGTCCAGTGTCTTGACGTCCACCACCAGGCCCGGCGGGACCTTCAGGTAGCCCAGGTCGCGCGCGATGCCCATGTTGCGGACCATCGAGCGGCCGACGAAGGCGACCCGGCGGCCGTATTCGTGGGCCGCGTCCAGGATCTGCTGGATGCGGTGGACGTGGCTGGCGAAGCTGGCCACGATGACGCGCTTGCGGGCACCGGCGAAGACCTGGCGCAGGACGTTGGAGATGTCGCGCTCGTGCGGGGTGAAGCCCGGGACCTCCGCGTTCGTGGAGTCGGAGAGGAGGAGGTCGATGCCCTCTTCGCTCAGGCGTGCGAACGCGTGCAGGTCGGTGAGGCGGTTGTCCAGCGGGAGCTGGTCCATCTTGAAGTCGCCTGTGTGGACCACCATGCCGGCGGGGGTGCGGATGGCGACCGCCAGGGCGTCCGGGATGGAGTGGTTGACCGCGACGAACTCGCAGTCGAAGGGGCCGATGCGCTCGCGGTTCCCCTCCGCCACCTCGAGGGTGTACGGGCGGATGCGGTGCTCCTGGAGCTTGGCCTCGATGAGGGCGAGGGTCAGCTTGGAGCCGATCAGCGGGATGTCCGGCTTCTCGCGCAGGAGGAAGGGGACGCCGCCGATGTGGTCCTCGTGGCCGTGCGTGAGGACGATGCCCTCGATGTCGTCGAGGCGGTCTCTGATGGACGAGAAGTCCGGCAGGATCAGGTCGATTCCGGGCTGCTCCTCCTCGGGGAAGAGCACTCCGCAGTCGACGATCAGCAGGCGGCCGCCGTATTCGAAGACCGTCATGTTCCGGCCGATCTCACCGAGGCCGCCGAGCGGGGTGACCCGTAGGCCTCCCTCGGGGAGCGGCGGGGGCGGGCCGAGTTCAGGATGCGGATGACTCAAAAGACTCTCCTCACCACGCACGCCACGTACCGGTGGGGCACGTGGCGCGCGTGACGTTCGTGCAGAAGCAGTTGTCGTTGTGGGGTGCGGGCACCGGTGGCCCGCTTATTCAGTTGTGGAGTCTGGTGCGCGCACCGCGCGCGAAGTCTGGTGTTAGAGCTGTACCCCGCCTGCGGCAAGATCGATCTTGAGCTGGTCGATCTCCTCGGGCGAGCACTCGGCCATGGGGGCGCGCAGCGGTCCCGCGGGGAGACCCTGGAGGGCGAGCGCGGCCTTGGTGGTCATGACGCCCTGGGTGCGGAACATGCCGGTGTAGACCGGGAGCAGCTTCTGGTGGATCTCCGTGGCCTTCTGGACGTCCCCGGAGGTGTACGCGTCGACGAGGGCGCGCAGGTCGGGGGTGACCAGGTGGCCGACGACCGAGACGAAGCCGACCGCGCCCACGGAGAGCAGCGGCAGGTTCAGCATGTCGTCGCCGGAGTACCAGGCGAGGCCGGAGCGAGCGATGGCCCAGCTGGCTCGGCCGAGGTCACCCTTCGCGTCCTTGTTGGCGACGATGCGCGGGTGCTCGGCGAGGCGGACGATCGTCTCGGTGTTGATCGGGACGCCGCTGCGGCCGGGGATGTCGTACAGCATCACCGGCAGCTCGGTGCTGTCGGCGATGGCCTTGAAGTGGCGGTACAGGCCTTCCTGCGGGGGCTTGTTGTAGTACGGCGTGACGACCAGGAGGCCGTGTGCGCCGACCTGCTCCGCCGCGCGGGCGAGCTCCAGGCTGTGGTGGGTGTCGTTGGTGCCGACGCCGGCCACCACGTGGGCCCGGTCGCCGACGGCCTCCAGTACCGCCCGCACCAGCTCCGATTTCTCCGCATCGCTGGTGGTGGGGGACTCACCGGTGGTGCCGTTGATGATCAGGCCGTCGTTGCCTGCGTCCACCAGGTGCGTGGCGAGCCGCTGCGCGCCGTCGAGATCGAGTGCGCCGTCCGCCGTGAAGGGCGTGATCATGGCGGTGAGGACCCGCCCGAAGGGGGTCTGCGGAGTGGAGGTCGGAGCCATGGGTTACACGCTACTCGTTGCGCTCGGCCTGGTCTGCCCTCGGGGGGTGCGGAAAAGTCAGGACAAAGATGGAGCCCGGCACTGCCTGCTCGGGGGTTCAAGCAGTGCCGGGTCCGTTTGATCAGGCTAGATGAACTTCTCTAAATGCCGCAATACGGACACTTCACGCGGCTGAGCCGTGCGGCCGTGCCCGGCCGGGGGCGCAGGGCAGGCTACGGCGCCACACGACCGTTCGCATTGAAGGCGGCGTACGTCAGCGGCATGAGCTTGGCCCACTCCGCCTCCATCCGCTCGCCGACCATCTCGATCTCCCGCTGCGGGAAGGACGGGACTTTGGCCAGTTCGTGCTGGGTGCGCAGGCCGAGGAAGTGCATCAGGGAGCGGGCGTTGCACGTGGCGTACATCGAGGAGAACAGGCCGACCGGGAGGACGGCGCGGGCGACCTCGCGGGCGACGCCGGCGGCGAGCATCTCCTGGTAGGCCTCGTACGACTCCCGGTACGAGTCCTCCATGACGCGGCCGACCAGCTCCTGCTGGGCCTGGGTGCCCTCCACGAAGACGTACTTGCCCGGGCGGCCCTCCTGGACCAGCTTGCGGGACTCTCCGGGGACGTAGAAGACGGGCTGGAGCTCCCTGTACCGGCCGCTCTCCTCGTTGTACGACCAGCCCACGCGGTGTCGCATGAACTCGCGGAAGACGAAGATCGGGGCGCTGATGAAGAAGGTCATCGAGTTGTGCTCGAAGGGGCTGCCGTGCCGGTCCCGCATCAGGTAGTTGATCAGGCCCTTGGAGCGCTCCGGGTCCTTCTTCAGCTCGTCCAGGGACTGCTCGCCTGCGGTGGAGACGCGGGCGGCCCACAGCACGTCGGAGTCGGCCGCGCTGTGCTTGACCAGCTCGACGGTGACATCGCTGCGGAAGCTTGGCTTGAGGTCGTCGGCGGGGGTGTCGGTCACGGCTCGGGGGGTCCTTCCATCACTTCGCTGGGCGGCGCCCACTCTACGGCCCGGCACTGACAACGGGGCGTTCGGTGCCGGGTCGCGACATACGGCGGCGAAGTTCGGCGAATTTCTGTGAATTCGGTGAAACCGGGCACCTTTTGGGGCACTCGCTCGTCTGTGTCGGTGACAGTCACTCATACGATCCCGAGAGGAGAAGTCCCCTGATGTTCGGTCGGCGCGAGCCCGTCCCGTTCGCCTTCCTCGCCGAGGCCGACAGGTTCCGCAGCAATGTCGCTCCCCCGCCCCGTGAGCGGGCGTCCGTCGGTCAGATGGCCGGGCGTTGGCTGCTGGGACTCACCATCGTCGCCGGGCTGGTGGGCTCGCTGGTGGTGGGCATGCCAGCACTGTCCACGGACACCGCGACGCAGACACAGCAGTCACAGGCCTCTCAAGGGCACTGACTCAACCGGCCCCCCAGGAGTGGTGAGTGGGGGCGCGGGTCGATTAGCCTCACCGGGCACAGCCCCTGCATGGATTGAGTGAGGACCAGCCGTGCCCCTGCCCTTCCTGACGGCCGACCGCGCATTCGAGACAGCCGATGACGTCGCGCTGCCCTTCGACGACCTCGACCGCTGGCGGCGTCCCTACCGGCCCGGGCCGTGGCGCGTGGGCGTGGCCGCCCTGTGGCTGCTGCTCGCCTCGTACGTGCTGTTCGCGGCGGTCGTCATCGCCCTGACCGGCACGGTGACCGAGGCCGCTGTCGTCTTCGGCATCGCGCTGGCCATCATCGCCGTCGCCCTGCGGCTGCTGCGCATGGGTGTGTGGGTGAGCGCGCGGGGGCTGCGTCAGGTGCGGTTCCTCGTCACGCGTACGGTGCCCTGGGAGCAGGTCGTCACCGTCCGGACCGTGCAGCAGCCGGTGCGCTGGCTGGGGCTGCCGCGCACGGTGCAGGGGCAGGCGCTGTTGCTCGTGCAGCGGGGTCGCGCGGAGGGGGACATGCCGACGCTGATGACCACGCACAACACGGACTTCCTGGCCCGGGTCACGGCGTTCGAACGGGCCGCCGACTCCGTCGAGGTGTGGGCCTCGGAGAACACGCGCGGCTGAACGTGACAGACATGCGAAGGGGCCGGCCCGCTGCTGCGGGCCGGCCCTTTCGGGATCCGGCTGACTCGTCGGCGTAGCGCTCAGGCCTCGACGGTCCTGCCGTCGTGCAACGCGATGGCCCTCTGCATGGCCTTGCGGGCTCGTGGGGTGTCGCGGGCGTCGTGGTAGGCGATGGCCAGGCGGAACCAGCTGCGCCAGTCTTCGGGGGACGCCTCCGTCTCGGCCTTGCGGCGGGCGAAGACCTCGTCGGCCGAGTCGCGGTCGATCCGGCCGCCGGGGGTGCGCTTCAACTCGTCGACGGGGAGGCCGCCCTCGGCGTCGAGTTCGGCGGCGAGGGCGTTGGCCTTGCGGACGAACTGGGTGTTCTTCCACAGGAACCACACGCCGATGACCGGCAGGATCAGCACCGCGACGCCGAAGGTGACGGTGATGACCGTGCCGGACTGGATGAGCATCACGCCACGGCTGCCGACCAGGACGAAGTAGACGACCAGTACGGCGGCGGTTATGGCGTAGGTGATCTTCGCGCGCATCTCACGAGCCTCTTGTCAGCCCAGGTCCAGGAAGTGTTCCAGGCCGAAGGTGAGGCCCGGAGTGGTCACCACGCGGCGCGCGCCGAGCAGGATGCCCGGCATGAAGCTGCTGTGGTGGAGGGAGTCGTGGCGCACGGTCAGGGTCTCGCCCTCGCCGCCGAGCAGGACCTCCTGGTGGGCCAGCAGGCCGCGCAGTCGGACCGCGTGGACCGGGATGCCGTCCACGTTCGCGCCGCGCGCGCCGTCCAGGGCGGTCTCGGTGGCGTCCGGCGCGGGGGCCGTACCGGCGGCGCGGCGGGCCTCGGCGATGAGCTGGGCCGTGCGGGTGGCGGTGCCGGAGGGGGCGTCGACCTTCTTCGGGTGGTGGAGTTCCACGACCTCGACCGACTCGAAGTACGGCGCGGCGATCTGCGCGAACTTCATCGTCAGGACGGCGCCGATGGAGAAGTTCGGCGCGATCAGCACACCGGTCTCCGGGGAGGCTGCCAGCCAGCCGTTCAGCTGTGCGAGGCGCTCGTCGGTCCAGCCCGTCGTACCGACGACCGCGTGGATGCCGCGGTTGACGCAGTAGTCCAGGTTGGCCATGACCGAGTCCGGCGTGGTCAGTTCGACGGCCACCTGGGCGCCCGTCTCCGCCAGCGTCTCCAGCTTGTCGCCCCGGCTCAGGGCGGCGACCAGCTCCATGTCCTCGGCGGCCTCGACCGCCCGTACCGCCTCGGAGCCGATCCGGCCCTTGGCGCCGAGGACCGCCACGCGCAGCTTGCTCATCTCTTGTGCTTCCTTCACCAGGGAACCAGGGAACGAGGGATTGGTCAGGCGACGGCGTCGTGCAGCCGGGACGCCTGCTTGTCCTTCAGTGGGCCGATGACCGACAGCGAGGGCCGCTGTCCCAGGACCTCACGGGCGACCGAGCGGACGTCGTCCGGGGTCACCTCGGCGATCCGGGCCAGCATGTCGTCGACGGACATCTGCTCGCCCCAGCACAGCTCGCTCTTGCCGATGCGGTTCATCAGGGCGCCGGTGTCCTCCAGGCCGAGGACGGTGGAGCCGCGGAGCTGGCCGATGGCGCGGCCGATCTCGTCGTCGGACAGGCCGTGCTGGGCGACGTGGTCCAGTTCGTCGCGGCAGATCTTCAGCACGTCGTGGACCTGCGACGGCCTGCAGCCCGCGTACACGCCGAACAGTCCGCAGTCGGCGAAGCCGGAGGTGTACGAGTACACGCTGTAGGCCAGGCCGCGCTTCTCGCGGACCTCCTGGAAGAGGCGGGACGACATGCCGCCGCCCAGCGCGGTGTTGAGGACGCCGAGGGCCCAGCGGCGGTCGTCCGTGCGGGACAGGCCGGGCATACCGAGGACGACATGGGCCTGCTCGGTCTTGCGGCCGATCAGCTCGACCTTGCCTGCCGCTCGGACGGTGCGCCGTCCGTCGCGCGGGGCGATGGGCGCGGCGTCGAGGTTCTTGAAGGCGCCGGCCTTCTCGAAGGCGGCGCGGACCTGCCGTACGACCTTGTTGTGGTCGATGTTGCCGGCCGCCGCGACCACGAGGTGGGTCGGGTCGTAGTGCTTCTTGTAGAAGCGGCGGATGCGGTCGGCGGTGAGGGCGTTGACCGTGTCGACCGTGCCGAGGACCGGGCGGCCGAGGGGGTTGTCGCCGAACATGGTGTGCGCGAACAGGTCGTGCACGCAGTCGCCCGGGTCGTCCTCGGTCATGGCGATCTCTTCGAGGATCGCGCCCCGCTCGACGTTGACGTCCTCTTCGAGGATCAGGGAGCCCGTCAGCATGTCGCAGACGACGTCTATGGCGAGCGGCAGGTCGGTGTCGAGCACGCGCGCGTAGTAGCACGTGTACTCCTTCGCCGTGAACGCGTTCATCTCGCCGCCGACGGCGTCGATGGCGGAGGAGATGTCCAGGGCGGAGCGGCGGGTGGTGCCCTTGAAGAGCAGGTGCTCCAGGTAGTGCGTGGCACCGTTCAGGGCCGGGGTCTCGTCGCGGGAGCCGACGTGCGCCCAGATGCCGAAGGTCGCGGAGCGGACCGAGGGCAGGGTTTCGGTGACGATGCGCAGGCCGCCGGGGAGGGTGGTCTTGCGGACGGTTCCGATGCCGTTGATGCCCTTGATCAGGGTTTGGGTACGGGCGACGGCCCGCGCCTCCGAAGAGGTGCGGGCCGTCGCCGTGGAGCTACTCGACGTCACTTGTCGGTGTCGTCCTTCTTGTCCTCGGAGCCTTCTTCGCCCTCGATCACGGGGACGAGGGAGAGCTTGCCGCGGGAGTCGATCTCGGCGATCTCGACCTGGACCTTCTGGCCCACGCCGAGGACGTCCTCGACGTTCTCCACGCGCTTGCCGCCGGCGAGCTTGCGGATCTGCGAGATGTGCAGCAGACCGTCCTTGCCGGGAAGCAGGGAGACGAACGCACCGAAGGTGGTCGTCTTGACGACCGTGCCCAGGTAGCGCTCGCCGACCTCGGGCATCGTCGGGTTGGCGATGCCGTTGATCGTGGTGCGGGCGGCCTCGGCGGACGGGCCGTCGGCGGCACCGATGTAGATGGTGCCGTCGTCCTCGATCGTGATCTCGGCGCCGGTGTCCTCCTGGATCTGGTTGATCATCTTGCCCTTGGGGCCGATGACCTCACCGATCTTGTCCACGGGGATCTTGACGGTGATGATCCGCGGGGCGTTCGGGGACATCTCGTCCGGCGTGTCGATCGCTTCCATCATCACGTCGAGGATGTGGAGGCGGGCGTCACGGGCCTGCTTCAGAGCGGCGGCCAGGACGGAGGCCGGGATGCCGTCCAGCTTGGTGTCGAGCTGGAGGGCGGTCACGAACTCCTTGGTGCCGGCGACCTTGAAGTCCATGTCGCCGAAGGCGTCCTCCGCACCGAGGATGTCGGTGAGGGTGACGTAGTGCGTCTCGCCCTCGATCTCCTGGGAGATGAGGCCCATGGCGATACCGGCGACGGGGGCCTTCAGGGGCACACCGGCGTTCAGCAGCGACATGGTGGAGGCGCAGACCGAGCCCATGGACGTCGAGCCGTTGGAGCTCAGCGCCTCGGAGACCTGGCGGATCGCGTAGGGGAACTCCTCGCGCGTCGGCAGGACCGGCACCAGGGCGCGCTCGGCGAGGGCGCCGTGGCCGATCTCGCGGCGCTTCGGGGAGCCGACGCGGCCGGTCTCACCGGTGGAGTACGGCGGGAAGTTGTAGTTGTGCATGTAGCGCTTGCGGGTCACCGGGGAGAGGGTGTCCAGCTGCTGCTCCATGCGGAGCATGTTCAGGGTGGTGACGCCCAGGATCTGGGTCTCGCCACGCTCGAACACCGCGGAGCCGTGCACGCGCGGGATGGCCTCGACCTCGGCGGCGAGCGTACGGATGTCCGTCACGCCACGGCCGTCGATACGCTTCTTCTCCTTGATGACGCGCTCACGGACCAGGGTCTTGGTCAGCGAGCGGTACGCGGCGGAGATCTCCTTCTCGCGGCCCTCGAACTCCGGCAGGAGCTTCTCGGCGGCAAGCGCCTTGACGCGGTCCAGCTCGGACTCGCGCTCCTGCTTGCCGGCGATGGTCAGCGCGGAGGCCAGCTCCGGCTTGACGGCGGCGGTGAGCGCCTCCAGGACGTCGTCCTGGTAGTCGAGGAAGATCGGGAACTCGCCGGTCGGCTTGGCGGCCTTGGCGGCGAGGTCCGACTGGGCCTTGCAGAGCACCTTGATGAAGGGCTTCGCGGCTTCCAGACCGGCGGCGACGACCTCCTCGGTCGGCGCCTCGGCGCCGCCCTCGACCAGCTTGATGGTCTTCTCGGTGGCCTCGGCCTCGACCATCATGATCGCGACGTCGCCGTCCTCCAGGACACGGCCCGCGACGACCATGTCGAAGACGGCGTCCTCGAGCTCGGAGTGCGTCGGGAAGGCCACCCACTGGCCGTTGATCAGCGCGACGCGGACGCCGCCGATCGGGCCGGAGAAGGGCAGACCGGCCAGCTGCGTGGACGCGGACGCGGCGTTGATCGCCACGACGTCGTACAGGTGGTCCGGGTTGAGCGCCATGATCGTGGCGACGACCTGGATCTCGTTGCGCAGGCCCTTCTTGAAGGACGGGCGCAGCGGGCGGTCGATGAGGCGGCAGGTGAGGATGGCGTCCTCGGAGGGACGGCCCTCACGGCGGAAGAAGCTGCCGGGGATCTTGCCGGCGGCGTACATCCGCTCCTCGACGTCCACCGTCAGGGGGAAGAAGTCGAGCTGGTCCTTGGGGTTCTTGGAGGCGGTGGTGGCCGACAGCACCATGGTGTCGTCGTCCAGGTACGCCACGGCGGAGCCGGCGGCCTGCTTGGCCAGGCGGCCCGTCTCGAAGCGGATGGTGCGGGTGCCGAAGGAGCCGTTGTCGATGACGGCCTCGGCGTAGTGGGTCTCGTTCTCCACTAGCGTTTTCTCCGTTACTTTCGTCTTTTCGTCTTTTGTCCCGATCCGCCCGTGTGGCGGGAGGACGTACGCGGAGAAGCGCTCCATCTGGTGCGGGCCGGTCTTCGATCGAAGCACCCGGGTTCGCAACGCCCGGGGGCCACTACCGAGGACCGGCGGCGGCGAGGTGCACTTCTCCTCGTGGTACTGCGTTGTGCTACCACACTACAAAGCAGGTGTGATACTCCGCACGTTTCCATACGTACGGCAAAGGGAGCGGCCCCCGATCCTTCCGGGAACCGCTCCCCTCACGGCGTCTTACTTCGCGCCCGCCGCACCGCGGCGGATGCCGAGGCGGTCGACCAGCGTACGGAAGCGCTGGATGTCCTTCTTCGCCAGGTACTGGAGAAGGCGGCGACGCTGACCGACCAGGATCAGCAGGCCACGGCGCGAGTGGTGGTCGTGCTTGTGGGTCTTGAGGTGCTCCGTCAGGTCGGAGATCCGACGGGACAGCAGAGCGACCTGGACCTCGGGGGAGCCGGTGTCGCCCTCCTTGGTACCGAACTCGGACATGATCTGCTTCTTCGTAGCGGCGTCGAGCGACACGCGTACTCCTCGTGAGTCTTCGTCTTTGCCACCGAGTGCCCCTGGTCTGCTTCTCAGGGGAGCTTCCGTGACTCGGGAGGCGGGGATCCGCTGGGCGCTGCCCCCAGGTGGACCGGGGGCGCGTACACAAACGGCCGTCACACAGCGTACCAGCACAATGGGCGCGTCCCTGCCGGACGGTCCCCGGCCGCGCTGGTCAGAGGCCGCCGCGGACCTTGGCGTAGACGTCGAGGACGGCCAGGCAGATCGGGACCAGGGAGAGCAGGACCAGCGAGTCGGCGAGGTCCAGCATGCGGCCCCAGAAGGGGGAGAGGCCCTTCTGCGGGACGATCAGGGCGATGGCGATGAGGAGCAGTACGCCGACGCCGACCGAGGCGCCGAGCCACAGGGTCCGTACGTTGACCGGTCCGGAGTTGTTCTGGAGCAGTTCCATGATGATGTCGGCCGGCGGCGAGATCGCGAGGCCGAGGACCAGCAGGGCGAGGGTGACGACGCCGGCCACGAACAGGCAGGTGACCTGCGCGGTGTAGCGGAACAGCCGGGCGCGCAGCATCGCGGCGAGGCCGGTGCACAGGGCGAGCAGCTGGGCCCAGCCGTTGTCGCTGAAGCCGAGCACCGCGCCGCCGGCGCCGATGATGACGGCGGCGCATCCGCCGACCAGGCCGAGGAGCAGTTCGTGGCCACGGCTGGTCTGGGCGATGATGCGCTGGACGTCGACGGCCTCGAGGTCGCCTTCCTGGCCGTCACGGCGAGCCCGGGCGAGTTCCTCCGGGTTGCGGAAGCCGATCGGCAGCTTGGCGAAGCGGGACGACCAGCCGGGCAGGAAGCCGACGACCGCGAGGGCGACGACGGAGGTGCCGGCGGCGATCTCGCGCGGCTCGGCCTCGGTGAGGACACCGCAGAACACGGCGAGCGTGCCGATCGCGGAGGCGAGCGCGGCGGCCACGAACGGGGCGTCGCCCTGCGGCAGCAGCATGATCAGTACGACGGAGCACAGCAGGACCGCGACACAGCCGACGAGGAACTGGATCCTTCCGGGGCCCTCGCCCGCGTCCTGCGGAAGGGCGCCGGAGCCGGCGATGAGCGCGTGTGGCAGTGCCGAGATGCCGAGTGCGACGGCGGAGCCGCGGTCGTCGTACACCCGGGCCCGTACGCCGGCGAGGGCCGTCAGCGCGAGCGCGGTCACGCCGGCCAGGATGCCCTGGAGGCCGTGCATGTCGTGCCGGACCGGGTCCGCGAACCAGAAGACGAAGCCGAGCATGACGAGCAGCAGCGATCCGGCGACGAGGCCGGCGATCCGCATCAGGTTGTCGTTCCAGCTGCGGGTGTCCTGCTTCACCGCGGCGGCGATGGCGTCCACGACGTCGTCGTGCACGGCCGGCGGCAGCGAGTCGGCGAAGGTGCGCAGCAGCAGCACCTCGCCGTCCCTGACCCGGTGCTCGAGCAACGAGCGGCTCGCGTCGAGCACTTGACCCTCGCGGGTCACAAGGTGGTAACCGGAAGGGCTCGTATCCGACTGGACCAGGCCCGAGAGCCTGATGATCTCAGGAAAGAGGTCCTGGATCGGCAGGTCCTCGGGCAGCGCCACATCGACTCGGCTGTCCGGCGCTGCGATGGTGATTCGGCAGAAACCTGTCGAAGTCCCCGTGCTCACCTGGTGTTCCCCCTGCTAGACAAGGCTTCCTCGCGCCGCTCGTACGACGCGGAGCGCCACCATATCCGTTGCGGTACCGGGCGCAGGACCTACCTCCCCCATTCCTCCCAGGACCTGCTCCGCATCTCCATCCGCCTGCCTCACTCGGGCACGTCACGCATCAGTAGGATCGACGCCTACGCGAACGACGCCTACGCGAACGAGAACACGTCGCGGTACACGGGGGCGTCGGTGCCAAGGACGTATCACGTATCAATCGCGAAGGATGAGTGCATCGGTGAGCGTCGTCATCATCAAACGACCACCGCGGACAGTGCCCCCGGCCGTCCCGGACGGCGAGGTCAAACTCGAGACGCCGCCCGAGATTCCGCGCGAGGGCGACGACAGCATGCTGATGAACATGCTGCCCATGATGGGCATGCTGGGTTCCGTCGCCTTCTTCTTCACAGCCGGCCAGTCCTATATGAAGGTCGTCGGCGGTCTCATGCTGGCCTCGACGGTGGCCATGATGGTCGCCCAGTTCGCCAAGGCCCGGCAGGGGCCGGGGGCGGGCATGGCTCAGGACCGGCGTGACTACTTCCGCTATCTGGAGCAGGTCCGCAAGGACGTGCACAAGACGGCGGAGCTGCAGCGGCGCAGCCAGCTGTTCCAGCACCCCGACCCGGAGCAGCTGTGGGCGGTGGCGGCGGACGGCAAGCGGCTGTGGGAGCGGCGCCCGAACGACGCGGACTTCGCGTCCGTGCGGATCGGCCGCGGTACCCAGCAGCTGAACACCCCGCTCGTCGCGCCGGAGACGGCGCCCAAGGACGAGTTGGAGCCGCTGACCGCGGCGGCCATGAAGGCCTTCCTCGACGCGCACGGCAGTCTGCACGACCTGCCGGTCTCCATCTCGCTGCGTGCCTTCTACCACGTGACGATCTGCGGTGAGACCGACACGGTCTACGGCAACGCCCGCGCGACCCTGTCCCAGCTGGCGACGCTGCACTCGCCCGAGGACCTGATGGTCGCGGTGGTGGCGCACCCGTCCGCCGCGGCGGAGTGGGACTGGATCAAGTGGCTGCCGCACAGCCAGCATCCGAAGGCGAAGGACGGAGCGGGTTCGACCCGGCTGCTGTTCGACGACCTCGGGGAGCTGGAGGAGGCGCTCGCGGACCAGTTGGACGACCGGCCCCGCTGGAACCGTGAGGCGAACCCCGTCTACGACCAGCCGCACCTGATCGTGGTGCTGGACGGCGGCACCGTGCCGCCGGACTCCGAGCTCGCCGGCGCGGAGGGCCTCCAGGGCGTCACCTTCCTGGAGATCGCCCCCGGTGAGCTGGAGGAGGAGCTGCGCGCCGGTCTGACGGCCTATGTGAAGCCGGACCGTATGCGCCTGTTCGTCGGCCACGAGTCCGCGTACACCGGCAAGCCGGATGTGCTGAACCCGGCGCAGGCCGAGTCGCTCGCGCGGCAGCTGGCGCCCTTCCGGGTCGGCTCCGCCGAGGAGGGCGAACCCCTTCTGTCCAACCTGGACTTCACGGACCTGATGGGCATCGGCGACGCCGGCACGGTCGACGTCTCCCGCACCTGGCGTCCGCGCACGCTGCACGAGCGGCTGCGGGTGCCGATCGGTGTCGGCGAGAACGGCGAGCCGGTCATGCTGGACCTCAAGGAGGCCTCGCAGGAGGGCATGGGCCCGCACGGTCTGTGCGTCGGCGCCACCGGTTCCGGCAAGTCCGAGGTGCTGCGTACGCTCGTGCTCGGTCTCGCGGTGACGCACTCCTCGGAGACGCTGAACTTCATCCTCGCGGACTTCAAGGGTGGCGCGACCTTCGCGGGCATGGCGGACATGCCGCACACCGCGGCCGTCATCACCAACCTGGCGGACGACCTCACCCTGGTCGACCGTATGCGTGACTCGATCATGGGTGAGACGCAGCGCCGTCAGGAGCTGCTGCGCTCGGCGGGCAACTACGCCAACCTGCACGACTACGAGAAGGCCCGGGCCGCGGGCGCCGCGCTGGAGCCGATGGCCTCGCTGGTGATCGTGCTCGACGAGTTCTCCGAACTCCTCACGGCCAAGCCCGACTTCATCGACATGTTCATCCAGATCGGCCGTATCGGCCGATCGCTGGGCATCCACCTGCTGCTGGCCTCGCAGCGCCTGGAAGAGGGCAAGCTGCGCGGCCTGGACACCTATCTGTCGTACCGGATCGGTCTGCGGACCTTCTCCGCCGCCGAGTCCCGTACGGCGATCGGTGTCCCGGACGCCTATCACCTGCCGTCGATCCCCGGTTCCGGTTATCTGCGCTACGACACCGACACCATGGTCCGCTTCAAGGCGGCGTACGTGTCGGGTCCGTACCACGGCGAGGGTCCCTCCCGGGTGCACCGCTCGACGCAGCTGCGGCCCGCGCTGTTCACGGCGGAGCAGGTGGCGCTGCCGCCGCAGCCGGTGATCGAGGAGCCGGAGCCCGACAACCGGGTGGACGACGCGCTCGCCGACACGGTCCTGGACGTCCTCGTCGGCCGGATGATCAACCAGGGTCCGCCCGCCCACCAGGTGTGGCTGCCCCCGCTGGACGAGGCGCCCTCGCTGGAGCAGCTCCTCCCCCAGCTCGCCGTCTCCCCCGAGCGCGGTCTCACCGCGCCCGACTACACGGCGCTCGGCCGGCTCAACGTGCCGGTCGGTCTGGTGGACAAGCCCTTCGAGCAGCGGCGTGACGTGCTGTACCGGGACTTCTCGGGCGGTGCCGGTCACGGTCTGTTCGTCGGTGGTCCGCAGTCCGGCAAGTCGACGCTGCTGCGCTCGCTCATCTCGTCGTTCGCGCTCACCCACACGCCGTCCGAGGTGCAGTTCTACTGCCTGGACTTCGGTGGTGGCGGTCTGATCTCCATGGAGGAGCTGGCGCACGTCGGCGGCGTCGCGAACCGTCTCGACGCCGAGAAGGTCCGCCGTACGGTCAGCGAGGTCGAAGGGATCCTGAACGCGCGCGAGGAGTACTTCCGCGCGAACAACGTCGACTCGATCCAGACGTACCGTCAGCGGCGCAACTCCGGCCAGCTGCCGGACCAGCCCTGGGGCGACGTGTTCCTCGTCGTCGACGGCTGGGCCACGTTCAAGACGGACTACGAGATGCTGGAGGCCACCGTCACCGAGATCGCCACGCGCGGCCTCGGCTTCGGTGTGCACGTGATCCTGACGGCCAGCCGCTACACCGAGGTGCGGCCCGCGCTCAAGGACATGCTGCAGAACCGCATCGAGCTGCGCCTCGGTGACCCGACGGAGTCGGAGGTCGACCGCAAGGTCGCCCAGAACGTCCCCGCCACCGTGCCGGGCCGTGGTCTGACGCAGGACAAGCTGCACTTCATGGCGGCGCTGCCCCGCGTCGACGGCTCCTCGGAGACGGACGACCTGTCCGAGGCGACGTCGATCCTCATCCGCGGCATCAACGACAACTGGCAGGGCCAGCACGCTCCGGCGGTACGTCTGCTGCCCACGATGATGCCGGCGGACCGGCTGCCCAAGGGCTTCGAGCACCCGGAGCGCGGTCTGGCCATCGGCATCGACGAGTCGTCGCTGTCGCCGGTCTTCGTCGACTTCGAGACCGACCCGCTGTTCATCGTGTTCGGTGAGAGCGAGTCCGGTAAGTCCGCGATGCTGAGGCTGCTCGTCAAGCAGATCACCGAGCGCTACACGCCGGACCAGGCGAAGATCGTCATGGGTGACTACCGGCGCGCCCACCTGGAGGGCGTGCCCGACTCGCACCTGTCGCGGTACTGCGCCTCGGCGCCCGCCCTGACGGAGACCCTGGAGGGCCTCGCCGGCTCGATGCACCGCCGTATGCCGGGTCCGGACGTCACGCCCGAGCAGCTGCGCAACCGCAGTTGGTACAGCAGCCCGGACGCGTTCGTCATCGTCGACGACTACGACCTGGTGGCGACCGGCGTGAACCCGCTGGCCCCGCTCCTGGAGTACCTGCCCTTCGCCCGTGACGTCGGTCTGCGCATCATCATCGCGCGCTCCTCGGGCGGTGCGAGCCGGTCGCTCTACGAGCCGGTGATGCAGCGGATGCGCGAGCTCGGCGCGCAGGGCCTGGTGCTCTCCGGCGACCGGTCCGAGGGCGCGCTGCTCGGCAACATCACGGCGACGCAACTGCCGCCGGGCCGTGGGTACTTCCACACGCGGCGTCGCGGTGGGCAGCTGATCCAGACGGGGTGGTTGCCGAACCGGTTCTGACCGGTGACTTCTGACCGGTGACGAGGAACGGCCGGTCGGTCGGTTCGGTCGAACGGTCGGTCTGGCTGGAGGGGCGGTACCCGCGAGGGTGCCGCCCCTCTTCGTTGCCCGTGAGGGCTGGGTCTCGTCCGGGAGCCGCCGTTAAGGTGGAGTCACGACAGAAATGACGAGCCACGGGGGGCAGTTGTGCCGTCGGACTACATGGACTCCGATCCTGAGGTACTGAAGACCGAGGGATTCCACATGTTCAACGCGGGTGTGGAGTTCTCCAAGGCCGTGCACAAGCTGACGACCGGCCTGACCGCCCTCGAGAAGGGTGACACCCCGCCGTGGGGTGACGACGACATCGGCGAGAAGTTCGGCGTCGTCTACGAGGGCCTGCGCGACGGCATGTACGACTCGATGGGCAGCCTGGCGGAGCGGATCGCCGGTATGGGGACCGCCCTGGCCCGGATGGGCGTGGCGCACGAGCAGAACGAGGCCGCGCAGAACGACATCTGGAAGAAGACGATGGCCGAGTACGACGGTCAGGTGGAGGTTCCGCCCGGGGTCGCGCGCGGCGAGCTGCACACCCGGCCGAGCACCTGATCCGCGACGCACGTGTGGCGTCCCGCCTCCGCCAGTAGGGTGAGACGCACACTTCGTTCGCATTCGCACGTCAGGAAGAGGCCCAGCAGCATGACCGAGGCTACCGAGCCACAGAACAACGAGGTCGGGACTCAGGCCGAGGACACCAAGGCGCGCAAGGAGCGGGAGCGGGACGAGCTGTACGCCCTCGACATCTCGGGGGTCGAGTGGCACTGCGCGCCCGGCACCGAGGAGCACGAGGAGCGCGTCGAGATCGCGTATCTGCCGGAGGGGGCCGTGGCCATGCGGTCGTCCCTGGATCCCGACACGGTGCTGCGGTACACCGAGGCGGAGTGGCGGGCGTTCGTCCTCGGGGCGCGGGACGGGGAGTTCGATCTGGAGCCGACGCCGCACGATGGTGGGGTTGTGGCGGAGTAGCTCAACTCCAGTTGGGTTCCCGTCAACTCCAGTTGGGTTCCGCATAGATGGTCTTGCGGCCGCCGTCCCACGGAAGGGGACGGCGGCCGTTGTCGTGCAGGGTGGTCGGGCTTGACGCAGCGGGATCAGCGTGGCCGGCGGGGACCCCTCCGGACAACCGGGGCGGCCTGCAACGGACTTGTGACAGCAAACCCCTGAAGTCGTCGGCAGGTGATTCCGTAAACTCTGCGGACGGCTGTACTCCTGTGTGATTTCCCTTGGCTGGTGAGGGACGTGTACGGCCGTGCTGTCCGACGGGGGTGCTTTCTGCTGTGGCGATGATGTTGCCGGACGAGCTCGAGTGGGTCCTCGAGATGCTGGGCTACAAGTGGCCCACGGCGAACGAGGACAAGCTCAGAGACTGTGCCGCCGTGTGGCGGGAGTTCGGGGAGAAGGTCAACGAGCTCCACACCACGGCGAACGGCGCAGCCCGGCAGGTCACCGCGCACAACGCCGGTGAGTCGATCGACAAGTTCACCAAGACGTACGAGAAGTTCGACGGTGGCGGCGGCAACGACGGTTACCTCCGCAACGCCGCCGAGGCCGCGTTCCTCATCGCGAACGTGCTGGAGGCGTGCGCCTACCTCGTCGAGTTCGCCAAGTGGGCGGTGATCGCGCAGCTGATCGCCCTGGCCATCCAGATCGCCGCCGCCGCTGCCGCCGCGCCCTTCACCTTCGGTCTGTCCTCGGTGGCGGGGATGGGTGCCACCCAGGTCGCCCGCCTCATCGTCCGACGCCTCCTCGACGAGCTCAAACAAGCCCTGATCGAGGCCATCATCGAGACGATGAAGGAACCCGCGATCTCGGCGATCGAGGCGATCATCACCGACCTCATCCGCCAGACCGTCAACGTCGGCTTCGGCGCCCAGGAGGGCTACGACGTCGGCGCCACCCTCAAGGCCGGTGGCGAGGCGGGCCTCGACGCCCTCCGGCAGAGCCCGCAGACCTTCGCCGAGGGCCTGCGCGACAGCCTCGGCCAGAAGGCCGGCAGCCGGGCGCGGCACGCGATCGACAGCCGGATCGACGGGTACGACGGGGCGTCGGGGTCGGATGTGCCGGGGGGTGACATCGGCAGTGACTCCAGCGGCGGTTCGGAGAGCTCGGGCGGTTCGGAGAGTTCCGGTGGTTCGGAGAGTTCCAGCTCCTCCTCGTCCTCCGATTCGAGTTCGTCGGACTCGGACTCCAGCACCTCGACACGTTCGGGCAACGGCAGCATCCCCGGCGCGAACATAGGCAGCGGCATATCCGCCGACACGGGCGGCAACGACATCCCGGGCCCCAACATCGGCGCGGGCCCCGACTCCGGCTCCGGGCCGGGGTCCGACTCCGGGAGTCCGTCCTCCTCGGACAGCCCGTACGCAAGGCCGACGCAATCGCCGACGTCGTCCCTGCCGGACTTCGACGACCCCTCGCCCGGTGGTCCCTCGTCCAACGGCTCCGACTCCAACGGCACCTCCAGCACACCGAGCACGTCCGGTCCTTCGCACTCCGGCGGCGGCTCCCCCGTATCGGGCCTGTCGTCCCCGAGCCCGCAGTCCGCGCCCACGGCCTCGTCGTCCGGTGGTACGTCGTCCTCGCCGGGAGGCGGCTCGATCGGCACCCAGATCGACGGGCTGGCCGCCAGCGCGCCCACGCAGTCCAACGCGGCGCCGACGCCTACGGCGGACTCGTCTCCCGCCGGTTCCGGGGGCCGGTCGGACGGTGGCGGGTCGGGCATGCCTACGTCGCCCACGGCGCCTTCCACGGGGGGTGCGGTTCCGGGGGGTGGGCACCACAGCCCGGGCGGCTCTGGCGGCAGTCCGTCCGCTACGAGCCCGACCAGCCCGAATCCCAACTCCGGCCCGGCGAGGAACCCTTCCGCCGGCACGCCCGGCACGCCGTCCGCCACGGGGACGGGGCCTGCCTCCACGCCGAGCCCTACGTCACCTGCGACGCCCCGGAGTACGCCTGCCCCGACGCCGGGGGCCACCGCGCCCGCCACGGGATCCGGGCCCTCCTCCACGCCAAGCCCAACGTCACCTACGACGCCCCGGAGCACGCCTGCCCCGACGCCGGGGACCACCGCGCCCGCCACGGCATCCGGGCCCGCCCCCACGCCGACTTCCAGCACGCCCTCGACGACGCCACGGACGACGCCGTCGCAAACGCCGGATCCCCGTACGTCCGGCGCCGACGGTCGGACTCCCGGTACGACGGACAGTCGCGTGCCGAACCAGAGCAATCCGAGCCAGACCACTCCTGGTACGACGCCAGGAGACCGAACGCCGCCTCGGAGTACGCCTGGCACCACGCCCGGCGACCGGACTCCGTCCCGCGACACCCCGGGCACCACACCGGGCGACCGCAGCCCGAACCGGGACAACACCATCACCACACCGGGCGACCGCACCCCGAACCGCGACAACACCAGCACCACACCGGGCGACCGCACCCCGCCGCGTAACAACGCGGACTCGACCGGCACCCGTACACCCGGCCAGAACCCGAGCCCGGCCACGCACTCGCCCGCGAGCCAGACCCCGAGTCAGACCACCCCGAACCAGAACCCGGCCCAGTCGTCGCCCTCCAGGACACCGTCCCCTACCGCCAGTACCCCGACGACGACGCCCGCTGGCTCCTCCAACAACGGGTCCGACCGAGCCTCGACCCCGGGCAACAACAACCAGAGCCCGTCGACACAGCCAGGCCGCGCCCACACGCCCAGCACTCCGAACCAGCCGAGCGCCGACCCCGGCACCACCCCGCCCCGGCCCCACCAGCCGGCGGGCAACACGCCCAGCGCTCCGCCGAACCCGAGCCCGAACCCGACTCCGAAGCCGAACACTCCGCAGCAGCCCGCCGCGCAGTCCCCCCAGGCGGAGAACACGCGCCCCGACGGGGATGACCGGGCCGACCAGGATCGAAAGCACCAGCAACATCAAGTGACGGCAGTCCCGATCCACACGGTCGTCACGACCCCGGGTCCCTCGACGTCACCGTCACATGCGGACCCCACGCCCCAGAACCCGGGCTCGCCCCAGGCCACCCCGAACAATCAGAGCCAATCCCAGCAGGACAGCCTCGACGACATCCGATCCGACCTGGACCACCAGCCGGGCGGCCTGTCCCAGCCCGACCCCGCCGACCAGCAGGCACTGGCCGACGCCGTCCCGCACAACGAGGACGGCACCCCACAGCGCTTCCCCGACCCCTTCGGCCCCTACACCCAACTCCAGAACGACGGCGGCAACACGGTCCCGGGACGTAGCAACAACTGTGCCGACTGCTCCCGTTCGTTCCTGGAGACCTGGTACGGAAACCCCCAGGTCTCGGCCCCGCGCACCGTCGACCTCGACGAGAACGGCAAGCACAACCCGTTCACCCCCGAGGACAACGCGAACGCCAACCAGATCCGCTGGACGGGCGCCGCCCACACGTACGCCGGCCCCGGCGGCGACCCCAACACCGCCAACAACATCGCCTCCACCCTCCAGCAGGCCGGACCCGGCTCGGCGGCCATCGTCCAGGTCGACTGGCCCGGTGGAGGCGGCCACGCCTTCAACGTCGTCAACCACAACGGCAAGATCGTCTGGATCGACACCCAGAGCGGACAGGTCAGCGAGCAGCCCCTCCACATCGACCAGGCCAAGCACGTCTGGCACATCCCGCTGGACGCCGACCGCAACCCGATCGACACCAGCAAGTCGGACGACAAGGATTCCGAGGGCACCGAAGGCTCCAAGGACTCCGAGAACCAGAACGACGAGTCGCAGAACCAGAACGACGACGCGTCCCAGCCGGAGAACTCCGAGAAGGACGGTCAACCGGAGAACACCCAGAACCCGCAGGACGACGCGTCGGACGACACCCCGGCGCAGGGCGACGGCACCGACACGACAACCGAATCCCCCGAGCCGACGGTCCAACCGTCCCCGGACGCATCGGGCAACGCGGACTCCGCGAAGCCCTCGACGACCGACTCGAACTCGTCCGAGCCGGATGGCACACCCGACGGCCACGAGCCGTCCCCAGGGACACCGGACACCCCGGATCAGCAGTCACGCCCGGATGCGGAGACGCGCGCCGACTCCCCCACGGACAACCGGCAACCGCCCACCGACACCACATCCGACGACGGCACGTCGGACGACGGCACGCGTCCCGCCCGAACCGCGACGGACGACCCGAACGATCCCACGACCGACCGGGACACACCTCAGCAGAACACCACGCCCCCGGACCCGCGTACACCGACTCCGGACCAGGAGAACAGGGACCCCCGGGCCACCGACCCACGCACTGCTGACCCTCGCACCACGGACCCGCGCACGTCTGATCCTCGCGTTTCGGATCCCCGTACATCCGACCCCCGCACGTCCGACCCCCGCGCATCCGACTCGCATCGAGACGCTCCCACGCAGAACAGGCCGGAGGTCGACGGGCGACCCGACAGCCGGCGGCCGGACACCACACAGGGGCCGGATGAGACGCGCCCCGATCATGCCGGTGATCCGCGGTCGGAGAACCCGCACAAGGACCCGTCCGAGACGCCGGACCAGCCCCGGCCTGAAACCGCCGACCAGCCGCCGACGGACGACCATCGCGACCGCCCGAGCGACATGAACAAGGACTCCGCGGTCCCCAGCCGCGAGAGCCTGCCGGACGGCAAGAACGCCGACGCCGCCAACTACGTGAAGGACTCCGTCAACGGGAAGAAGCCGCTGTACGGCGACATCGCCTCCGAAAACCCGCAGCAGACATCCCCGTCGGCGAGTCCCGAGCGTCCCTCCGGTCCGGTGGAACCGGCAGGCAATTCTTCGAACGACGACGTGGCGAGCCGTCGGCAACGCGATCTGGACATGCTCGCGCGGGCCAATTCGAAGGATCCGAAGGACAAGGCCTGGTTCGAGAAGTACTACTACCCGAGGAGCGGCTACCGCCAGAGCGTGACAGCCCCTGCCGAGGACGGCCGTCCTGTCCCCCAGTTGCATCCCACCGGCGATCCCAACACTCCTTGGATGCTGGCCAACGACGCACCGGACGCCGATGCCGAGTCGTACATCGACTCGGGCGAGCACGAGGGTAAACGCGAAGAGGAGATCTCCAAGAAGAACCTGGAGGAGCTCGACAAATACGCCAAGGCCCGCCAGGACGCCATCAACGCGGACCGGCAACCGCACGTGGACCGGCGAGCGGCCAAGGAAGCGTACGAGAAGAACAAAACTCCCGAGAACCTGAAGAGGTTCCAGGAAGCCGACGCGAAACACAGTCCCCTCCACGGCAAGATGACGCGGGCGAGCGAGGACTATGGCGAGGCCGTCGCCGAGTTCCACGTGATGCCCCAGCATTTCGAGGACTACAACCGCGTCGACGACCGGGCCATGGGCAACAACCGGTTCGACCAGGTCTGGATGGATCCCAGCAAGAACCCACCCGAGTTCGTCGTCGTGGAAGCCAAGGGCTCCACGAACGCCGAACTCGGCCAACGACGAGGTATCGGTCCGCAGCAAGGCTCGGACCAGGCCGTATCATCGGGCGATCCGAGCCAGGCGCAGGGCGACGACCCTCAGAACGAGGATGAGGCGGGCCAGGACAAGCCGAGCCCTGGCGTGCCGAAGGTCCGGCAGGGGACGCGCCCGTACTTTGAGACGATCCTGCATGAGATGGAGAAGCGCGCGCGAAAGAATGAGC
Organism: Streptomyces muensis; assembly: GCF_021474425.1. Classification (GTDB taxonomy): domain Bacteria; phylum Actinomycetota; class Actinomycetes; order Streptomycetales; family Streptomycetaceae; genus Streptomyces; species Streptomyces muensis. The sequence continues at coordinate 8,609 of NZ_JAKEIP010000086.1, read as the reverse complement.
GCAGTGCGACGACCGACGCCGAACTGGAGGCCGCCCAGGCAGAGCGCAAACTGGCACGCGACCTCAAGAGGGCTCTGGAGGCGAACCCATCTCGGGTCAAGTACATACTCGTCAAGGGAAACTCCGACGAGGGCGAACACCGGGGCTACGAGATGTATCAGTTCGACATCAGGACGGAAGAAGAGAAGGAACGCGATGCAGATTCCGCGACATGAGTTCCCGACGCGAAACACCCTGAGGATCCTTGAGACTCACACCAAGGACTTCTGGGACGATGTTGAAGGCCTGCGTGACCAACCGTCGTGGTTCTCGAACGTTCTGGCCGACGCAGTCGAGCTCCTCGCTACGCACTGTCTCGTGGACCCGGAGGCCGACAAGCTGGAGACGTGGGAAGCCTGCGTCACCGCCATGCAGGTCGGCTCTGCCCTCTTCGCATCGGCCCAGGCCACGACCGGCAGCATCGAGTATCGCATCGGTCACAAGGTGCACCCCATCCACGCCGGCGCCCTGTCCCGCGCCCACGCCGGAAACTGGCTCAACGCCTTCTGGCTTGCCTGCATCTGCCGCGAGAAGAAGCGCATGACCGAACTCTGCCAATTCCCCACCTCGAAACTCCGGCAAGCCGACGGAGTCCTCGACGAATACATCTACGACTGGGTGGAAGCACTACAGGCCTACTGGCTCAAGCGCCCCGAATTCGGCGACAAGCTCGTGACCGCGGTGGAGAAAACCGACCCCGCCGCCCTACGACACGCCCCACGCGACGGCGTCCTCCAGATCATGTATCCCCCCATGAACCTGCTCACCCAGCTCGCCCGCGGCGACCAGAACAAGTTCAACACCGAACTGGCGAAAGCCCTGGAATGGCACAAGGACTACTGGACCCGCGACGAGGACCGTGCCCTCGACACCGAAGGCCTCGTGGCACTCGGCCCACTGGCAGTGTCCTGCCTCGCCGTTCAGGCCGGCTTCACCATCACCGTCGAATCCGAGTACCTGCCCAAGCACCTCCTCGAAGGAGCCTGGATCAACGAATTCCCCACATAGCCGCACCCAGCCACACGCCCAGGCAGCAGCGAGGAACATGATGCAGATTCCGCGGCATGGTTTCCCGACGCGAAAATGTTGCGTCGATGCTCGAATCCCGTGGCGAATACCTCTGGGAGGACGTTGCAGACCTGCAGTCCCAACCGTCATGGTTCTCGAACGTTCTGGCTTCCGCCATCGCTCTCCTCGGCCTGCGTTGCTCCGTGGACCCGGAGGCCGACAAGTTGGAGACGTGGGAAGCCTGCGTCACCGCCATGCAGGTCGGCTCTGCCCTCTTCGCATTAGCCAGGCCACGACCGGCAGCATCGAGCACCGCATCGGTCAGTGGACCCGCGACGAGGAGCGCGCCCTCGACACCCAAGGCCTCGTGGCACTCGGCCCACTGGCCATGTCCTGCCTCGCCGTTCAGGCCGGCTTCACCATCACCGTCGAATCCGAGTACCTGCCCAAGCACCTCATCAACGGCCGCTGGCACGACGATGTCCTCACATGACCCGCCCACCAATCGGCCACAACACGAGTAGCGAACAGGACTCTCATGGCTCCCAACTCACCGCCCACCACCCCTGACGAAGCCGTCCAGATCGTCCGCGCGCGTTACGCCCAGCCCAAACTCCCCGACGGCACCCCCGCCGAACTCAACGTCCAGGAGTTCGACATCGGCTACCTGGTCTACGCCGTCTTCCCGCCCAGCGTCGACGCCTCCGGCCGACCGCAGCCCGCCCCACCCGGCGGAGCCAAGATCGTGGTGTCGAAAGAGACGGGCGAGACCGTCACCGTCCCCAACTACCCGACCGAGCAGGCCATCGCCCTGTACCGGAAGAACCTCGCACAGAACACCTGACGGCCGGGCGAGGCCGGCCGGGCCGACCGCCCCCGCGGCACCGCTCTCCCCCGACCGCGTACCACTCCATCGCTCCACCACCCCATCCCACCACCACAACCAGGACTGATACCCATGGCCGGCATCACCGGTGGCTACGCACCGCACCCCTACATCGGCGGCCGCACGGCAGTGCTGCGTGCCCTCGCCGCCTGGCGGATGGAGTGGCCCGGCACCCCGCGCGTGCTGGTCCTGACGGGAGCTCCGGGCAGTGGTCGCTCGCATCTGATCACCGGGTTCCTGATGCTGTGCGACCCGGAGTACCGCAATCGGCTCCCCCTGGCCGACCTGGACCCGTCGACCGTACCGCCCGACCTGCCCGCGCCCGCCGTACCGGGAGCGGCCGGGTTGAGCGCGGCCCAGGTCGTCTGGCTTCTCGCCGGTCATTTCGGCCTGGCGGCCGACGAGGTGTCAGACGTGTTCAGCGAGCTGGCCGCCCTCCCGAGCCCTGTGACCGTGGTCGTTCCAGATGTCGACCGGGCGGGGCCGGTGCGTCCTGCGGGTGAACCGGACCGGCTCCTGCGTGAGGTACTCAAGCCGCTCGCCGCCGTCGAGACCGTCCGCCTGCTCACCGAGATGCCTCGGCGGCTCGCGGACGAGTTCGCGGCCGGCTTCCCCGCCGGCACCGTACAGGTGATCGATCTCGACGCACCGCAGTGGGCCGACCCTGAGGGCCTGGTGCGCCAGGCCGAGGCGCTGCTCGACCCACGACTCGGCGCTCCGGAGCTGCCGTTCACCACCGACGCGGCGACGCGACGGACTCTGGCCGAGGCGATGGGGCGCCGGGCCGGGACCAATCCATTGACCGTGGAACTCGCCGTGCGCAGCGTCCTGACGGGTGGGGGCATCGGCGTCGTAGCCACGCACGACGAGGCCGACCTCCCTTCGTCCGTCGGTCAGGCACTCGACCTGCACGCCCGCCGCCTCGGAGCGGACCCGCAGACCCTGCGGCACCTTTTGGCGCCCTTGGCCCTGGCGGAAGGCGACGGTCTGCCTGTGGGCCTCTGGGCGCGGCTCGCCGGCGCCCTTGCGGGCAAGGACATGCGCGAGGTCATAGAGAGCGGCGGTGCGTTGTCGGAGCCGTTCGTCGAGTCGCTTCATCCTGACGGGGACGCGGCAAACCACGACGGCGCCGTCGGCGGACGTGCCCGTGTCCGGCTGCTCCATCCGGCCATCGGCAGCGAGATCCGCGCCGGTCTGCCGAACGTACGCGCCGCCCAGACCCAGATCGCGATGGCGCTTCTGGAGGCAGTTCCGGAGCAGGACTGGAGCAAGGCCGATCCCTACGTCCGCGACTACATCGCGGGCCACACCCTGGAGGCGGGGCTCCTCCCCCAACTCCTCACGGACCCCGGGTTGTTCGTCCATGCCGATCCGGTTCCGCTGCGCGCCGCCGTGGAGGCCGTACCGATCGAGGAACTCGGCGCACCGGCTCGTACATACCTTCGTACGGCCCCTCTGCTGACCCGCGTCCAGGCACCCGTCATTCGGCGCGCCGCCCTTCTGGAGACCGCGTTCGTCGAGGACGGCTTGCCCGAGTACGCCGAGGCCATCCGGCACCGGCTCGGCCTCGACCTCCCCCGGCAGACCTTGTGAGCCGGTTCGCGGTGCCGCGGACGCCGGTGACCGTCAGCGTCTCCGACCACTGACCGTCACCGATGCGTGTGATCAGTGCGTGATCAGTACAGCGAGAACCCGCCGCTGTGCCGCCCCTGGTTCTTCTTCCCGGACTGCGAGCCCTCACCCTCCGACCGCCTCGACTCAGACGAACCGGAGTCGGGGCCACCGCCGTCCAGCGGCTCGCCGTGCCTGACCTGGTCGCGCTGCTCCTCCGACAGCGACTCCCACTGGCCGCGCAGGGACGCCAGCCCTCCGCCCAGAGCGCGGGACACCGCGGGGTCGTCCAGGGCGTCGCGCAGGGCGACGCGCCCGGAGAGCAGTTTCTTGGCCGCCTCCTGCAACTCCTTGCTCGCGCCCTCGGTTTGGGACAGTTGGCGCAGGGCGGAGTTCAGGGAACGGATCTGGTCCGGTTCGAGTGCCTCGTCGATCACACCGCGCTCCTGCGAAGAGCCCTGCGGGTTCGGTGAGTTCTCGGGCTTCCTGGTCATTCGCGTCTCCTCGACTCTCGACACCTGAAGTATCTCCCGTCACATGTGGGTACGCTGCGGGGCCCCGGTGGTCGAAGTGGGGAGGGGAGAGGGACTCCCGGGAGGGCAGGCGCGGGGCGCGGGCTGGGGGCGTGGGCGCGCGAGCGTCGAAAGGTAGCGTGTGCCTTCCAACTCTGCGTTGATCTTCATCCGTTCAACCGATCACGGGGTCTTCCAAGCATGTCCACGCCTCCACCGCAGTACCAGAACCAGCCGCCGTACGGATATCCGCAGCAGCCGCCGCCTCCCGGCGGACCTCAGCGGCCGCAGCCGGGAGGGCTGTTGCGGGCGGTGAAGTCAGCGGTCGTCGTCATCGCGGTGTTCGGCGCCGTCGGCTACTGGGTCTGGGACTACAACACCAGCCCGACCGGCGGCAAGGCGAAGGCGGAGGCTTCGGCGTCCGCGGCGGCCGAAGAGGCCAAGACGCACGATCCCGAGATCGGCGACTGCGTCAAGGTCGCGGACCCCCAGGGCGAGCCGCTGCCGACGGTCGTCGACTGTGGCTCGCCCGAGGCCGAGTACAAGACGGGTGCGCTGCTCCCCGGTCAGGGCAAGGAATGCTCGGCGGAGTACGACTACGGCATCCAGTACCGCAACAGCCGCGGCTTCGACTACACGTTGTGCTTCACGAAGGTCTGATTCCCCTGCCACTGATCCGAACGGCCTGAACCGACCTTCGGCTCACTGACGACACCCGGGAGGGTCAGGGCAGCGCGTCCGCCAGTGACGCGCCCGCCGCGGCCAGGATGATCGCCATCATGGCCAGGCGAGTGCGTCCGCGACGCGCCAGTTCCACGCTGAGACCGGCGGAGGCGAGGCACAGGCCGTACACCACGGTTCCCACGCCGGTCTGCGTACCGCTGCTGAAACGTCCCACGAGCACGAAGAGGCAGACCAGCGCCACCAACGCTCCGGCGGACATGAGCCCCACGCGAGCGCTCCGCGCCTGATGGGACCGCTGCGACGGCTGCGACTGCTGTCTCGCGAAGCCCGGATCCGGCTGTCTTGGGAGACTCGCCCTCATTCCCTCCACGCCGGGCGGGGTCGGGTCGCCCTCACCGGCTGGCACCTGCGTCTGCACCTGTTCCGCGCCGAGTTCCCGGCCGTGCGTCGTCATGAGGAGGGAGCGTAGGTCAATTCGCTAAGCTCACGCACCATGTTGCCTTCGCACACGCCCTCCCCCGCACCCGACGCCACGGTCATACGGACCGGCCGCCGCGGTGCCATGACCGGGCTCCCCTGCTCCGTCCTGCTCATCGCGCTGGGTGCGGTCGGTGCCTTCGGCGCGGTCGTGGTTGCTACCGGGAACCAGAAGGGGGAGTCCAACCCGGCAGGGTACGCGGGCCTCGTCTTCATGTTGCTGCTCGGTGCGCTCGGCGTGTTCCTCTTCATCGCCAACTGGGCGAACCGCCGCAGCCGAGTCCTCGTCGACGCCACCGGCCTGTGGGTCGAGAACGGCAAGCACCGCAACGTCATCCCCTGGCAGGGCCTGGCCGGAGTCGGCCTGTACTGGAGCAGGTTCGGCCGCCAGACCGTCTACTCCCTGGAACTCTTCCCCACCGGCCCCATCGACCGGGACGACCCCGTCCTGTGGACCCTCGTCCGCGACGAGGAGCCACTGCACCCCGACCTGCCCCGCCTGCGCCACCGTCTCCCCTTCCCCGCCCCCTGCCGACAGGAGCTGGTCTCGGCGGTCCAGCAGCATGTCCCGCACCTCTGGCTCGGAGAGTCCGAACGCGCCCAGGGCCACGTCGGCCGACCCGACGTCAAGGGACACCGGGAGCGCACTCAGGGGCGTGGGCAGTGAACGGCCGGACTCGTATATCCCGTCACGACGTCCCTGCCGATCGTGTCCGCAGCGTGGAGTCACTGGTCAGGTCCACGGAGGACGACGTCGACATGTTGGTGGGGCATCCGCACACCTTCAACCTGGCGCTGAACTCCGCGCTCAGGAACGCCAAGGCGCACTGCGCTTCCGACTCGGACGCCGCTGTGATCGAGACCTGGGAGGCGTGGGTCGCGGCGATGCAGATCGGCTCTGCCCTGTTCCGGTCGGCCACCTCACCGGATCCGACGGTGGACTGCCTGATCTCCGGCAAGGTTCGCACCATCCCTTCCACCGGGCCAGCGTCCCACGCTAACGCTGGTAACTGGCTCACCGCCTTCTACCTCGCTCTGGTCTGCCGGGAACAACGCCGCCTCACGGAACTGAGCGACGTACCGATCTCGCTATTGCGTGAATCCGGAGCGGTTTACGACGAGTACATCTATGACTGGGTCGACGCTCTTCAGACGTACTGGAAGCAAGGTCCCTCTCTCGGCGTCAAGTTGGTGGCCGCGATCAAAGGCACGGATCCCGAAGTTCTTCGGGTCGCCGACCGCAGCCTGATGCTGCGTGTCCTGTATCCCCCGCTCAATCTGTTCTACCGTCTGGTCCGGGGGGACAGCGAGCGCTTCAACATCGAACTGGTCAAGGCTTTGGAGTGGCACAAGGAGTACTGGACGGCGGAGGGGTCGAGGGCCGCGCAGGTAAACGGTCTCGTCGCACTCGGCCCGCTGGCCATGGCCTGTCTCGCCCACGACGGCGGCGTCGCCATCGAGGTGGAGTCCGGCTACATCCCCAAGTACCTGCTGGAACGCGGCCGGGTCGGCGACTTCCCCACCTGACCCCAACAGGAGGGACAGAACGGAGAAGAGAAGGAGAGCGATGCAGGTTCCACGTCATGAATTCCCCACGGGCGCTTTGCCTCAGGTGCTTAAGGTGCTCGCACGAAGGCTGGACGACGAGCTCGAGGACCTCAAGGAGAACCCCGAGTGGTTCGGGATGGCCCTGAGTGCAGCGATCGACGCCCTCAACAACCGCTGCTCGGGGGACCCCGAGGCCGACAAGGTGGAGACCTGGGAAGCCTGTGTCACCGCGATGCAGATCGGCCACGCCCTCTTCGTCGCCGCCCGCGCCACCACACCGACCATCGAGTGCGAGGTCAACCACGACAAGCACGTCTTCCGTTCCGGCACCGGACCCTGGGCCCACGCCGGGAACTGGCTCACCGCCTTCTGGCTGTCCTGCGTCTGCCGCGAACGGCAGCGTACGAACGACCTGTGCCAGGTACCCGTCGCCCTGCTGCGCGAAGCCGGCGGCTTCGAGGAATACATGTACCTCTGGGTCGAAGCACTTCAGGCGTACTGGCTCAGGCAGCCCGAACTCGGCGACAAACTCCTCGCCGCCGTGGACGCCACCGACCCCGACGCGCTCCGCCCCGCCTCACGCAGCGCCGTACTGAACCTCATGTACCCGCCCATGAACCTCCTCACCCAGCTGGTGCGCGGCGACCACAACAAGTTCAACACCGAACTGGCCAAGACCGTCGAATGGCACAAGGACTACTGGACCCGCGACCAGGAACGAGCCCGCGACTCCGACGGACTCATCGCCCTCGGCCCCCTCGCCATCGCCTGCCTCGCCCGGGACTCGGGCTTCACCATCGACGTCGAGTCCCCCTACCTGCCGGAATGCCTCCTCGACGGCAGCCGGCACGGCGAATTCCCCACCTGATGCCATACCGGCACCGCTAAATGAGCACGGCATTCACCAGGGCACAGACCCCACAGCCCAGCAGCCCACCGAACAGCAAGCCGAGGCCGGCGATGAACGTCCCGCGCCGCATGGGGCGGCCCGAGCGGCGGAAGGCGGCGCTCAGCGGGAAGAGCGCCACTCCGAACATGGTGGCGGCGACGAACCAGGCCTTGAGGGCCTCGACGTAGAACGAGGTGATGGTGCCGCGCCTGAAGTACCCCGTGTCGTCGCCCACCACCTGGAACTCGTCGCCCCGGTCGGCGTCCTCGTCGGGCTCGAAGTCCTCCACGTCGGAGCGGATCCCGCCGTCGTCGGAGCGGAAGGTGCCCGAGCACTCCACGTCGTCCCCGATGACGTCCCTGCCGCAACGCTCGACGGTGATCGTCCCTTGCGTGCCGCCGGACACCTTCGCCGGGCCTTCCGCGTAGCCCACACCGACGAGAATCAGGCTGAAGAGGAGGGTGAGAACGCCCAGCACTCCGGAGCCGATACGGCTGCCGACGCTCCGTTGCCTCGCGGCAGCGGAGCCGATGAGGCGGGGCTCTCGAGCTCCGGCCTTCCGAAGGTTCCGCCCGCCGCTCGCGTCCGTCTTCAATGCCGTCCCGTTCTCCTACGTGGCGCCCGCGCCGCCCCAACTGACTCAGGAGATCTTGGCGACGCCGGTTCATGCAGGTCAAGCCGGTCGAAGCAGCCCCGCGCCCCTTTCGCGGGCAACCGCGTGGGGGTTTCACGGCGCGTATCCGACACCTCTACACATCCACCACGTTCCCACCCCCACAGACCGCCCTTCACGCAGCCCGCTCCGGCTCCGACGGCCCCCTCCTGATCTCACTGATAGCTTGCTGCTCCAGTCAGTTCACTCCGTGGGAATCCGATGACTCAGCCGCCGTACCAACCGCCGCCGCAGCCTTCACAGCCTCCACAGCAACCGCAGGCCCCCAACAACCCTTACAAC
>NZ_JAKEIP010000085.1 GCF_021474425.1 Streptomyces muensis | reverse complement strand
GTTCCCGCATGCCTGCACCCATGCCCCCGCTCTCGTCCCCGCCTCCCGCGGCTGTCGCGGACGCCCCGCCCGAGCAGACCGTGTCCGGCCCCGGCCACCGGCTTCGCCTCACGCTGCTGATGGCCGGTGCCTGTCTGCCCATCCTGGGCGCCGTGCTCATCGCCCCCGTCCTGCCGCAGATGCAGGACCACTTCGCCGACGTGCCGGGCGTCGACGCGCTCGTCCCCATGGCCCTGACCATCCCCGCCCTCTCCCTGGCACTGCTGGCCCCCTTCGCCGGCGTCCTCGTCGACCGGCTCGGCCGCAAACGCCTGCTCATCGTCTCGACCGTGCTGTACGCGATCCTCGGCACCGCCCCCCTGTGGCTGGACTCCCTCGGCGCCATCGTCGCCAGCCGCGCCCTCGTCGGTGTCGCCGAAGCCGCCATCATGACCTGCAGCACCACGCTGATCGGCGACTACTACTCCGGCCGGCAACGCGACCGCTACCTCGCGATGCAGACGATGTGCGCCTCGATCTCCGCGACGGCCTTCTTCGTGCTGGGCGGCGCGGCCGGATCGGCCGGCTGGCGCGCACCGTTCTGGGCCTACGCCGTGAGCCTGCTGCTCGCCCCGGCCATGGCCGCCTTCCTGCCCCGGCCCCGACCGGCCGACCTCGCGGACGAGCCCTCCCCCACCGCCTCGGAACCGATGGCCAAGCGGCCCTTCCCCTGGCGTCCGCTGGCCGGCACCTGCGCGCTGACCCTCTTCGGCGCCGTCCTCTTCTACACCGTCCAGGTGGAGATGGCGTTCCTCCTGAACGACATGGATGTGACCGACCCCGGCGTGATCGGACTGGCCACAGCAGGCTCCAGCGCCGCGGTCGTGATCGGCGCCGTCGTCTTCACCAAGGCCGGCCGCAGCCCGCGAGCCTGGCTGCCCACCGCCTTCGGCCTGAGCGCCCTCGGCTTCGCGGTGATCTGGCTCGCCCCCGACCCCGTCGTACTCACCATCGGTGCCGTGATCAACTGCCTCGGCAGCGGCATCATGCTGCCGAGCCTGCTCACCCTCGCCATGGCCAAGCTCCACTACGCCGACCGCGGTCGCGGCACCGGCCTGTGGACGGGCTCCTTCTTCCTCGGCCAGTTCATCTGCCCGCTCGTGGTCCTCGCGCTCACCTCCGCCGCCGGCACCCTGGCGAACGCCCTGGGCGTACTCGCCCTCGCCGGCGCCGTCGCCACCGCCGCACTCGGCCTCGCCGCCCGTCGCCGCCGGACGGCCTCTCCGGAACCGATCCAGCAGACGGCGGGCTGACCTGCCACGACGCCGATCCAGCACGAAAGCCACACACCCGTGGCGATCGGCATCGCGGTTTCCCCCGCGATGCCGATCGCCACGCGTTCCACCGGAGAAACGAAAGTGACGATGGCGCGGAATGGTCGTCCGTGCGGCTGTTGTGCTGTCGTACGGACGTGGAGTGAGTCATAGCACGCACCGCTCACGCAAACGGCCCCGGACGAGGAGCCCGAGGCCGAGTAAACGCCCCCCGGGGAGAAACCCGGGTCAGAGCGGTAACGCGTTGTGCCCCCGGCAGGATTCGAACCTGCGACACCCGCTTTAGGAGAGCGGTGCTCTATCCCCTGAGCTACGAAGGCGGGGATCTGTCTGAAAACGTGTCTGAAATTAGTGCCCAGATGATGCGGGCGTCAGACGCGTTCCCAGCAGTGGTGTGGTGGCAGGGCTTGCCTGCAGCTGTGCCACCGCCCACAGTGTAGCGGCTGGCGCTGCGACCGCTGGAAGGTTGGTCATCTTGGCCGCGGGTGGCAGGTCAGATCGGGCTGACGGCTTCGGTGTGGGAGGCTCCGGGGCGGGCGTCAGCCCTCGGGGGGATGAGGTCAGGCAGCGAGGCCGAACGGCCTCTGGCCCAGGGCCCGGGTGATGGAGTTGTTGACCCAGGCGTAGCCGATATAGATCAGCAGGCCGGCGTTGGCGCCGTAGGCGGGGACGCGCTCGTGTGGGTAGGCCTGGTCGAAGCGGGAATGGTTCGACTCGCTGTCCTGCCGGAATCCCAGAAGTCGGCGACCGGCGGGTGTGTTGGGTGGGATTTGTCTCAGATGTTCGGCCCGGTTGAAGCGCTGCTTTTTACTGGACGGATCGATTTCACGGTCCTCTTTGGTTTCATCCACGCGAATACGCAACTCGTGGTCGCCGCGAGAGCAGGGGATGACGAGGCGGTGATAGAAGCGGCTCTTCTTCTGCTTTCGGCGTTCCAGCTCTTCGACGGCAAGGGGCGTGTAGTAGGTCTCGCCGTCCACGGTCAAGTGGCGCTCGCAAACCCGTCCCTCTGCGGTGTAGAGGTCATGGCTGCACTTCTCATCTTTTCCGTAGCGCTTTTCGTAACGCTGCAGAGAGTGAGGCTCCAGCCCGCCGTGCTGGCGGGTGAAAACGACGATTCCGTCCGCAATCAAAGGGGCTCGATGGACACCACGCAAGGCGGTGTCGTACGTGAATGCACGCACACCGGGCGCCTTGCTCAGAAGGTGATGCATGAGCCGGACTACGGCAGTGCCTTCGTCTTCCCGTTCAGGGTCGCGGCTTTTCGTCTTGTGGCGGATGGATTCCAGCGCAAGGATGACTCGGCTGTGGGGGGTGCGGGCCACTCGGACGGCGAGGGAGAGAAACTTGTTTCCGTAAACTCTCCGGCCCCCGCCTTCGGTGGTGTAGCTGGCATCTGGGTCCACCCGATGGCGCCGTTTCTCGCCCGTTGTTTTGTCCACGGTGACGTGCTGGGTTTGCTTTGAGGGTGGTTTGGCAACTGTTGCGTCACCGTGGATAACCTGGTCGCGCTCGGGACGGATCCAGCTTCCGCGTGACCTTGATTCCGCCATCATTCCCATGTCGAGAGCTTGGCGGATCCATAGTTCCCGGCTTGCGTCACGAACGGCAGCCATATGCGTTTTGAGGTGGTTCTTGAAGAAGTAGTTCCATTGACTCAGGCTGGGGCCGGTCTGTTTTAGGGAATCTGCTTCCTCGGGCCCCATGTGCTTGCGTACGGCTTCGCGCACCGGGTTCCACCAGAGATCGCGTTGGAGATGGCGTGCTGTGCTGCGGGCCGAGCCGAAGACAGAAATTGCGCAGAGGAAGATGAAGTAGATGTAGGGCGGGTATCCCGGCGGGCGCCCGACGCTGCCGGGTTCCCGGGCGGGCAGTGTCTGCCGGACCGCCTCGAACAGGTCGGGGTTGCTCAGGAGGTACTCGAAGCGTTCGTCGATTGCGAGCGGGGGTGCCTGTGGGCCTGGCTGAGGCGCGGGGTCCGAGGCGGAACCGAAGACGTCGTCGGGGATCGGGCCCACCAGCCAGTCGTGGGCCTTGGTGGTCTTCCCCTTGGTTCGACGGGAGCGTTTCTTGGTCGTGGTCACGCCACCTCACCGCCGTCGCCCTCGCCGTTCCATCGGTGGCCGGCGAGCGCGGCGGCGGCGTCGAGGGAGGACAGCCCTAGGCGGCGGGCGACCTCGGAGAGCTGGCCGGTTTCGTAGAAGAGGGCGCGGGCGACGTAGCGGGTGACGTCCTTGGGTTCGATCCTGCGGTCACGGGTGGCGAGCCCGCTGCGTCGGGCGATGTCGCCGAATCCGGAGCAGACGCTGGCCTGTGAGCGGTATGCCGATGAAGCCGCAGTGACCAAGCGTGGCGGTGGTCCTGCTTCCGTGTTGCGCAGGAGGTGGGTGCGGCGCAGCCACAGCACCTGTACACCCCACTCGTCGAGGCGGCAGCAGCGGCCGCGTGTTCGTGTGGCGCCGTTTGTCCACACCTCGGCTTCGGTGAGGTCGAGGTCGTCCGTTGTCGCGGCGGCGATCTCCGCGGTGTGCAGCCCGGCCAGGAGCAGGGCCAAGAGTGCGGCATGGCGAGTGGCAGGCATACCGCGTTCCGCTTGGAAGCGGAGCAACTGTACGTCCTGGTCGGTCAGTTCGGTTCCGCGCTTGCGGGGGCTCCGGGGAATCGGCGGAAGATCGACGAGCGGGGCCGCTTTGGTCAGTCCGAGCGCCCGTGCCTCTGCGAAGAGCGCCTCGAGGGCGGAGCGGCGCTGGCGACGGGTGCCACCGGCCGGGTTGAGGATGATGCCCTGATGGCGGTCATGACCAGGCGCATCGATGAAGTGCGAGGCGAGCTGGGCGGAGACGTCGTCCAGGTACGTCACGCCCTGCGCCTCGGCGAAGCGCATGAGGCGTTCGACGATCTGGGTGTAGAGGATGACGGTCTCGAGGCTGAGTTCGCCGACTGCGGCGCGTTGCCGCCAGACGCGGGCGACGGACAGGAGAGCGTTCTTGATCTTTGTTCTGGCCACGGGCACCTTCCCGTTTCCGGCCACGCGGACAGCGGCGCGGCGCAGTGTTGCGGCGAAGGGGCACGCGCCCGCTACCGTGGGCGTTGCCCCTCGCCCTGTGCGAGGGCATGCCGAAACCCCTCGAACGCGCGGCAGTGCCGCGCGCACCAGTGGTGGAGGCGGGGGTCCGGCAGTGCCACCCGGCCAAGGGATGCGGCGCTGCCGGACCTGCTGTTCTTGCGACGGCCTACGTCATCGACGGCCCCCTCAGCTTGGCGAGGATCGCGGCCAGCCCGTGGAGGTGACCGTGCAGGGAGACCATGTCCTCCGCAGACAGGCGGGCCAGGTCGGCCAGCAGGATCGGTGGGCTGAGCAGGCGGATCAGGTCCTCGTTCGTGGTCTGGGATGCCGGTGCCTCGTTGTGCGGGCGTGGTGGGGGGATGGAGCCCTCGCGCTCTGCGTTCTCGTCCGAGGCATCCAGGGGCACACCGGCTGCTACTGAGCCAGCGGCTGCCGTTCGGGACCGGGTGCGCGGCTTCGGGATGGCGGCGTTCTCGTTCCAGCGCAGGTAGCCGTCGCCCTCGGGGCGCAGCATGCCGACGGCCACCATGAGGTCGACGAGGATTTCCACCTTGCGGCGCCGCTTCTCGTCGGCGTTGGAGAGCATCATCAGCTTGCTCACGAGGCCGATCCGCAGCGCGGGGCCCTGAGCCAGGCGCCTGCTCGCGCCTCTGGCGAACCAGGACGTCTGCCACGCCTCGCGCACCGCCCGGAGGCCCTTCTCCTCGCCTGACTCCCAGGCTTCGGCCGCTCTTTCCCCCGCCTCGGTAGGCCGATAGGTGCTCCGCCCCGGAGCGCTCTCGACAAGCCCGTACGCGCGTACGAACGCAAGGACGAGCCCGCAGCGGCGAGCCGGGACTTCGGTGACGCTCTCGAGATCGCGTGCTGTGAAAGGCCCTTTGGCCGCACAGGAAGCCCGGGTGACTGCCAGATGCTCATGAGCGAGGACCCGGTCCGTCGGAAGCGGCTTTCCGGTTGGCGTCGTGGCATTCCGGCGGGTGTGCGTCACCGCCTGGCTCCTTCCTCATAGGCCCTGCTCCTCAAAGAGCCGGTGATTGCTGGCGCATGGCCGTGGGCGTTGACACTCACCCGTCCCTGCCACTTGAATAGCAGGACCCAGGGTGGGGCGCACCCTGTCGGCCGCTCCGTCACACTGTTCACGTGCCTGGAGGAAATCGACGTGCCCAAAAGCCGTGCGAATACGTCGTCGACGGCCTTTGGCCGTATGCCGTGATGGATCGCCATCTCGGGGCGCAGGTGGCCCAGGCGGTGGCCCGCGCACTCGCGGAGGCCATGGAGCGCCAGAAGATCAGCGCCAACGCGCTGGCCCAGGCGAGTGACGTCAATCGGCAGGTGATCGCCAACGTGCTGGCCGGCGTCGTGTGGCCCGATCTGCTGACGGTGGCGAATCTGGAGGGTGCTCTCGGTGAACCGCTCTGGCCCAATCACCTGGAGTGGCCGCAGGACGAGAGCGGGCGCAGGGTGCAGCCGCAGGCTGAGGGGATCGCCCGGCTGCGGGATGTGGGTACGGCGGAACGCGACGAACGCCGCCCTCGAACATAATGAGCGCTTGGGCATGACTGTTCGACCCTTCAGGGTTGAGTTGGCCGAACGCCCGGTGTGCGCCACCGGAAGCCGGTAGCGTCGAGGACGGCGACCTAAGGGCGCTGACCGCCGCCGTGTCCAGGCCAGAGGGCTACCAACCAAGAGGCCAGACGCGGTGGCGGTCGTTTGCTGTGAAGTTGTAGCTGCAGTGTCGGACTTGCAGACCGCGTCGGCTTGGGGTCAAGCAGCCTGCCAGGGGGCCGCAAGCCGGTAGAAGACCTTCTTGCCGTTGCCCTCGAGGTTGGGCCTCTCACTCTTGGCCAGCACGCCGCGCTTGCAGAGATTGTCCAGAACGCAGCGGTTTCGGCGTACGGCGTCGGCGGGTTCGCCGAGGGCCTCGGTGACTGCCCGAGCGCTCCATTCCCGCCGGCTGTCGGTCGAGATCACCTTCAGAATGATCACGGATCGCGCTCCCCCGATGAGGACGACCGGATTTCCGAGAGGGGGCTGCGGACTCTTGGGCGTACCGGTTTTGGAATCAACGGGAGGCGTCGGCGGGTTCCCTGAGTCGGGGACAACGCGCAGGTGCGGACTTGGTGACTGTGTTCGAATCGCACGAAGTTGCTGGCCCTCCCGCACGGCCGCGCGCAGGGTTTCCAGGACACGGCGGGCCTCGTCTCGATTCCCGCGGGCATTCTCGAGCTCCGCCTCAAGCTCGGCGATCGACTCGCGCAGCCGGCGCAGTTGCTCTTCGTGGGACTCGATGAGCGCGTCGCACTCGCGGAGCATCTGCTCCAGGTCCTGAGCCACCCAGTCTGCCGAGGGCAGGTGGCCTTCGAGCTGACTCATGGGAGCCACAGTAGAGGCGAGTCAGGCAGGTCGTCTGCCCATATGGCAGAGGAGAACAGACACGGTCAGACCCGGGCGGGGATAGCTGGTGCACGATCGGTATTGGGCCCAGACGGACCTGCTTCCCCTCGCCTATCACGGACACAGAGAGACAGAGGGGCACGGCCACATCCCCGATGGCGCATGAATGCAAGTCTTAAGCGTCATCAGGCTCCGGGGTTGCTCATCAAACCTGGTCTCTCAGGCTGTCTGCCACATCCTGCGGGGTTGTGATCCCAAGCCGTTCACACGGTGATGGAGTCGAAGTCCCTTTCGGTGATTTCCTCGCGCCCGGAGAGGATCGCGTCGATGGAGGCGGAGCGCACGAGGTGGGCCAGGGCTCCTGCCCAGCCGCCAGTCCTGTGGTGCAGTGCTGGCGCCAGCCGGAGCAGGGAGCCGGGCTGGTGATGGCGCAGGCGGAGGGCCTTGTCGAGGGTTTCGACCAGGTCTCCCCAATCCGGCCCATACGGCACGGGGGCTGCCCTCACGTGAGCCAGACGTCCTTGACGTGCCCCCTGGTCTGGCGTGAACGGGGTCTCTTCCCTGTCCTCGTCGGCGTAGACGAAGAGAGCCGGTACTTGATCGGCCAGGAATCGCAGCGTCTCAACCGGGCTTGATGCCCGGGGAATCGGGGCTTCAGGGAAGGCGTCGTCCACCAGGACCAGGCTGGTCTCCGATGCGATCAGAGCCTCCTGCACCGCCTCGGAGGCGGCGGCGGTGCTCGTCCTGCGCGGGAAAGGGGGAAGACCGACGAGCTTCCCCAGCCGGAGGAGCGCCGTCCGGTCGCTGTCGGTGGGATGAAGGCGGAGGTAAACGGCCGGACCGAGAGGATGGCTACCGATACTCATGCGAGGGACGTGCTGGCTGAGTTCCCGCAAGGCAGTGGTCTTTCCACTGCGTGGTGGGCCGGTGATCAACAAGCCCTGTCTGCCGCCTCCGGGCCTTCGGTTCAGCACGGCGAGTCGGTCGCCGAGCCGAAGCACCTCCTGCAGGAACGGCGTGCGGAGAACGGGAAGTTGAGCGTGATACGACAGCCGCTCCTGGACCGAGTCCAGCGCAGGCGATGGCCTCCGGGCGGGGACATCCGGCAGAACGCGGCGCGTGGCGTCGGGGCTCATCCAGAGGCCCCATGAGGACAGTCGTCCCAACGCGTTCCCGGCCAGAGGCACCTGCAACCAGGACTCGGTATCGGTACGCACCCACACCTGACGCGGGTCGTACGGGTCAAATCGCACTTCAACGGGGTCGGCTGCCTGCAAGGAGGCGAGTCGGGGGTAGACATAGCGGTGCCCCTTGACGAGCACACCCCTGTCCGTCACCCGACGGGTTACGCTGGGCAACAAGCGCCGTACCACGTGCCCGCCCAGGGGAAGATGCACCCACCCGAGCCTGGCGACGCAGGCCTCATAGGCCGAAGACGGCGTGGCGTGCCGTTGGCCTCCCATCCCCTGCAGCCCCGCCTGGGGCTGGTGCCGCCAGACTGACTCCGCCCACCGCTCGGCCCGGTCCTGCAGCCAGATGATGAGTGAGCTGTCGTCATGAGCGGGTGGCCGTGTCAACGCCATCAGCTCAGCGCCGAAAAGAGCGGCGAGTCTGCCGGTGATGTGCTCGTGGGCTGCCTTTTTCACCGGGCGACGTGTATCGACCCGGATGCCCATGGCGCGGCACCCGTCCAGGAACGCCCGCTCGCGGCGCATCCGCAACCCGTCGAGTACCAGAGACTCAGGCAGGATCAGTGGCCCGACCTCGCGCTCCTCGCCGCTGCCTGACACAGTCCGCGCAGCAGGTGGACCGCACAGACGGGCCAGCAGAGTCGGCCCGTCCACTTTATGAGGGGACGGGTGGACCATTAACGTGCAGATTGTCAAGGTCAGTTCGTCGACAGCGACCGTGATCTGCACCGACCGCAGGGAGGGGCGGGCAAGGTGCGCGGGAAGCGCCAGTCGGAAGGTGCCAACGTGTACGCGCTCGCCAGGCCGGGAGAGCCTGATTCCCTTCTTGTCGATCACGGTGACGCCAAGTGCGGCGCCGTGCTGCTCCCGGACCGCCTTCACCAGCCGTTGGAACGTGGACCGTGACGGCAGCGGCACGGCGCCGCTGCCGTAGAACGTGTCCAGCATGCGACCGACAAACCGCCGGTATTCGTTGGCCGACGCGGTGTGCCCCTGCCGGGTGTCGTCCGACATGAGCGTCAGCAGCATCTCCAGTACGCGTGGGTCCTGATGTGCTCCGGGAGCGCGCTTCCGCATCGCACGTCCGTCGACCAGGCCGTCAATCCCCTGAGCCTGGTACCGCTGACGTCGGCGCCGAATGGTACGCGCCGACGCCCCAGGCACTCCTGCCGCGGTAAGTTCGGCGGCCTTGGCCGCCTCCCTCTCGCTCAGCGAGTGGAGCGCTGGATCGTACTCGGCGCGGGGCACGGAATCAGGGGCGGAACCGGGCGGAAGACCGCTGATCACCTCCGCGATGTGCCGTTCCCACCACCGGGCTTGAGCGAGGACCTCATCAGATGCTGGCAGGACCCCGATTGAAGGCACACGGGAGCCGCGCTCCACAACCTCGAAGTCCGCGGACAGCACCAGCTCCGAAACCCTGGGACTGGCCATGTTGCCCAACGGATCAGCCAGTTGGACGAAACCGTGCTCGAAACCGGCTACCACCCAAGCCCGACCCTCGAACCGCACCTGGTCGCCCAGGCCCAGACGCGGGGGCCACGACACTTCCATCGGCCTTCCTCACGCGGCGTCGTACGGTGACGGCAGACCCGCCGCCATGTGCCTCACCTTGCCCATAAAACTAAACAGAATTAAGCAATATGACGGAAGAGCACCGAGAGAGCTAGGAGAGGGACAGATACGGAGCGCGCCCGCGATCTCGATGTCCGGGGTGAAATTTGAGCGACGAGGCGAGTGATGACCGCATGGATGAGTCTGTCGTCGGGGACGGTCTCGTCGTCGGCCAGCAGCGTCGGGTAGCGGTCCTTTACGGTCGGGGGCGCATTGATCGCGGCGATGTCCCCGCTGCGCGTCAATGGCGGTGTCGCGTGCTCGTTGCGCAGTAGGACGACATGGTCGGCGGCCAGTTCCCGTGCACAGGTGTCCCCCCAGGGGGGACCGCTTGATATTGACGCCGCTGCCACGGGCAGCGGACGGCCGGCTGGTGCTTGCTGCCGACATCACCTGCTGGCTGGGTCCCGACGCCCACACCTCCCGGCAGCGGATCCTGTGTCGGACGGAGAGGTCCTCGTGCCCCTTGGAGTCGCGTGAGGCTCCTTGGCAGCAACCTGCCAACGAATCGGCCTGTGTGGCGGAAAGGTGTAGAGGCTGCCCCGCGCTGGCGCCGTAGCGGAAGGCCTCGTTCTCCGGTTGCGGTCACGCGGGACAACGAGGTCCTTTCCGGCCTCTAGGTTCGGCACGACGGGGGCGAACGGCCCCCGCATCCGACGGAGTTGGAGGACGCATGGTCAGGACTTTGCCGGGGGCGCGGGTGGCGGCGGCCGCTTTGGCGGCGCTGACTCTTGGTGTGGTGGGTGCGACGAACGCCCACGCCGAGGTGGGGAATCAGGTTCAGCCGGCCGAGGCCGAGGCGGCGGCCGTGGACTACGACACCTGGCAGAAAGACGTGAGCGAGGCCGTCGACGGCGCCCGCCGGTACGTCGTGCAGCGGCTGTCGGACGGTACCGTGCGCAAGCTGGCGATCGTCCTCGACATCGACAACACCTCTCTGGAGACACACTTCCATCCGTTTCCGCCGACCCCCGCGGTCAAGCCCACTCTGGAGCTGGCCCGCTACGCCCACGACCGCGGGGCGGCCGTCTTCTTCATCACCGCGCGCCCCGATCTGATCGGGATGGTCACGAAGACGAACCTGGAGTCCGTGGGGTATCCGCTGACGGGCCTGTACCAGCGGAACATCGGCGATCTCTTCCGGGACACGGCCGAGTTCAAGACAGCGAAGCGAGCGGAGATCGAGGCCAACGGGTACACCATCATCGCCAATATCGGGAACAACACGTCGGACCTGGTCGGAGGGCACGCGGATCGCACGTTCAAACTGCCCGACTACGACGGGGCGTTGTCCTGACAACCGTTCGCGCGGGCGCGTGGTGAAGGGCGTGCGGTGACGTGCCGGCCTTCGGCCCGGCCGCTGTGCGGCGGGCCGGAGGTTCCCGTGGTACGACGGCGAGTTTGCGGAGGTGTAAATTCCGGATAGCGGTGCTACCTGGTGAGATCCGGCGTGTCAGGTGCCGCAATGAGGTTTTCCGTAATTGTTTCCGTCGGCACCTATTTGCATTGCAGGTCTGTGCTGGTTACTGTTGAACCACTTGAGTGACAGAGGTGGCTGGATGTACTGGTGAGGCAGGCCTCGCTGTTCGTTCTGTGGCCTATGTCCATCAACGGGGGAATGAGGGCGAGTGTGCAGGATATTGGTTGCGCTGCATCCGTGACGTGAATGTCTGTCGGCGGGTGTGCCCTGATCCCCCCGCCAATTGGGTTTCTTCGGCCGTTTGCAAGAAAAATGCCCTGCATCCAGCGGGGGTGCGCCCTGTGGGCATTCGAGCAAGTTGATCGTGGACTTATATTGGACAAGCTTCAGGGGGAGCTGTGCCCAGTACGTCTTTCAATTCCGATGTGCCCACCCATACGCGTCCGTTAGTGGAGTACCTGGGAGCCGGGCCTTCGAACGACGAAATCGAGCGCACCTTGCTGGAGGCTCGGAAGCTGGTCGAGATGGCGGTTGACCGCCATCGGAACGCGGAGCGACTGGTGGCTTCCCTCGACCCGGACGAGGACACGGTGGGAGTGGCCGTGGAGCACATGATTGCTTCCGCCCGGCATCACCTGGCCGTCGCCCTCTCCGGTGAGGGTGAGGAGGGGACCCACCAGCTCATCGTTCAGCTGGGCAGGGCGGCCGCGCGCGGCGTGGACGTCAAGCTGCTCGTCCGGGCCAGCGTGCTGCGCAACCGTCACCTGCTCGAGCATATGGACAGGTGCGCGCCCGGCGTCGAGACGCGGCTCGTCAGGGCTTCACTGCAGGAAATGGTGATCGCTGACAGCGTTGTCGGGGCGATGTGGATCCGCAACGGCGGTGCCGTACGCGAGGCGGCGGTGGTGCGGGCCACGGCCGTCCTACGCAACCTGCGCACGCTGTTCGGCGCCTCCTGGTCGGGAAGTGCGGCTCTGGACGACTACCGAAGATTGAGCGACCGCTCGCGCAGCGCACTCGCCAGACGCATCCTGCTGGCCCTCAGCTCGGGACGCACGGACGAGGCGGCCGCCCGCGAACTGGGCGTGTCCGTGCGCACCTACCGTCGCAACGTAGCGGAAATAACGCGTGAACTCGGGGCGAGCTCCCGATTTCAGGCCGGCGCCCGGGCCGTGGAACTCGGGTTGCTGTGCCCAACGGTCGATCTGATGTCCTCAGGCAGTGGCCAGCTCGCGGGGTAAGAACATGTCAACCCGCCCCTCGGCAATGAGGAAATCCCCAGCTCTCTGGCAGCTTGTTGTAGCGCTCCTTGTGATACGAGCAGTCGGGATTGCAGGATTTTTCTGCCTCGAAAAAAGGGTGCCCCGGCCGCTATCTGCGAGGAACAGCATCGATGAGCAGCGTGATGATCGAAGCGACGGAGCTGGGCAGATCCTTCGGTGCCACACAGGCACTGGATCACATCAGCTTCCGCGTTGAAAAAGGGCAAGTGCTCTGTCTGCTCGGTCATAACGGAGCGGGCAAAAGCACTCTGGTGAGTATTCTCGCCACTGTGCTTCCGCCGACGAAAGGGACGGCTCGGGTAGCGGGATTCGACGTACTGCGCGAGGCTCGCGCAGTACGTCGCCGCATCGGCCTGACAGGCCAGTTCGCGGCGGTGGACGAGAGCCTCTCCGGCCGTCGGAACCTGCTGCTCGTGGCAAGGCTGCTCGGCGCGGACAAACGCCAGGCCGCAGTCCGCGCCGAGCAGTTGCTGGAGATGTTCGCGTTGACCGACGCGGCCGACCGGGCAGCGGCAACCTATTCAGGAGGCATGCGCCGACGCCTGGACCTCGCCAGCAGCTTCGTGGGCCAGCCCCAGGTCCTCTTCCTCGACGAACCGACCACAGGTCTCGACCCGGTGAGCCGCAACACGCTGTGGGGCCTCGTCCGCGACATGGTGGCGGCCGGGACAACGGTGCTTCTCACCACCCAGTATCTGGAGGAGGCCGAGCAGTTGGCCGACCGGGTGATCGTGCTGGGGCACGGCAGGTGCATCGCCGACGGCTCGGTCGCCCAGCTCAAGGCCCAGCTCGGCAGCAGCACGGTCCGGGCCGTCCTCGCGGACCCCGGTACGACGGCGGCCGCGTTGACCGCACTGCGCGCGGCGGGACTCGAGCCGTGCGCCGACGACGCCGGAAGCACCGTCACTGCCGCGGTCGAGGGATCCATCGGACTGGCCGCGGTGGTCCGTGCCCTCGACGCCGCCGGTGTGGCCATCACCGGGATCTCCCTGTCCGAGCCGACCCTGGACGACGTCTACCTGGCTCTCTCCGAACAGCGGACCCGTGCGCCGGCCGGCGTCTGAGGCCCGGTGCCCCAGCCGCTTCGTCCGCGAGGCGCGCCGGTGAACCTGTGGACCATCAGCCGGCTGATCAACGGATGCCGCAACGCTGCCCCCACGCCCCGAGAGCCACGGTGGCACACCCCGTGGCGGGTTCGAGTCCCGCGCTGGTTCCGCGAGCGCCGGCCACCGCGGCAAGAGCCCCTCCCCTCGCGCCATCCACGGTCTTGACACCTCAGGAGCCCCCCATGACGGCGATCACGCCGACGTACCACTCGATCACCGAGGCACAGATGATGCCGCGCCTGATCAGGCTCGGTCCCAATCTGTACGGAGCGGTCTTCTCGCTCATGAAGCTGCTGCCGGCCCGGTACATCCTGCAACGTGCCCAGGAGCGGGGTGAGCTGGACGTCGACACGGTGATCGTCGAGACGACGTCCGGGACCTTCGGCCTGGCGCTGGCGATGCAGTCCGCCCTGATGCGGCGGGAGCTGATCCTGGTAAGCGACCCCGCCATCGATGGCAACCTGTACCGCAGACTCACCGACCTCGGGGCCGGAGTGGAGATCTGCCAGGAACCCTCGCCCGTCGGAGGCTTCCAGGAGGCCCGGCTGCGCAGACTGGCCGAGATCCGGGCCGGACTGCCGTCCAGCTTCTGCCCCGAGCAGTACAGCAACCCCGACAACCCCCGCTCCTACGGCGTGGTGGCGGAGCAGATCGCTCGCTCGCTCGGCACGGTGGACTGCCTCGTGGGACCCGTGGGTTCGGGCGGCTCGATGTGCGGCACCGTCCGGGGACTGCGCGAACTGACCCGGCACACGCTCGCCGTAGGAGTCGACAGCCACCGCAGCGTGCTCTTCGGCCAGCACGACGGGCCGCGTGCGCTGCGCGGTCTGGGCAACAGCCTGTGGCCCGTCAACCTCGACCACTCCGTCTTCGACGAGGTGCACTGGTGTTCCGCGCCGGAGGCGTACGCGTACACCAGGAAGCTGCACGCCACCCACGCGCTCTTCCAGGGACCGACCAGCGGCGCGGCCTACCTTGCCGCGCGGTGGTGGGCCGAGCGGAACCCAGACGGACTGTGTGTCGTGATGCTGCCCGACGAGGGCTACCGCTACCAGACGACCGTCTACAACGACGCCTGGCTCGCGGAGAACGGTCATCTGCTGCCCGATCCGCCCACGGAACCGGTCCTGGTCGACTCGCCCGCCGACGCCGGCGACATCTGGACCCGGATGGCCTGGGGACGCCGTACCTATGAAGAGGTCCGGGGCACCGTGCCGCGCACCGGTGGGGCCCTGCCCGACCGAGTGCTGTCATGACCGGCACAGGGCGGCTCGTCCGCACGCTGGGACCCCGTACCCGGCGTGTCGTCTACGGCGAGCCCGGTCCGGACGAGATCCGCGGCGAACTGCACCACACCTCGACCATCGACCTGGCGCACGTGGTCATGCTCACCGAGTGCGGGCTGCTGGGGCGTTCCGCGGCCGCCGCGCTCCTGCGCACCATCACGCGCCTGCGCGCCGACGGCTTCCGGGAGTTGTGCGGCCGGGAAGCACCCCGCGGCCTCTACCTCATGTACGAGAGTCACCTCATCGCGGAACTCGGCGCCGACGTCGGCGGCAAACTGCACACCGGCCGCTCCCGCAACGACATCAAGGCGACGATCACGGCGATGCGCCTGCGCGGCGACCTGCTCGACCTGCTCGGCGAGCTCCATCGGCTACAGGCCGTGCTGCTCTCCCGGGCACGTGCGCACCGAGACGTCGTCATGCCCGTCTACACCCATTTCCAGCCCGCGATGCCCGTCACCTACGGCTACTACCTCGCGGGCATCGCGACGGCGCTCGAACGGGACGTGGCCGCACTGCATCACCCCGTGGACGAGTTGGGCCGCTGCCCCCTGGGGGCGGGTGCCGTGTCCGGGACGGACCTGCCCATCGATCCGGTACGCACCGCCGGCCTGCTCGGCTTCGACGGGCCGGCCCTGCACGCCATGGACGCGGTCGCCACCCGCGACACCCTGCTGCGGGCCCTCGCGGCGGCGGCGAGTGCGGCGCTGACGCTGAGCCGGCTCGCCACCGACCTGCAGCTTTGGAGTACCCAGGAGTTCGGCTTCGTCGAGTTTCCCGAGCGGCTCGTGGGCGGCAGTTCCGCCATGCCGCAGAAGCGCAATGCGTTCCTCCTGGAACACCTCAAGGCCAAGGCCGCAGCCGCCGTGGGCGCCTGGACAGCCTCCGCCTCGGCGATGAAGTCGACACCATTCACCAATTCCATCGAGGTCGGCACCGAGGCGGTGGGCGGAGCCTGGCCCGCGCTGGCCACCGTCCGTGACAGCGTCCTGCTGGCCCAGGTCCTCGTCAGCGGCGCCCGCCCGGTTCCCGCGCGCATGGCACAGCGGGCCCGGGAGGGGTTCACCACCGCCACGGTGATGGCCAACAGGCTGGTCAGGCAGGGCGTTCCGTTCCGCACCGCGCACCACGTCGTGGGCGCGGCCGTACGCCGGGCGATCGAGAACGGGGAAACGGAACTCACCAAGATCGAACTGCCGGGCGGCCTGCCCGTCGACGCGAGCACCGAGATCCCCTCGCTCGCGGAGGCGGTCGCCGCCCACGACCGGGGCGGCGGCCCGGGTTCCTGCGACCGCGTGGTGGACGAGCTGCGGAACATGCTGGCCGCGCACATCGACCGGCACGCCGAGCGCCGGGCGCGCCTGGAACGGGCCGACCGGGAGCTCGACGCGGCGGTCGACGCCATCGTGACCGGACAGGGGACGGGAGACGCGAGGTGAGCAGCGGCACGGGGCAGTGGTTCGCCCTTCTGGAGAGCAACACCACGGGTACGGGCCGCGAGTTCTGCGGGGCGGCCCGTGCCCGAGGGCTGCGGCCGGTGCTCCTCACCCGCGACCCGGACCGGTATCCGTACGTCGCCGAGGACGCCGTCGACACCCGGGTGCTAGACACCGGCGATCTGGCGGCCGTGGTCGCCACCTGCGGCTCCCTGGCCGAGGACGCCGGACTGGCCGGCATCACGTCCAGCTCGGAGTACTTCGTGGCGGACGCGGCACGCGCGGCGGCCAAGCTCGGACTTCCCGGGCCCGACGGGGACGCGATCGCCCGGTGCCGCGACAAGGCGATGCAGCGTGCCGCCCTCGCCGGCGCCGGAGTGCCCGTACCGGCCTGGAGGGCCGTCTTCGACGTCACGGAGGCGGTCGAGGCCGCCACGGCGATCGGCCACCCCGTGGTGCTCAAACCTGTCAGCGGCTCCGGCTCCCTCGGTGTACGACTGTGCGGGGACCGGGCGGAAACCGAGGAGTGGGCCCGGCACCTGCTCGGCCGGGGGACGGACGAGCGGGGCAACACGGTGCCGTCCCGCGTTCTGGTCGAGGCAGTTGTCGATGGGCCGGAGTTCTCAGTGGAGACCTTCGACAACCGGGTAGTCACCGTCGTCGCCAAACACACCGGTCCGCCGCCCCATTTCGTGGAGACCGGGCACGACATCCCCGCCCCTGTGCCGCCGAAGACCGCGGCCGTGCTCGGCGACACGGCGCTGTCGGCCCTGAAGGCCCTCGGACTGGGCTGGGGCGCGGCGCACACCGAGCTGCGCTGGTCCGCCCAGGGGCCCGTGGTCATCGAGGTCAACCCACGACTGGCCGGGGGCATGATCCCCGTCGCGGTACGCGCCGTGACCGGGACGGACCTGGTGGACGCGGTGGTGGCGCGGGCCGCGGGGCAGGACACGGCACCGGCGTCCGGCGGCGACGGCCGAGGAGACGGCCGGCTCGGCACCGGCTCCGCCGGACCCGCCCCGGCAGGTGAGCGGCACGCGGCCGTGCGGTTCGTGATGGCGGCGGACGCCGGCCGTGTCACCTCGATCCACGGCCTCGCGGCCGCCCGCGGGGCTCCGGGAGTAGTCGCGGCAACGGCCGGCACGGCCGTCGGCCGGCTGGTGCGGATCACGCACTCGTTCCAGGACCGGCTCGCCTGCGCGGTCGCCACAGGGGCGGACACGGGGCAGGCCGGCGCACGCGCGGACTTCGCGGCACGACTGATCACGATCGACCTGGAGAAGCCGGCTGAGCCGGAGGAAGGAAACGGGGGCCGATGAGCGAGCACCGCACGCAGCACACGTACACCAGAATTCCCCGCTGGACCATGCCCCTCAGCACTGAGCGAGGGGCCGGGGAACATCGGGAGGCGCTGCCCGAGGATCTGACGCGGGCACTGCGGGTGACCGCCGCGGACACCGGTGCCGGGCTGCCGGCCGTGCTGCTCGCCGCCCATGCGCGGGTCCTGGCGACCGTGGTGGCCGAGGAGGACCTGCTCATCGCCGTCGTGCCCGGCCCCGGCCGGTCCGAGGCGCCGCTGCGCCTGACGGTGGGGGAGTCCGGCTGGGCGGAGCTCGTCACCCGCGCCGGACAGGCACTTGCCGCGGCACACCGCGCGGACGTCCGGCCCGAGGTGGTGCTCGACCTCTCCGGACTCGCCGCGGACGGCTCAGGGGCGGACGGCTTCCGGGCGGACGATGACGCCGTGGCCGGCGACGCGGCGGACGGGGGCCGGGGCGCGGACCTCGGCCGCGGCGTCGTACTGAAGGTGGGCTTCGTCCAGGACGGCACCGGCCTGGTGCTGCGCGTGGTGCACGACCGGGCCGAGCTGAACGAGGAGTACGCCCGGCGCCTGGCCGGGTACCACGTACAGGCGCTGCGGCTGCTCGCCGCCGACCCGGCCGCGCCGCACCACCGGCAGAGCCTGCTGTCCGCCGAGGAGGTCGACACCCAGCTGCACGGTCTGGCCGGACCGCGGGCCGACCTGCCCGACCGGACCTTCGTGGACCTCTTCGAGGAGCGGGTGCGGCACGCTCCCGACGCGGTGGCCGCCGTGCACGGAGCCGAGCGCTGGACCTACCGGCGCCTGGACGAGCGGGCCAACCGCGTGGCCCACGCCCTGCTGGAGGCCGGCGTGGGCGCCGAGAACGTGGTGGCCGTCGTCATGGACCGCACCCTCGACTGGATCGCCGCGGCCCTCGGCGTGTTCAAGGCGGGCGGTGTCTACCTGCCGGTGCGCCCCGACTTCCCGGCCGACCGGGTCGCGGCCCAACTGCGGCGCAGTGACTGCGCGTTCGCTCTCACGGAACCGGCCAGTGAAGCACTCGTGGAGCGCGCCTCGGCGGATCTCGGCCGTACCCTCACCACGCTCTCCGTGCCCGCGATCCAGGGATCCGGCATTTCCGCAACGGCGCCCGGCGTCCCCGTCCGGCCGGACCAGGCCGCCTACATCTACTTCACCTCAGGTTCCACCGGCGCCCCCAAGGGCGCGCTGTGCGAGCACGCCGGCCTGCTGAACCACCTGCAGATGAAGATCGACGACATGGAGATGACGCAGGGCGCCGCGGAGGTCGTCACGCAGACCGCCTCGCAGTGCTTCGACATCTCCCTGTGGCAGTTCGCCGCGCCCCTGCTGGTCGGCGGGAGTGTGCGCGTCGTCGACACCGAGGTGCAGCTCGACGTGGCGGGTTTCGTCGACGAGATCGTCGCGGGCCGTGTCACCGTCGCCCAGGTCGTCCCGTCGTACCTGGAGGTGCTGCTGACGCACCTGGAGCAGCACACCCGCCCGCTCGGGTTGCTGCGCGTGGTGTCCGTCACCGGCGAGGCGCTCAAGTACGAACTGGTCCAGCGGTGGTTCGCCCTGTACCCGGATGTCAAACTCGTCAACGCCTACGGTGCGACCGAGGTGTCCGACGACACCATGCACGAGGTCCTGGACCGGGTTCCGGACCGCGACTTCGTCACCGTCGGCAGCTCCCGGCACAACGTCAGCACCTACGTGCTCGACGACAAGCTCGCCCTCGCCCCGCTCGGCTCGCCCGGCGAGATCGCCTTCTCCGGCGTGTGCGTGGGCCGCGGCTACATCAACGACGAGGAACGCACCCGCGAGGCGTTCGTGCCCGACCCGTTCCGGCCGGGCACCCGGATGTACCGGACCGGCGACTTCGGGCGCTGGCTGCCCGAGGGCCGCATCGAATACCTGGGGCGGCGGGACGAGCAGGTCAAGATACGGGGCTACCGCATCGAGATCGGCGACATCGAGAACAAGTTGCTCGCCATGCCTGGCGTCCGCGAGGCAGCGGTCGTCATCGACGGCGACTCGGCCGAGACGCGCAACCTCGTCGCGTTCTTCAGCGGCGGCGAGCCCGGCCCGGGGCGTGAGTCGGCCGCGGAACGCGCCCGGGACTTCCTGGCCGGCCTGCTCCCCGAATACATGGTGCCCACCTACTTCCACCAGCTGGAGCGGCTGCCGCTCACGGAGAACGGCAAGATCGACAAGAAGGTACTGGTCCGCCTGGCCGGCACCCTCGGCCACGGCGGCGCCGCCTACGCCGCGCCCAGCACGCCCGCCGAACAGCGGCTGGCCATGCTCTGGGCCGAGGTACTCGGCGTGCCCCTGGAGCGGATCGGCCGGGACGACGACTTCTTCGAACTCGGCGGAACATCGCTGGCCGCCGTACGTCTGCTCGTCCGCCTGGACCGGGCGCTGTCGCTGAAGGACCTGGTCGCCCACCCGGTTCTGGCCGACCTGGGAGCCGTGCTGGAGGAACGCGGCCGGGGCGGCGGGCGGACGGCGGCGAACCACCTGCTGCAGCCCCTGTCGTCCGTGCGCGATCCCCACCACACTCTGGTGTGCTTCCCCTACGCGGGCGGCAACGCGGTCAACTTCCGCTCCCTGGCGGCGGAGTTGGAGCGGGACGGCATCGCGGTGCTCGGCGTCGAACTGCCCGGGCACGACTTCGCGGGCGGTGACGAGCCGATGGCGGACGTCCCAGCCGTCGCCCGGCGGGTTCGGGACGAGATCGCCGCACGCGTCGCCACGCCCGTCCTGGTGTGGGGCCACTGCGCCGGCGCGGCCGCCGCCCTGGAGACCGCACGGCTGCTGGAGCAGGCGGGACGGCCCGCGGAGCGGGTCTTCGTCGGCGCCCTCCTGCTGGAGGACACCGAGACGTTGCGCGCGGAGACGGCCGAGGTCACCCAGGCGGACAACGCCACCCTGCTGGCACGGCTGCGCGCCGAGAACGCCTACGTGGACCTGGACGCCTTCAAGCCCGAGCGGGCCGATGTGGTGGGGCGTGCCTACCGGCACGACGTCCTGACCGCCAATGATCATCTGATCCGGGTCCGTGAGGACACGGACCGCCACCGCGTCAGCGCTCCGGTCGATGTCGTCGTCGCCCGCGACGACGCTTCCACGGCGCGGTTCGAGGAGGGCCTCGGCGACTGGAAGGCGATCTCCGACCGGGTGACGCTCCACGAGCTGCAGCAGGGCGGCCACTACTTCGTCAGCACGCGGCCGGCGGACACCGCGGCACTGGTGCGGGCCGCCTGCTCCGAGTCCGCACACCGGCACTAGGAGGACCAGGGTGACGACCATCGAGACGACGACGCCCTGCGCGGACTACCGGCGCACGGCTGCCACCGGGGTCAGTGCGGCCTTCGGAACCTTCGGGGAACTGCTCCAGGGCGTCCTGCCCGAGGCGGACGGCGACTTCCTGGTCACCTTGCCCATCGCGCGATGGGCGGTGGCCCGGTTCGAGGTGACCCCGCACACCGACACACTGGAAGTGTGGCCGGCGCACAAGAAGAAGGCCCTCCGGCTCACCTCCATGATCATGGCGGACGCGCGGCGATCCTCGGGCGGCGTACTGACGATCGGCAGCACACTGCCCGAGGGCAAGGGCCTGGCCAGCTCGTCGGCAGACCTCGTGGCCACGGCGCGAGCTGTTGCCAACGCCCTGGAAGAGCCCATGCCGCCGCGCCGCATCGAGTCCTATCTGGCCAGGATCGAGCCCACCGACGGGGTGCTCTACCCGGCCGTGGTCGCCTTCCACCACCGCAGCGTGCGGCTGCGCGCCCAGCTCGGCTCCCTGCCCTCCATGGCGGTGGTCAGCGTCGACGAGGGCGGAGCCGTCGACACGGTCGACTTCAACGGCATCCCCAAACCGTTCACCGCGGCCGACAAACGCGAGTACGCCCGGCTCCTCGACCGCATCGCCCACGCCGTGGCCCGGCGCGACCTGGCCGCGGTCGGCGAGGTGGCGACCGTCAGCGCCCGCATGAACCAGGTGCTGCGCCACAAGTGGTCGCTGGAGGAGGTGATCGGAATCTGCCGGGAGGTGGGCGGCCTGGGTGTGGTGGTCGGCCACAGCGGCACCACGCTCGGCATCCTGCTCGACACCGCGGCGTCCGGCTTCCACAGTCGGCTCACCGCGGCCGCGCAGGCCTGCCAGGAACTCGTCGGCAACGTGACGGTCTATCGCACCCTCAGCTTCCACTGAGCGGACGGCGACCACGCCACAGGGGCCGCACCCGGGTTCGGCGTGCGGCCCCTGTGTCGCGTGCCGCCTGCCGGGGCGGCCGTACGCCGCTACGGCCGGAAAGGCTCGCCGAGGCCCACGATGATCTCCCGGTCGCCGCGGTAGGGCTCGCGGCTGTGCGCCGTCCGCAGGTTGTCGACCACCAGCAGGTCGCCGCGCCGCCAGGGCTCGCGGACTGTGTGTGTGTCGTAGACCTCGTTGACGAGGTCCACGGTGGCCCGGTCGAGCGGCGTGCCGTCACCGCAGGCGGTGTTGAACGGCAGGCCCTCGGGGCCGAACTCCGCCGTCAGGAACTCCCGTACGTCGGGGGCCATCGTCCACTCGTTGAGGAACGCGATCTGGTTGAACCAGCACCGCTCGCCAGTCTGCGGATCCCGTACGACCGCCGGGCGGGTCTGCGCGGTGTGCAAGGCGCCGTCGGCGTCCCAGCGGGTCTCGATGCCGTGCTCGGCGCAGTAGCGGTCCACCTCGGCCCGGTCCCCCGTGCCGAAGGCGTCCTGCCAGGTGATGCCGACGAAGGGATTGAAGTGGCGGGTGAGCCGCCAGCCGTGTCGCTCGAAGCGCTCGACGAGTTCCTGGGGCAGATCGCGCAGCACCGCCCGGCCGTCGGCGAGCGCCGTCGCCCCGCCGGCGGCCGGCGGGGTAACACAGGCGAACGCCATCAGACGCGGTGCCGTGGGGGCGTAACTGAGCTCGTGATGCATGCACATGGGCTGGTCCGCGGGCCAGTGCGAGGACGAGTACACCCCTTGGCCGTAGGTGTCGCGCGGTGCGAAGCCGGCGCGCTCGACGACGGGCTCGCCGATGACCCGGCCGACCGCCGCGACGGCGGTCGCGCGGTCATCGAGCCGCAGCCCGCGCACCAGGACGCCTCCGTGCCGCAGGGCCAGGTCTCTGATGCGCGCGCGGTGTTCGGTGAGCCACTCGACGGCGCCCGGTGGCGCCGGGGGTGCCTCGAGACAGACGAGCAGGTCGGTTCCGGTCTTGAGCATGGTGCCCCTTTCGTACGTCGTCGCGTCAGGTGTTCAGGACCTGTGGTGCGGTTCAGGCCGGCGGTCGGCGGAAGGCCCGGACGGCCGCGGCCGACCCGGCCAGCGCCACCAGGACACTGGCGCCGAGCGCGGACCACACCTGGGTGCCGGCCGGCTGGTTCAGGGCGAGCGCACGGGTGGCGTCCATGGCGTACGACAGCGGGTTCAGCGTGGCCAGCACCTGCAGCCACTCCGGCAGCCGGTCCTTCGGCACGAACGCGCTGGAGGCGAACATCAGCGGGAACGTGACCAGATACCCGGCGCTCTGCATGGCCTCCGCGTTCCGCAGCCACGCCCCCAGAGCCAGGAAGATCCACGTCATCGCCCACACCACCACACAGGTCAGCAGCAGCGCGGCCACCAGCCCGGGTGCCCCGCCCGCCGGACGCGCGCCGAGGAACACCACCGCCACCGCCAGGACGATCACCAGCTGGGTGGCCGTACGCAGCAGGTCGGCGAAGCTGCGGGCGAACAGCAGCAGCGGGGAGTGGATGGGCAGGGTGCGCAGCCGGGCCACGGCACCGTTGTCCATGTCCCGCACCAGGCCGATCCCGGAGGCCACCGACGGACCGATGCCGGTGGTCACCAGCAGGGCCGGGAGCAGGAAGTCGAGGTAGGACACCCCGTCCGGCAGGTGCGCGCGGTCGACGATGGCGCCGAAGACCTGGCTGAGCAGCAGCAGCATGAACACCGGCTGCAGGAGGCTGAGCACCACCACCTTGCGGTGCACGAAGTGGGCCCTGACCGACCGGCCGGTGAGAATCAGCAACTGCGCCGAGGGACTGCTGCCCTGCCAGGCGGTCGCCGGCGCGGCGGCCGTCGGCGAAGCGGTGCTCGTCATGGGGTTCCTCCCGAGTCGTAGGCCCGCTGCACGTGGGAGAGCGCGGCGAGCAGGTCGGCGGACGTGACCTTGCGCGCGGCGGACACGGCCGCGCCGGACAGGGGCAGGGCGCCGGTGTCCGCCCAGCGGAGCCGTCCGTCGCGGTCGATGAAGCTCCTGGCCCGCCCCGGGTTGTCCGGGTGCAGGCAGTAGGGGACGTCGAGCAGGCCGCGCCGGAAGGCGGTCAGCAGCGCGCGGCCGATGTCGTCGTCCAGGCCCAGAACGGTGTGCACGAGCGTGCGGGCCTCCGCGTACACCTCGGAGCCGCCCGCGTCACGCTCCGGGCGGCGGGTGGCGGTGGCGGCGGCACGCGCGGCGGTCTCCAGCGCCTCCACGTTGTCCGAGACGGTGGGGATGCGGTGGGCCTCCGCCGCGGTCTTGACGATCAGCCGAGCGGCGCCCGACTCGACCGCGAGCCGCGCCGCCGCCTCCAGCAGCGTCAGGGCACCGCCGCGAGAGAGGGGATACACGCCCATGTACGCGTACAGGACGACGTGCCAGTCGACGTCCGGCAGCAGCTCGCCCGCGAGCCGGCGCAGGGCGGCCACCGCCTCGTGATCCTGCCGGGGGTGCGTCTGCTGCGCATAGCTCAGCGACACGCTGCGCAGGCCGTGCCGGACGAAGAACAAGCCCTCCAGGACACTCACCGCGACGAGCAGCGCCGGCGGACACAGCTGGCCGAGCAGGCAGCCGCCGAAGCTCTCCAGGTGCGGTGCCGCGCCGTCGCCGTGCGAGGCGAGCAGCTCACAGCCGGCGCGCCAGCTGCTGACCGCATCCCGCAGCCGGGTCCGGCCGTAGGGCAGGCAGTACGACACCGGGCCGCCCTCGGAGGCGTCCAGCCCCAGTGCGAGCAGCGCGGAGAAGATGTGCTCCGGCTGCGCGGAGCCGTGCCTGACCTGTACCGGGAAGGCGGAGTCGTGAAGGCCTTCGAGCACGGCCCGGGAGGTCCGGAGCGGATGCGTGCAGATCGGATAGCCGTTCAGCGCGACGCCTTCGGCCACGGCGCGCCGGGCGGCCGCCAGGTCGCCGACGCGCGTGTAGCTGTCCAGGGTCAGGGTGCCGGCGGTGACCGCGTCGGCTGCCCGGGTGCGCAGCAGCCCCTCGCGCATCCGGGCCGGGTCGCTGAAGCCCATCCTGGGCTGGACAACGAGCGTGCCCCGCGTCTGCGCCCGGGCCACGAAGTCGCCGAAGGGCACGGGTGTCACGACACCGCTCGGGCGGGCAGCCGGGACACCAGAGCGCGGAAGTCCGCCATGTCCCCGTCGTCGAAGACCCGGTCGTAGCCGGCCTCGGTCAGGCGCCGGACCTGACCGACGTTGCGCAGGCCGTCGACGCCGAGTTTCCCGCCGATCACGATGGTCGTGGCGGCGAGTCGGGGGTGGGAGCGCAGCACACGGATCAGCCGCAGGCCGTCGTGGAAGCCGTGGCCGTTAACGCTGCTGACGACGATCAGGCCGGGGTCGTGCTCCAGTGCGGAAGCCAGCACCAGCTCGTCGGGGGCGCAGGGGCCGAGGTTCACCACACGACGGCCCCATTCCTCCAGCAGTAACTGGAGATAGACGAGATTCCAGGTGTGGGCGTCGGAAGAAGTGCCGGTGATCAGCACAGTGGGCGAATGAGTGCCATGCGTGGAATTCATCGGAATCCGGAAGTCGAGGAGTGCCAGCAATTCCGGTGCGAAAGCGCTGGGCGCTCGGCGGCGGCAAGGGCTTGAGGGAAACGACTGGATTCTCGACTCTACTGCGGAGGGCATGGCCGTATCGGGGGTGCGGCTGGCCGGTACTGGCCTTGGCGCTCCCCGGAAGTCGTGGCTCTATGCGGCTTTTGCCCTTGTTGCTGCCCTGGTCCGGACCGGCCTGTGCAGTTTGCTGTCAGTCGCCTTCCCTGGCCCCGCTGCCGCCGGTAGAAAGTCAAGGCAGTGCCGATTCGGCGCGCGGAAATCCCGTTCGCGACCACGAAGGGCAGGCCATGAAAATGGCGGGAATCGTCGCCAATCCCAGTGTCACCACCGTGATTCGGCAGCACGCGGAAAACCAGCCGGAGAAAAGGGCGGCGGCATTTGTGACGGATCCCGTCGATCCTGACGGGGCGCACTGGATGACGTATGCCGAACTGGACGAGCGGGCGCGGAGCATCGCCGTCCGGCTGCGTGAACGCGGGCTCGTGCCCGGTGACCGCGCACTCCTGCTGTATCCCGCCGGCCTTGCCTTCGTCACCGCCTTCCTCGGTTGTCTGTACGCCGGGGTCGTCGCGGTTCCCTCCCCGCTCCCCGGCCGCTACCGCCACGAGCGGCACCGGCTCCGGCGCATCATGGAGGACGCGGGCGTCACGGCCGTCCTCACCGATACCTCGGCTCTCGGTGACGTCCGGGAGTGGGTCACCGAGGAGAGGCTCGGCCACCTCCTGCTGCCGGCCACGGACGACGGCCCGGGCCCTGACGCCGCTGACTGGCGCATGCCGCACACCGATCACTCCACCCTCGCGGTGCTGCAGTACACCTCGGGATCCACCGGGGACCCCAAGGGTGTGATGATCAGCCACGGCAACCTGCTGCACAACACCGCGAACATCGCCGCCGCTTTCGGCCTCGACGACACCACGCGATGCGGCGGCTGGATCCCCCACTTCCACGACATGGGGCTCATGGGGCTGGTGATCCCGCCGCTGGTGACGGGCTCCGCCACGGTCCTGATGAGCCCCTCGGCCTTCCTGAAGCGGCCCCACATGTGGCTGCACATGGTCGACCGGTTCGACATCTACTTCTCCGCCGCCCCGGACTTCGCCTACGAGTTGTGCAGCCGACGTGTCACCGACGCCCAGGTCGAGGGGCTCGACCTGTCCCGCTGGCGGCACGCGTGCGACGGATCGGAACCGGTGCGCTCCGCCGTGCTCGCACGCTTCCACGAGCGCTTCGCGCCCTACGGGCTGCCCGCGGCGTCGCTCGCCCCGTGCTACGGCATGGCCGAGGCCACCCTGTTCGTCTCCGGCGCCCCTGACGGGCCCCCGCGGACCCGCCGAGTCCGTGCCGACCTGCTGGAACGCAACGAGTTCCGGCCCGCGGCCGCCGACGAGCCAGGCCGTGAACTGGTCAGCTGCGGACCGCCGCACGGTGCCGAGGTGCGCATCGTCGACCCGGACACGCTGCGCACCCTGCCCGAGGGAGGCGTGGGCGAGATCTGGCTGCGCGGGCCGGTCATCGGCCACGGCTACTGGCAGCGCGACGCGACGAACGAGGCCGACTTCCGAGCCACCACCGCCGAGGGCGACCCCGGGTATCTGCGCACCGGCGACCTCGGCGTCCTGCGGGACGGGGAGCTCTACATCACCGGCCGTATCAAGGACGTGCTCAACCTGCGCGGCCGCAACCTCTACCCGCAGGACATCGAGCAGGAGCTGCGGCTCCACGTGCCGGAACTGGCCAGCCTCGCAGGGGCCTGCTTCGCGGTTCCGGGCGACGGAACACAAGGCCGCGACGACGTGCTGGTCGTCACCCACGAGGTGCGCGGCGTACGAGACGAGGAGCGGCTGCGGGAACTGGCCACCGGTATGCGGCTCACCGTCGCCCGCGAGTTCGGCGCCCCCGTCGGCGCCGTACTGCTGCTCAGGCCCGGCGGAGTACGCCGCACCACCAGCGGCAAGATCCAGCGGTCGGCGATGCGCGAGCTGTTCCGCGCCGGGGAACTCCGGCCCACCTACGCCGACTACCAGGAGAACCTGCTGCGGCCCACCCGCACGGCCGGGACGGCGACGGCATGACCACGGCCTCCCCGCACACCACGGCACCCGACAAGGAACTCACCCGGCTGCTGCACGAGTTGTCCGCGCCCGGGCTCGCCTTCTCCGACCAGGTGCTGGCCGCCCTCGACGAGCAGGAGGCTTTCCCCGCCGACGCCATCCGGGAGCTCGACGCCTTCGGTCTGCCCCGCTACTACGTCCCCGCGGAACATGGCGGCGCACTCGACGACTTCGGCACGATCGTACGGCTGCTGCGCGCCGTCTCCCGGGTGGACCTGACTGTGGCGGCCGCGCACGGCAAGACGTATCTGGGCGCCGTCTCCACCTGGATCGCCGGCGAGCCGGGCCAGGCGGCACGGCTGGCCCGGCACATCCGCGAAGGCGCCGTCGTCTCCTGCGCCCTGACCGAACGTCACCACGGCAGCGACCTGCTGGCGGGTGAGGTGACCGCCCAGCCAGTGGCGGAAGGTAACGGCGGCTGGCGGCTCACTGGAGAGAAGTGGCTGATCAACAACGTCACCCGAGCCGACCAGGTCACCGTGCTCGCCCGCACGGACCCGGCCGGCGGACCGCGCGGCTTCAGTCTCTTCCTCGTCGACAAGAGCCGGCTCGCCCCCGGCGCGCTGAACCACCTGCCGAAGGTCCCCACCTACGGGATCCGCGGCGCCGACATCAGCGGCATCGTCTTCCGCGACGCCGTCCTGCCGGCCGACGCGCTCATCGGCGAGCCCGGCCAGGGTGTCGAAATCATCCTCAAGGCCCTGCACGTCACCCGTACCGGCTGTGTCGGCATGTCCCTCGGCGCGGGAGACCGTGCCCTGGAGCTGGCCGCCCGGTTCATGACGCAGGCGTCGAGCCAGGGCCGGAGGCCGGCCGAACTCCCCTGCGTCAGGCGTGAAATGGGTGAGGCCGTTGCCGCTCTGCTGCTGGCGGAGAGCCTGGGCATGGTCGCGGCGCGGTCCGTGCACGCCCTCACCGGCGAGATGAGCGTCGTCTCCGCCGTGGCCAAGGCCCACGTACCGGCCCAGGTCGACGGCCTCATCGCCCGCCTGCTCCAGCTGCTGGGCCCCTATGGTCTGCTCGACGCCGACCCGCATCGGCGCTTCGCCAAGCTGGAGCGCGACCACCGCATCATCGGCATCTTCGACGGCAGCAGCTTCGTCAACCGCAACGCGCTGATCGAACAGTTCCCCCGGCTGGCCCGCAGCTACCGCAAAGGACGCTGGGACGAGGAGGGCCTGGCCGAGGCGACCGACCCACGCGCCCCGCTCCGGCCGTTCCGGCCGCAGGAACTCCGCCTGATCTCCGGCACCGGCGCGTCTGTGGTGGCGAGCCTGCCCGCCGCCGTCGCCCAGGTCCACGACCTCGCCGGGTCCAGCGCCTCGCACCGGCTCGTGGACCTGGCCGAACGGCTGCGCGGTGCCACCGACCGGCTGCACGAGGCGATGGCGGCCGTGCGCTTCTCACCCCGCGCGGTGCCCGGCCACGCCTTCGAACTCGCCGAGCGGTTCGAGCTGTGCTTCGCCGCCGCCTCGGCGCTGCACCTGTGGCTGCGCGGCCCCGCTGTCACCGACGAGGCCCGGCTGCGCGGCTGCCTGGTCAAGGCGCTCACCGACCTGGACGAGCCGGTCGACGAGGCCGATCGGGAGGACCTCGACGCGCTCGCGGACGCACTGCTGTCCGCGCCGCCCGGAACGGTCCCCTCACTCCTCGACTCCTGGGAGGGCACGACCCGATGACCACGGCCACGGATCCCACCACCCTCGCCGACGCTGTCGAACGGCACCTCGGCGACCCCTACGACGACACCAACCCCTTCGGTTTCCGGGCGATCCTCACGGCGAGCGAGACGGGACAGCCGGTGGGCGCGGACGGAGCGCTGCCCTTCCCGGTGCCGCCGGCCGCCGCACAGTCCGGCCCGGAGCCGTGGCTGCACGCCCTGCGCGCCCTGTACCGCCGCTCGCCCCGACTCGCCCGCACCGTTCCCACGCCTTCGTTCGGCGCGGGGCTCCCCACCGCGGCGCTGCACATCGGTGCCGGCGTCGGCGCGCTGGACTCCGCGTTGCGGATCACCGTGCGCCACCTGCGCACCCGCTGGCTGTACGGGGCGGCCGCCGGCGAGATCCCCCGGCTGCGCGAGGTGCTCTGCGGAGCCCTGGCCGACCTGCTGCTGTGCGACGCCCTGACCACCCTCGCCGTGCGCGGCACCGACGCGCTGCCCACCCGGCAGGGCGCCCATCAGCGGGCCGTATGCCATCTCGTGCCACGTGCGCTGCAGGGGGCCCTGGACCGGCTGTCGGTCGTGATGGGGTCGCGCTTCTACATCAGGGTGGGCGAACACGCCGCGTTCCAGCTGCTGCTGGGCGAGACACAGCGTGAGCTGTTCGCACCGGGACGGCAGCCCCACCCCGACCCGGCACCGGTGCCCCTCGCAGACCTGATCACGGCCCCGGCGGTCTCGGCCCTCCTGGACCCGGCCATCGCGCAGGCCGCCCCCGGCCACGCACGCGCGAGCGGAAGACGCCGGGCGCCGGAGCCCTCGGGGCCTGTCCAGGAGCGCCTGTACGCGGAACTGACCCGCCGCTACGACACCGCGCGCTCCTTCGACCTGGCCGAGCGCCCGCTGCCCGACCGTCCCTGACCTCCCCCCCGGAAAGAGACCACACCCATGCCCGAATCCGGTATCGAGACCCCCACCGCCGACAGCCTCCGCTCCTGGCTCATCGACTGCGTGGCCACCCACCTGGAACGACCCGCCGACACCATCGACACCTCCCTGCCGCTGTCCGAGTACGGACTCGACTCGCTGTACGTGCTCGCCGTGGCCGCCGAACTCGAGGACCACCTCGACATCTCCCTGGACCCGACGGTCATGTGGGACACCCCCACCATCGACGCGCTGAGCGAAGCCCTCGTCCAGGAACTGGCCCGCAGCGCCTGACGGCTTCCGCCGCCACCCGACCGGACCCACCCGCTGTCCGCCACTTCGCAGAACCGAGAGGACCGCACCTCCATGTCCGAAGCCCGTACGCTCCGTCGACCCGTCTCCGCCGCCCAGACGGGCATCTGGGTCGCCCAGCACCTGCATACGGACA
This sequence comes from Streptomyces muensis, assembly GCF_021474425.1. Classification (GTDB taxonomy): domain Bacteria; phylum Actinomycetota; class Actinomycetes; order Streptomycetales; family Streptomycetaceae; genus Streptomyces; species Streptomyces muensis. Next base: position 1,440 of record NZ_JAKEIP010000085.1, on the reverse strand, counting down.
GCCCCCTCTACAACTGCGGTGGCTACTACGAGATCTCCGGCCCTCTGGACACCGCCGCGTTCACCGAGGCCGTCCGGCGGTCGGTCGCGGAGACGGAGGCCCTGCGGTCGCACTTCACCCAGGGCGACGAGGACGGCGACGGATCGACGCTGCACCAGGAGGTCGTGGACCCCGGCCTGGTCACCGAGCCGTTGCGCCTGCTCGATGTCCGGACGTCCCCGGACCCGGAGGACGCGGCCCGCAGGTGGATGGACGACCGGATGAGCGAGCCCTTCGACCTGACCCGGGGGCCCCTGAGCGAACAGGTCCTGCTCACCCTCGCCGACGACCGCCACTTCTACTTCCACCGCTACCACCACGCCGTCCTCGACGGCTTCGGCCACTCCGTCTACGCCACCCGGGTGGCCGCGCTCTACACGTCCCTGGCCGCGGGAGAAGAACCGCCGCCCGCCCACTTCGCCACCCTCGACCGCGTCGTCGCGGACGAGGCGGCCTACTCCGGGTCCCGTCGGCACGCACAGGATCGGTCCCACTGGCTGGAGGTCCTCGCGGACCTCCCCGACCCGGTCTCCCTCGCCGGCCGGTCGGCGGCTGCCACGCACAGCCGCCGACGCCTCATCCGCACCCTGCCCGGCCCTCTCGCGCGCCGACTCGCCGAGACCGCCGCCGCCCTCCGTATCCAGTGGCCCGCCCTCGCGATCACCACCACCGCGGCCCTCTTCCACCGCATGACGGGCCGCACCGACTTCACCTTCTCGCTGCCGCTCGCCGGCCGCGCCGGCCGCACGTCACTGACGACCCCCAGCGCCATGGTCAACGTGCTGCCCCTCCGGGTGACCACACCTGCGGACGCCTCCCTCGCCGACCTCGCCGCCCGGGTCTCCCGGTCCCTCGCCGACGCTCTGCGGCACCAGCGCTTCCGCGGCGAGGAACTCATCCACGAACTGAGCCTCTCCGGCGCCGGCCAGTCCCGTCTCGGCCCGACCGTCAACGTCATGGCCTTCGCCAACGAGCCCGTCTTCGGAGACAGCCCGGCCGTCGCCCATCCGTTGTCCACCGGCCCCGTCAACGATCTGAAGATCAACTTCTACGGTACGGCCGAGTCCCGCGCGGGCATCCGCGTCGAGTTCGACGCCCACCCGGACCTGTACGGGGAAGACGAAATCGCTGCCCACATGGACCGTTTGGTGCGGGTTCTGGAGTGGGTTGCGGAGGGTGATGCGGGGCGTCGTGTCTCCGATGTGGAGGTCCTGTCGGCTGGGGAGCGGGAGGGGTTGCTGTCTGCGTGGCAGGGGCTTTCGCGTGGGGTGCGTGGGGTGTCGTTGCCGGTGTTGTTCGCGGAGCAGGTGGCGCGGACTCCGGATGCGGAGGCGGTGGTGTGTGGTGAATGCCGTGTGTCGTATGGGGAGTTGGAGGCGTGGTCGAACCGGGTGGCGCGGT
>NZ_JAKEIP010000084.1 GCF_021474425.1 Streptomyces muensis | reverse complement strand
GGGAGGGCGTGGTCCAGGGAGACGTCGAGGGTGGGGCCGGGGGTCGTGACGCGCTGGACGATCACGTCGTCGGCACGGGAGACGAAGACCTCGCTGGTCCAGTCGGCGCACTGCGCCCGGACGACGCCCGTGGCGAAGTCGACGGACCGGCGGTAGCCGTGCCCCTCCTCGGCAGGCCGGCGCAGCCGGAGCTGGAAGGCGGGGTGGAAGGGCCGCACCCACTGCAACGGACGGCCGTCGGTGAAGCCCTCCGCGGCGGTGTGGTCGCCGGCCAGGAGGCGGTCCTGGAGGGCGGGGAGGTCGGCGGCGAGCTTCGGGGGCCGGGTGTCGCTGCCGTTGGGGCGCACCAGGGTGTGATGGGTGACGATGACGCGGTCGTCGTTCGGGTCACCGAACGCAAGGGTGCCGTGGTGGCCGTTGCCGCTGAGGAACGCGTCCTCCCAGCGAGCGGCGGGATGCGGTTCCCACGTTCCGTGGGCCGGGGTCGGGATCATGGCCGAAGTATCGCCGCGTCGTAGCGGCCGAGGGTGACCCGGTCCGTGACGTCCGCCCCGGTCAGCAGGTCGCGGTGGGTGCCGGGCACCTCGACGGTCACCGGCTCGCGGCCGTGGTTCAGCACGAACAGCAGCTCGCCCCGGCGTACCGCCTCGATCTGCTCGGGGAGGCCGTCGAGCACCGGGCGGACACCCGCGCCGGTCGCGATGCGGGCCAGCAGGTCGCGCAGCGCGTCCGGTTCCGGGAGCGTGGAGACGTACCAGGCCCCGCCCTTGCGCAGGACGGCGGGCAGCCCGTCGAGTTCCCCGCCCTTGTACGCCACGGTCTCGTCGGCGGTGCCGTCGGCCTCCAGTTCCTCGGACCAGAGCGTGCCCCGGAAGCCCTCGCAGGCGACACCCTCCCCGGGGTCCAGGGGCCACCACTCGTGCAGGGTGCGGATGCCGAACAGCTCGCGCAGCCGGGCGTCCATGCCGCCCTCGCGCACCCGGTCGTCCTGGTCGGCGACGCCGGTGAGGAAGCCGCAGACGAGGGTGCCGCCGCCGCGGACGTAGGCGAGGAGGTTGTCGATCGCCGCGTCCGTGAGGAGGTAGAGCTGCGGTACGACGACGAGCCGGTACGCCGTCAGGTCGTGCTCGGGATGGGCGAAGTCGGTGGTGAGGTGGGCCTGCCACAGGGCTCGGTGCCAGGTCCTGAGGACGTCCGCGTGCTCGACCTCGTGGGAGAGGCGGCCGTCCTGGGCGCCGGCCCACCAGGCGTGCCAGTCGTGCAGGACGGCGACGTCCGCGGTGCTGTGCCGGCCGGACACCTCGGGCGCGATCCTCGCGAGGTCGGCGCCGAGCTGCTTGACCTCCTGGTACGTACGGCCCTGCTCCCCGGCGTGGCTGACCATGCCGGAGTGGAACTTCTCCGCGCCCTGCCGGGACTGCCGCCACTGGAAGTAGCAGACGGCGTCGGCGCCGCGCGCCACGGCCTGCAGCGACCACAGTCGGTTGAGTCCCCGGGGCTTGGGGTGGTTGACGCCGCGCCAGTTGACCGGCCCGGCCGCCTGCTCCATGAGCATCCACGGCCCGCGTGCCTGGGAGCGGGTCATGTCCTGCACGAGGGCGCCGTCCTGGGCGCCCAGCGGATCGCGCGGATCCGGATAGAGGTCGACGGAGACGACGTCCTCCTCCCCGGCCCAGCGCCAGGCGTCCTGCCCGAACCACAGCGGCATGAAGTTGCTGGTGACGGGGATGTGCGGGGTGTGGCGCCGGACGATGTCGCGCTCGGCGACGAAGCACTCCAGGAGCATGTCGGAGGTGAAGCGCCGGAAGTCCAGGACCTGGCTGGGGTTGCGCATGTAGTGCGGTTGGCGGGCGGGCAGGATGCCGTCCCAGGTGTCGTAGCCCTGGCTCCAGAAGGCGGTGCCCCAGGCCTCGTTGAGGGCGTCGAGGGTGCCGTACCTCTCCCGCAGCCACCGTCGGAAGGAGGCCGCGGCCTCGTCGCCGTGGTCGAAGGTGCAGTACTCGTTGTTGATGTGCCACATCGTCAGGCCCGGGTGGCCGCCGTAGCGGGCGGCCAGGTCCTCGGTGATGGCGGCGGCGTAGCGCCGGTAGGTGGCACTGGAGTGCGAGAAGTGCTGCCGGCCGCCCCACCACTCGGTGCGGCCGTCCTCGGTGACGGGCAGGGTGTCGGGGTGCAGCCGGCCCATCCAGGGCGGCGGTGAGGAGGTCGGGGTGGCGAGGACGACGCCGATGCCGCTGTCGTGCATCAGGTCCATGAGCCGGTCCAGCCAGCCGAACTCCCGTGCGCCCGGCTCCGGTTCCAGCCTCGACCAGGAGAAGACGCCGAGGGTGACCGAGTTGACTCCGGCGTCCTTCATCAGCCGGACGTCCTCGTGCCAGACCTCCTCGGGCCACTGTTCCGGGTTGTAGTCGCCGCCGAAGAGGAGGCGTCCACGGGTGGCGTCGCTCAGGGCCGGCCCTTGTGGCTTCGGCATCAGACGGGCTCCCCGTACTGCACGCCCCGCCCGTTGGTGGCGACGTAGACCCGGCCGTAGACCCTCGGATCCCCCGTGATGGCGGCACCGATCCAGCCCCACTGGTGCTGGTCGTCGTTGATCCGCGTCCAGGTCCTCGCCTGGTCGTCCGAGCGGTAGACGGCGGTGATCGTCTCCGTCGAGCCGACCATGTAGACCGCCGGGTAGGAGGCGCCCTCGGCGGCCTTGCCGAAGCCGAGGGTGTACGACGCCGAGCAGCTGCCGACCTTGCTGAAGGCGGCGCCCCCGTCGGTCGACCGGTAGAGCCCGTTCCCCTTCAGGCTCAGCCACAGGTCACCGGACCGGCCCGGGGCCGCGGCCAGCTGGAACTCCTTGTCGCCGGACTGCAGACCGCCGGCCCGGGCGGCGAAGGTCAGGCCGCCGTCGGTGCTGGCGTGGACGGTCCCGGTGGCGGTGTCGAAGGCGTAGAAGCGCTTCGGGTCGACCGGGTCCGCGACGAGCACGGCGCCCTTCGGCAGGGAGGAGACCTCGGCCCAGGTGGCGCCGTTGTCGGCCGAGCGCTGCGTCGGGTACACGGTGCCGTCCCAGTGCGCGAAGGACCACAGCAGCACGCTGCCGTCGGCGTTGGTGACGATCGGCCCCGGCGCGTCCTTGGCGATGGCGGGCTGCGCCTTGAAGGGCGCCCACGTCTGCCCGCCGTCGTTCGAGTGGGCGCCGTTGCCGTGGTCGCCCCAGCCGGCCCGGACGACGTACGACGGCTTGGCGGCGGCCTGGGACAGTCCGGTGGCCGATCCGAAGACGGGGTTGGCGGCCATGCCGCGCGAGGGCGACGCCGTGAGCGACTCGTGGTACATCACGCCGATGTCGCCGTTGCCGCTGATCAGATGCGCCGCTCCGGCCGGGGGCGAGACCAGCTGGCGGACGGACGTCTCCTCCAGGCCGCGGATCTGCGGGGCCCAGTTCCTCAGGTCACGGGTGCCGTAGAGGGTCGCGCCGGTGCCGTAGACGATGTGCTTCGAGTCGTACGGGTCGAGGGCGACGGCCTGGATCCACCAGCCGAACTTGGGCTCGTCGGCGCCGAAGGTGAGGAACGGGGTCTCGGAGACGTCGAGGACGGCCTTGTCCTTCAGGGACGTCCAGCTGCGGCCGCCGTCGGTGGAGCGGTACAGGGTGTCGATCAGCGCCCAGCGGTTGTTGGTGGAGACGACGACGGTGCCGGGGCGACAGGCGTCGACGGCGACTCCGCCGTACGCGAAGGTGTCGGTCCCGCCGTCCGGCGTCGGCCCGCCGGGCTTGACCGGCGTGATCTCGGTCCACTTCCCGTCGGTGGTGCGCAGCTTGTGCACACTGCCGTCCGACTGACCGTTGGGGCCGGGCGCGTTGCCGTACGTCACGTACAGCTCGCGCGTGTGCCGGTCGTACGCGGCGCGGATCGGCACCTTGGCGGCCGTGCCGGTGGGCTGCCCGGGCACCGCCTCCCAGGTCGTGCCATCGGAGGTGCGGTACAGGTTGGGCTGGCCGGCGGTGCCGTCGGAGTCGCCCCAGCCCGCGTAGACGGTACGGCCCGCGGCGACGAGGAAGGTGACGCCCTGGCCGGTGGCGCTCGGGGTTGCCGGGAAGCTCACGGCCTGCCAACTGGCGCCCCGGTCGGTCGACTTGAGCATTCCGTCGTGCCGGGTACCCAGCCACAGCGTGGCACTGTCCCGCGGATCGACGAGCAGCCGCTCCCCCGCACCCCGCCCGTCCTCGTTGGCCCCGAGCTTCACGGCGAGATCGGTGCGCTTCCAGGTGGCACCCCGGTCCTCGGACCGCAGCACGGCTCCGTTCCCGGCCCAGGACTGGGCGTAGGTGCCGAGGGCGAGGTACAGCCGGTTCGGGTGCGCCGCGTCGACGGCGATGGCCTCCACCCCGAGCAGGTTCCAGTCGTCCCACCCCAGGTGGTCGGTGAGCGGGATCCAACGGTCGGTCCGGTCGTCCCACCGGTAGGCCCCGCCGATGTCCGTGCGGGCGTAGGCGAGCCCACGGACGGAGGGGTGGAAGAGCACACCGGTGACGAATCCTGTGCCACCCATGACGGCGGTACGCCACCGGTAGGCTCCGCCGGCGGCCGCGGGCGCGGCGAGGGCCGCCTGCCCCGTGACAGACGGAAGGGCAGTGAGCGCGGCAGCGGCCGCGGTCCCGGCGAGAACGGTTCTTCTGCTGGGCTGAGACATGCGCATTGACGTACCTCGTTCTTGCAAAGGGGAATGCGGATACCTACCTGGGGGCGCGGGGAACTGCGCGACCAGCCACAACGAAGCCGCAGACAGCGAACAACCGGTGGCCTTACGGCGCTGTTCTCCCAAAAGGGACCGTCAGCCCTTGACCGCGCCGGTCAACATGCCCTTCTTGAAATGCCGCTGGACAAACGGAGAAGCAACCGCGACCGGAATCAACGCGAGAACCATGACGGCCATCTGCAACCCCAGCGAGGAGAGCTGCCCGGTACGAACCGCCTGCTGAAGCCCCGTCGGCGCCTCGGTGTTCTTCTGCACCAACTGAATCAGCACGTTCTGCAACGGCATCATCTGCTGATCGGTGAGATAGATCGACGCGTTGAACCAGGCACTCCAGTACCCGACCGCGTAGAACAAGGAGATGACAGCCAGTACGGCCCGCGAAAGCGGCATGATGATGGTCAGCAGAATCCGCAGATCACTGGCCCCGTCAATACGCGCCGACTCGGTCAGCTCGGGCGAGATCCCCATGAAGAACGCCCGCAACACAAGGATGTTGAAGACACTCACCGCACTCGGCAGGATCAGCGACAGATACGTGTCGGTCAGCCCCAGCGACTGCACCAGCAGATACGTCGGAATCAGCCCGGCGCCGAAGAACATCGTCGCCATCATGGTCATCAGGAAGAACCGATGGCCCAGACTCCCCGGCCGCGACAGACCGTAGGCCGCCAGCACCGACACCGCCATCGAGAACAACGTGCCGACGAGCGTGACCCCGACCGAGACCATGATCGCCCGGCTGACCTGGCCGCCGCTGAGCAGCTCCGTGTAGTTGACGAAGGTGATGCCCTGGGGGATCACGACGAGGCCGCCGACCCGGTCGATCACCGGCTTCGGGGAGAGGCTGGTGACGATCACGATCCACAGCGGACCGAGCACGCCCAGGCAGCACAGCACCAGGAAGCCGCTCTTGGCGGTGAGTCCCACCTTGCTGGGCGGCTCCTCCCACACGGGGCGGGCGGGGGCCTTGAGGCTGCGGACGAGCTGCGTGTTGAGGCTCACTTCTTGTACACCCCCTGCTCGCCGAGGAGATGCGCGACCTTGTTCGCGCCCAGGACGAGACACACTCCGATGGCTCCCTTGACCAGGCCGACCGCGGCCGCGTAGCTGAAGTCGCCGTTCTGGATACCCATGTTCCACACGTAGGTGTCCAGGACCTCGCTGGCCCCCACACCGACCGCGTACCGCTGGAGCAGGAACTGCTCGAACCCGACGCTCAGCGCGTCACCCACCCGCAGGACCAGCAGCAGCGCGATCACCGGGCGCAGCGCGGGCAGCGTCACATGCCACATCCGGCGCCAGCGCCCCGCTCCGTCCATGGCGGCGGCCTCGTACAGGTCGGTGCTGACCGCGGCCAGCGCGGCGAGGAAGACGATGATCCCCCAGCCGGCGTCCTTCCAGACGGCCTGCGCGGTGACCAGGTACTTGAACAGGTCCGCGTTGGTCATCAGGTCGAAACCGCTCCAGCCGTGGTCCTCCAGGGTCTGCGCGATGATGCCCGCGCCGCCGAAGATCTGCTGGAAGACGGTGACGACCAGGACCCAGGAGAAGAAGTGCGGCAGATACATGATCGCCTGCGCCACGGCCCGCACCCTCGGCCGGATCACACTGTTGATGAGCAGCGCGAGGGCGACGGGGACCGGGAAGAACAGCACCAGTTGGAGCACGAACAGGACGATGGTGTTCTTCGCGGCGCTCCAGAACAGCGGATCGTCCACCATCCGCGAGAACTGCTCCACGCCCACCCAGGGGCTGTGGAAGATCGCCATGACGCCGTTGCTGGAGACGTAGGGGTCGTAGTCCTGGAAGGCCACGACATTGCCGAGCAGCGGGACGTAGTTGAAGATCAGGAGCAGGACGATGACGGGCAGCGTCATCACGATGAGCGCCCGGTCGCGGCGCCACCGGACCCGGAAGGGAACCTTGCCGGCCCTGCTCGCCTTTCCCGGCACCGAGACCTTGGGAGACGCTGCGGCGACCGCGGCCGTCGGCTCCTCGACGGCCGCGGGGGGACGAGTCCCGTCAGGCCTGCTCCCGGCCGTGAGGGACATCAGGCGCCGCTGCCGTTCTTGTCGATGAGCTCCTTGTACCAGTCGCGCAGCTTGTCGCCGCCGGAGGACTTCCAGGTGGAGATGGCGGCCTGCACGTCGGACAGCTTGCGGTTGCCGCGCACGTAGTCGATCTCCAGCTGCTCGAACTGGCTGGCGAGGTTGGCGTAGCGGGTCGGCTCGACGATGTTCATGCCGAAGGTGGCCGTCTTCTTCATGAAGGCGCCCATCCGCTGCTGCCACTCGACCTGCTTGCGGGCGATGTCGGGGAAGTCGGGGTGGGCGTAGTAGGCGGCCGGTGCGGCCAGCATCACCCAGGCGTTGAGCACCTGGGAGTTGCCCAGGTCGTTCTTGGCCGGAACGCCGTCCTTGACCGTGTAGTGGGTGCCCTCGACGCCGTAGTCGACGAGCATCCGCTCCTTGGTGCCGTAGGGCGCGGCCGAGAAGTTGGCGGCGGCCAGCGCGTTCTCCACGGTCGTCTTGGAGGCGCCCTTGCGGATCAGCGACCAGATGGTGGCGGGCTGGGACGCGTACAGCGTCGGGTCGCCGCCGTCGGCGCCGAAGATGTCGATGGCGTCGATCTCCAGGTCCGGGTTGGACTGGGCCTGTTCGGAGACCTTCCCGTACCAGTCGGCGATGTTGGCGTTGTAGACCAGAGTCTGCCCGGCGGTGAACCGCTGGCCCGGGTCGCCCGAGCGCGCCTTGTCGTCGGGGTGGACCACGCCCGCGTCGAACAGCTTGCGGACCCACTCCAGAGCCTCGAGGTATTCGGGCTGCTCGATGCGGTACGTCATCTTGCCGTCGTCCCCGATGTCCCAGCCGATCGTCCCGGAGCCACGGACACCGAAGATGCTCCACGCCGACCAGGTCATGTCACCGCAGGCCCACACCTTGGCCTTGGAGCTGGTGGCCTCCTTGGCCCAGCTCATGAACTCGTCGGGCGACTTGGGTACCGAGTAGCCCTTCTTGTCGAAGAGGTCCTTGCGGTACTGGGGCGTGATCCAGTTCGCGATGGCGGCGGGCATCGGGATGCCGCGCAGGGCGCCGCCGAAGATGCCCATGCGCCAGGCGTCGGAGGGGATGGCCGCCAGGTTCGGGTACTTCTTGACCTTGTCGCCCGCCAGATAGGGCCCGAGGTCCATGAACTTCGCGGTGACCGCGTTGGAGATCTTGCCGACCAGTTCCCAGCTCGGCACGACCACCATGTCGGGTATGGAGCTGGAGGCCAGGACCGCGCCGAGCTTCTCGCCGTAGGTGTTGCCGTCCTGGTTCTGCCAGGTGATCTTCGTGCCCGCCGCGGCGTCGAGCGCCGTGTAATACGGGTTTCCGGGCTTCGGCGGGGAGCCCCAGAACGGCGACATGATCTTGACGGGGGCGCCGGTGCCGAGCTTGTCGGGGACCGAGGTCTTCAGGGCCGCGAGGTCCACCTTGCCGGTGTAGCCGGCCGCCGAGCCGTTCTTCGAGGGAAGGTCCGGCTGGGCGACCGAGCTGGCGACGTACGTCGGGAGCAGCTTGTCGGCGGCCTTGCCCGACGTGGCGCCCTCACGCGAGCCGGAGTCCGATCCGCCGCAGGCGGCGAGCAGCGGCATCCCACCGGCCACCGCTGCGGTGGCCACCGCCGTGGAGGCGAGGAAGCTTCTCCGGCTGGGTCCGGAAGGGACGGAGTCGGCGTTCGGCGTCATTGCGTCAACCCTTCGTGGCGCACCTGGACACCCGGCGGTGGCCGTCGGCTGCGGTGTCTTAAGTGGAACTGGCTGAGCTGAAGCGATTCTGCGATCACGGCCGAGGGGCGTCCCGGAAGCGGGCGAGCCTCGTGGTCGAAGTAGTCGAAGCGCTTCGATGTTGCTGCGAGGTTAAGTGAAGGCATGGGGGCGCACAAGGGTCGATTCCAAGATTCCTCCGAGGTGTGGAGGATCCGACCGCTGTCTTACGGCGCTTGAAATAAAGGTCAGGAGTCGGAGTTGTTGCGCCGGGGTGTCTTGACACCCACCCCTGGATCGAATCAGCATCGAAGCGCTTCGAAAGCGCCTCGCCGCTCCATCGCAAGGGGAACGCCACGTGACCGCACAAACGCCGCCTACGCCGCCTTTCCGTGATCGGCGACTGCCGTTCGCGAAGCGCATCGACGACCTTCTGTCGCGGCTCACGCTCGACGAGAAGATCGCCTTCCTGCACCAGTTCGCGCCCGCCGTCGAGCGCCTCGGCATCGAGGCGTTCCGCACCGGACAGGAGGCTCTGCACGGTGTGGCCTGGATGGGTCCGGCGACCGTGTTCCCCCAGGCGATCGGGCTCGGCGCGACCTGGAACACCGAGCTCGTGCGCCGGGTCGGCGAGGCCGTCTCCAAGGAGACCCGCGCGATGCGCGCCCGCGACGACCGCGTGGGGCTCAACGTCTGGTCCCCCACCGTGAACCTGCTGCGCCACCCCCTGTGGGGCCGCAACGAGGAGGGCTACTCGGAGGACCCGAAGCTCACCTCGGCCATCGCCACCGCGTACACCCGCGGCCTGCGCGGCGACCACCCGACGTACTGGCGCACCGCGCCCGTCCTCAAGCACTGGCTGGCCCACAACAACGAGACGGGCCGCGACGTCACCTCGTCCTCGGTCCGCCCGCGCGTGATGCACGAGTACGATCTGCGCGCCTTCCGCGAGACGGTCGAGGCGGGCGCGACGGCCGGGGTGATGCCGGCGTACAACCTGGTCAACGGCCGCCCCAACCACGTCTCGCCGTATCTGCGCGAGCACCTGCGCACCTGGACCGACGAGGACCTGATGGTCTGCTCGGACGCGAGCGCGCCCTCCAACCTGGCCGACTGCCAGCACTACTTCGACACCCACGAGGAGGCCACGGCCGCCGCGCTGCAGGCCGGCGTCGACAGCTTCACCGACCACGGCACGGACAGTTCGAAGATCACCGCACGGGTGCGGGGCGCCTTCGACAAGGGGCTGCTGACGGAGTCGGACATCGACACCGCGGTGCGCCGTCAGCTCTCGGTGCGCTTCCGGCTCGGCGAGTTCGACCCGGAGTACGACCCGCACGCGCTGACCAGGGACTTCGACACCCCGGCCCACCGCACGCTGGCCCAGGAGGCCGCCGAGCAGTCGGTCGTGCTGCTGAAGAACAGCGCGGGACTGCTGCCGCTCGCGCCGGACACCCGGATCGCCGTGGTCGGGCTGCTCGCCGACGAGTGCAAGCTCGACTGGTACAGCGGCACGCTCATCCACCGCTCCACCCCGCTGGAGGGCCTGTACGAGCGGTTCGGCGCGGAGCGCGTGGAGTTCGCGGAGGGTGTGGACCGGGTCCGGCTGAAGACCTCGGCCGGAGCCTTCCTGCACGTCCCCGAGGCGGACGCCGACGACGAGGTGCGCGGCGCCGAGGGCGCCCTCGACCCGGCCCTGCTGGCCGGCCGCACCGATCTGCCGCCGCTGACCACCGACCCGGTCGGCACCGAGTTCGCGCTCGTCGACTGGGGCGAGGGCGTACTGACCCTGCGCGCCCCCGACGGCCGCTATCTGTCGGTCGCCGCCGACGGCTTCGTCCGCGCCTCCGCCGACCAGCCCGGCGGCTGGGTCGTCCAGGAGACGTTCCGCCTGGAACCGCACGAGAACGGGCACCTCCTGAAGCACATCGGTACGGGTCGCCACGTCTCAGTCGCCGCCGACGGCGTGCGGGTTGCCGAAGCGAAGCCTGAAACGTTCCAGCTCATGGTCGTCGAAAGCGGCGAGGACGCTGTAACCCGGGTCACTGCCGAGGCGGACGTGGTCCTGGTCGTCGCGGGCAACGACCCGCACATCCACGGCCGCGAGACCGAGGACCGCCCGACGCTGCGCCTGCCCGAGCACCAGGAGCGCCTGCTGCGGGCCGCCCGCGCCGCCAACCCGAACACGGTGCTGGCGCTGGTCTCGGCGTACCCGTACGCCGTCGATCACACGGCCCTTCCGGCGCTGCTGTGGATGTCCCACGGCGGCCAGGCGGCCGGCACCGCTCTCGCCCGCGTCCTGGCCGGCGACGTCTCCCCCGCGGGCCGGCTCCCGCAGACCTGGTACGCCGACGACGGCGACCTGCCCGACCTCCTCGACTACGACGTCATCGGCGGCCGCCAGACGTATCTGTACTTCGAGGGGACCCCGCTGTTCCCGTTCGGCCACGGCCTGTCGTACGCGGCCTTCTCCTACGCCGACCTCACGACCCGTACCACGGACGACTCGCTGCACGTCTCCTTCACGGTCACCAACACGGGCGATGTGCCGGCCGACGAGGTGGCCCAGCTCTACACCCGGGCCGTGGACCCGACGGTGCCGCGCCCGCGCCGCGAGCTGGTGGCGCACAGCAGGGTGCGGCTGGCCCCCGGCGAGCGGACGGAGCTGAGCTTCGAGGTCCCGCTGTCGTCCTTCGCCTTCTGGGACGTTGCCAGGGGCGGCTGGCGCCGTGAGCCGGGTCCGTACGAGGTGCTGGCCGGCGCGTCCAGTGAGGACGTCCGGCTGCGCTCGACGGTGATCCTGGACGGCGAGCCGTCCGCCCCGCGTCCGGTGCTGCGCCGTGGACTGGACGCGGCCGACTTCGACGAGCAGAGCGGGGTCGCGATCGTCGACCGTACCCGGACGGCCGGTGACGCGGTGACGCCGGCACAGGGCGGGTCGGGTGAACTGGTCTACCGGGACTGCGACTTCGAAGGCGGGGTCTCGGCGGTGACGGCGGCGCTCTCCGGCGACGGCGCGGTCGAGGTGTCGCTGGACGGGGGCGCGGTGCTGGCCGTGCTGACGTCCGAGGCGGGCGAGGGCGCGAGCCCGTACGACTACGTGACGAAGCGCGCCGGGATCATCGCCGAGGGCGTCCGGGACGTCCACCTCAGGCTGCGCGGTCCGGTGCGGCTCGCGCACGTCGGCTTCTCCGGTTGAGGGTCCGGAGCAGGCCGGCACAGAGAAGAGGTCCGGCACCGGAAGGCATCGGTGCCGGACCTCTTCGACAAGGCTAACTGAAAATGGATCCCATTTACTAGAGGGAGAGCCCGGTGAGTACCAGCACCCGCTCGTAGGTGTAGTCGTCCATCGCGAACCTCACGCCCTCCCGGCCCACGCCGGACTGCTTGGCGCCGCCGTACGGCATCTGGTCGGCGCGGTAGGAGGGCACGTCGCCGATGACGACGCCGCCGACCTCGAGGGCGCGGTGCGCCCGGAAGGCGGTCTGGAGGTCGTGGGTGAAGACCCCGGCCTGGAGGCCGTACTTGGAGTCGTTGACGGCGGCGAAGGCGGCGGCCTCCCCGTCGACCCTCTGCACGGTGAGGACGGGTCCGAAGACCTCCTCGCAGGCGAGGGTGGTGTCGGCGGGTACGTCGGTGAGGACGGTCGGCGCGTACGAGGCACCGTCCCGCTTGCCACCGGTGAGGAGCTTGGCCCCGGCGGCGACCGCCTCGTCGACCCATGTCTCGACGCGCTTGGCGGCGTCCTCGCTGACCAGCGGACCGACGTCGGTCGCGTCGTCGCCCGGGTCACCGGTGACCTGGGCCTCGACGGCGGCGACGATGCGCGGCAGGAGCCGGTCGTACACGGAGGCGTCCGCGATCACCCGCTGCACGGAGATGCAGGACTGGCCGCCCTGGTAGTTGGAGAAGGTGGCGATCCGGGTCGCGGCCCAGTCGAGGTCCGCGTCGGAGGCGTAGTCGCCGAGCACGACCGCCGCGCCGTTGCCGCCGAGCTCCAGGGTGCAGTGCTTGCGCGGCACCGAGTCCATGATCGCGTAGCCGACCTTCTCGGAGCCGGTGAAGGAGATGACCGGCAGGCGCTCGTCCTGGACCAGGGCGGGCATCTTGTCGTTCGGCACCGGCAGGATGCTCCAGGAGCCGGCCAGGAGCTCGGTCTCGGCGAGGAGCTCACCGATGACGAGCCCGGAGAGCGGGGTGGCCGGGGCGGGCTTCAGGATGATCGGCACACCGGCGGCGATGGCCGGGGCGATCTTGTGGGCGCACAGGTTGAGCGGGAAGTTGAACGGCGCGATGCCGAGGACCACGCCCTTGGGGAAGCGCCGGGTGAGGGCGAGCCGTCCCTGGCCGCCGAGGTCGGTGTCGAGCCGCTGGGCCTCGCCGCCGTTGAACCGCCGGGCCTCCTCGGCCGCGAACCGGAAGACGGACACGGCACGGCCGACCTCGCCCCGGGCCCACTTCATGGGCTTGCCGTTCTCGGCGGAGATCAGCCGCGCGATCTCCTCGGTGCGCTCGACGAGCCGCCGGCTGACGTGGTCGAGGGCGGCGGCACGCGCATGGGCGGGGGTCGCGGCGAAGTCGTCGCGGACGGCGTACGCGGCGGCCACGGCCTCCTCGATCTGCGCGTCCGTCGGCACGCTCACCTTGCCGACGACCCGCCCGTCCCACGGGGAGGTCACATCGAAGCTGTCCTCGCCGCTGACCTGGCGGCCGGCGAGCCAGAAGGCGTGGCTGGAAGTCATTGTGATGTCCCGGCCCTTCCGCGTTGGGGGTGTCCTGGTGTGTCGTCGTCCACGGTAGGGGCGCGGGGGCGGAAGGGCGTTTGTCCGCGGTGTAGTGGTGCCGGTGGCGGGTGCGCCGGATTGGCGGAGAGCCGAGCGATGCTCGTGCCCGGCTACCGCGTCCCGGCGGGGGTGTTCCGGCTCAGGAACAGCCAGAGCGAGACCAGCAGCACCGTGCCGAGGCACCAGCTGGCCAGGACGTCCAGCGGCCAGTGGTAGCCGCGGCGGATCAGCCCGAAGCCGACGCCGAGGTTGAGGGCGGCGCAGCCGGTGAGGAGGGCGCGGCGGGCGAACGCCGAGGTCAGCCATGGGAGGAGCAGCAGGGTGGCGGCACCGTAGGCGATGGCGGCCGTGGCCGTGTGGCCGGAGGGGTAGTAGCCGGTGGCGGGCGGTACGACCGGGGTGCCGGGGCGGTCGGTGAGCAGCTTCAGCGGGACCACGAGCACCGGGACCAGCGCCATGAGCAGGGCCGCGGAGACGGCCGGTCGCCACCAGTGGTGTGTACCAATGCGGCGATGCCGCCAGGTGACGTATCCGAGGGCGAGGGCGAGGACCGGCACCGCGACCGGCACATTGCCCAGGTCGGCGAGGAGTTCGGAGAGCCGGTCCGGGTGGACCAGGGCCCGGCTGACCGCGGCGTCGGCGTCCAGCAACGGGCCGACGCTCACCACCTGCCAGGTGATGAGCGCGAAGAGAAGGGCGGGCAGCCCGAGAAGGAGGAAGAGGGAGGTCGGCCGCCCCGGAACAGGGGGGGTGGTTCCGGGGCGGCCGTCCGGATCGGATCGTCGCACGCCCCGGGGGGTTTGGGGCGGGCGACTGTCCGATCGGTGAGGAGATCCGGAGCCGGAAGCTCCGGGTGTGTGCGCGAGGGCACGACCAGGTCGAAGCTGGGGAGGCCTCGGCCCGATGTCGCCCAGAGTCCCCTCTGGGCGGGGTGTATCTCTCATCTGGTTAGAACCTACGACAGGGCGATGGTGATAGACAGACGGAATCGCGTCCTGACATCCACCTCGCACACCTTCTTCACACGCTCTGACGGTAGCCGCCCCAGCCCCGGAATCGCGAGCGCGGACAGGGGTGGGGCGGGCGGGGTTCCCGGGACCGGGAACCCGGCGTTCACCAGTGGTTTCGCTGTGACCTCAGATGCGGGTGAAGGCCTGCTCGATGATGTCGAGGCCCTCGTTCAGCAGGTCGTCGCCGATGACCAGCGGGGGCAGGAAGCGCAGCACGTTGCCGTAGGTGCCACAGGTCAGGACCAGCAGGCCCTCGGCGTGGCAGGCCTTGGCGAGCGCGGCGGTCGCCTCCGGGTTGGGCTCCTTGGTGGCGCGGTCCTTGACCAGCTCGATGGCGATCATGGCGCCGCGGCCGCGGACGTCGCCGATGATGTCGAACTTCTCGGCCATCGCGGTGAGGCGGGCCTTCATCGTCGCCTCGATCGCCTTCGCCTTGGCGTTGAGGTCGAGCTCCTTCATCGTCTCGATGGAGCCGAGCGCACCGGCACAGGCCACCGGGTTGCCGCCATAGGTGCCGCCCAGGCCACCCGCGTGGGCGGCGTCCATGATCTCGGCGCGGCCGGTGACGGCGGCGAGCGGCAGACCGCCCGCGATGCCCTTCGCGGTCGTGATCAGGTCGGGCACGATGCCCTCGTCCTCGCACGCGAACCACTGACCGGTACGGCAGAAGCCGGACTGGATCTCGTCGGCGACGAAGACGATGCCGTGGTCGGCGGCGAACTTCCGGACGGCCGGCAGGAAGCCCTTGGCGGGCTCGATGAAGCCGCCCTCGCCGAGCACCGGCTCGATGATGATCGCGGCGACGTTCTCCGCGCCGACCTGCTTGGCGATCTGGTCGATGGCCTGCGCTGCGGCCTCCGGGCCGGCGTTCTCGGCACCGGTCGGCCAGCGGTAGCCGTAGGCGACCGGCACGCGGTACACCTCGGGCGCGAACGGGCCGAAGCCGTGCTTGTACGGCATGTTCTTCGCCGTCAGCGCCATCGTGAGGTTGGTGCGGCCGTGGTAGCCGTGGTCGAAGACGACGACGGCCTGCCGCTTGGTGTACGCGCGGGCGATCTTGACGGCGTTCTCGACGGCCTCGGCGCCGGAGTTGAACAGCGCCGACTTCTTGGCGTGGTCGCCCGGGGTGAGCTCGGCGAGGGCCTCGGCGACCTCCACGTAGCCCTCGTACGGGGTGACCATGAAACAGGTGTGGGTGAAGTCGGCGAGCTGGGCGGAGGCCCGGCGTACGACGGCCTCGGCGGAGGCGCCCACGCTGGTCACGGCGATACCGGAACCGAAGTCGATGAGCCGGTTGCCGTCGACGTCCTCGATGATCCCGCCGCCCGCGCGCGCGGTGAACACGGGCAGCACGGAGCCCACGCCCTGCGCGACCGCGGCGGTACGGCGGGCCTGCAGCTCCTGCGACTTCGGGCCGGGGATGGCGGTGACGACGCGGCGCTCCTGCGGAAGTGCGCTCATGAGGGGCTCCTGGGGTTCTGCTGATGGGGCTGGCTGCGGACGCATGTCTTCTCTTTTCTCGCAGGCTAGGGCCGGGAAGGGGGCGTCGGCATGCTCCATGTGGGCGTTGTCGGGAGTGCCGGTTGTCCGTGGTGGACATAGCGATACCGATCGGCCCCGGTGCCGGTGCTGGTGTCGGCCGGAGCATCCGCGTCCGTTCCGTCGGCCGTGTAAGCGGTGAACTCCCCAGGAGGGGGCGTTAGATTGACTCGCTGATGGTGGATGGACCGGCTGGTCAGGGGAAGAGGGCGATGGACAGCGAGGGTGCGCAGGAGGCGCGAGGCACGCATGCGAACCCGGTACCACGCCCGGCGGGCCCACCGGAGGTGCCACCGACACCGCCACGGCCGACCCATGCACCGGGCCGGCCGACACCGTCGGGAATCGCCGACTGGCTGAACGAGCCCCGGTCGGCCGCCCGGCCCGGGATCTGGCGGTTCGGATACCGCCCGCCGAAGGGCGCGCAGTCGGGCGCCGAACGGCTGGCGCCGGTCACGGTCGTCGGGCTGCTCGTTCCGCTGGTGGTGGCGCTGCTGGTGTGGTCGATGTGGCGGCGCGGCGCCGTTCCGTACCAGTACTCCGTGCTGCGGCTGTTCACCCCGGACGACTGGTGGTGGGGCGGCACCCTGGCGTCGGCCAAGGACTGGCACGGGCAGGAGGCGCTGGTCGTCTACAACGGGCTCTTCTTCGCCGTGCTCGTCTACGCGATGGGCCGGCTGGGCAGCTGGCCCGACGTCGTCCGGCACTTCGTGGGCGGGCGCCCGCAGCCCGCGCGGGCGCTGCTCGCCGCGCTGGGCGCCCTGGTCACGCTGAGCTTCGTCTTCCCGAGCGCCTTTCCCGGCGTCGGCTGGGACGCGCTTCCCGTCGTCGCCCCCCTGTTCTCCCTCGTCGCCCTGATCTCCGGCGGCTTCGACCTGTTCACCTCGGTGCTGTTCACCGACGGTCTGTACACGGTCGTCACCCTTCTGGTCCTGTGGCCGTTCGCCCGGGTCGGCGACTGGTGGGGCTATGGGAAGGCGCGGCTCGCCGCGCGCAGGACCGCGACACGAGCGGCACCGGCGGCGGCTCCGGAACGGCCGCGCGCCGAGTGGCCCGAACTGCGGCGGGCGGGGCAGTACGAGGCGGCCGATCTGCTGACCGCCGAGGTGGCCGCCCACCGTATGAACGACGTGGACTGCGCCCGGCTCGAGCACGCCTGGACCGTGGCCAGGCAGGACGGTTCGCTGCAGGCCTTCCGCGACACCGTGCTGCGCCAGGGCGGCGCGTCCTGGACCCACCCCTCCGGAGCCCGGGACCTGCCGCGCCGTGCGGCCGACCACGACCTGCTCGCCGGACAGGTGCGCCTCGGGCGGTGGGTGGCGGCGGAACGGGCCCCACGTGCCTACCACGACGCCGGCGCCGCGGTCGGCCCCGACGTGCTGGGTACGTCCCTCCTCGCGATCGGGCCGTCCGGGGCGGGCAAGACACGGCACCTGATCGAGCCCGTGACGGAGTCGCTGGCACTGCAGGCGCTCACCGGACGGTGCGCCGTCGTCGCGGTCTCGGCGGCGGGCACCCGGCTCGCCGCGGACCAGGCGTTCGACGTGATCGTCCGGATCGGTGACCCCACCTCCGTCCACGACCTGGATCCGTACGCGGAGTCGGAGGACCCGGACGAGGCGGCCGCCATCCTCGCCGAGGGCCTGGTGGGCGACCTCGACACCGTGGGCAGCCAGAGCGCCGCGACCGCGCTCGCCCAGCTGCTCGGCCCCTACCGGGCGGTGCACGGCCGGTTCCCGACCCTGCCGGTGCTGCGTGAGCTCCTGGAGGGCGAGCCGGCGGCGCTGTCCGCGCTCCAGGACGCGCTGGCGTCCGGCGGACACACCGTGATGCACCGTGAACTCCAGGCGCGCGTCCGGCAGATGGGCAGCCCGGCCGATGTGGGCCGCGCCCTCGCCGACCGGCTCGCGCTCCTCAACCGGCCGGCCTTCGCCGAGTTCTTCGGCGGCGGCAGTGACACCCGGCCGTTCTCCCTGCGTGCCGTGGCCCACCATCCGCTGCGGGTCCGCATCGACCTTCCGGAGCAGGGCCACGAGGAGGCCGCCCGTCTGCTGACGAGGCTCGTCCTCGCCCAGTTCGGCGCCGTCGCACGCGGCGGGAAGCGCCGCCACTTCGCCTGTCTGGTCCTCGACGACGCCACCGGTGCGGTCACCGCCGAGTCGGTGCGCCGCATCCAGCGGCTGCGCTCGCAGAACGCGGGCGTCGTCCTCGCCCTGCGCACCATCGGCGACGTCCCCGAGGCCCTGCACGGCCCGCTGTACGGGGCGATCGGCTGCCGTATGGCGTTCTCCGGCGTGACGACCTGGGACGGCAGCCGGTTCGCGCAGACCTGGGGCACGGAGTGGGTGGAGACACGGGAGGTGGCCAAGCACACGGTCTTCGCCGACCAGCCGATGACCCGGCTGATCCACGCCCTGCGCAAGCTCGTCACCGGCAAGGCGGTGACGACGGACGCGGTGACCGTACGGCAGGTCGAGCGCGAACGCTGGTCGGCCTCCGAGCTGGCCCACTCGGTGCCGCCCGGGCATGCGGTGCTGTCGCTGACCAGCGTCGACGGCGAGCACGCGCCGCCGTTGCTGGTGGATCTGCGGGGTTAGGTCTCCGGACTTCAGGTCACCCCATGACCGTACGGTGAGGCAGAATCGTCACAGGCTGTTCATACATGGCGGCCAAAAGATCACAACGATCACACCGACCTGAAGGCCTCATGCCACCGACGCTCGCCTCGCTCGTCCATCACTCCGCGCTGAAGCTGACCGTGCGGGCGGGCGAGGACCGCCTGGACGTGCCCGTGCGCTGGGCGCATGTCAGCGAGCTCGCCGACCCGGTGCCCTATATGGAGGGCGGGGAGCTGCTGCTGATCACCGCGCTCAAGCTGGACGCGGAGAACCCCGAGGCGATGCGGCGCTATGTGCGGCGGCTGGTCGGGGCGGGCGTGGTCGGGCTCGGCTTCGCGGTCGGCGTGAACTACGAGGAGATCCCCAAGGCGCTCGTCGAGGCGGCCGACGCGGAGGGCCTGCCACTGCTGGAGGTGCCGCGCCGTACGCCGTTCCTCGCGATCAGCAAGGCCGTGTCGGCGGCCATCGCGGCGGATCAGTACCGGGCGGTGACGGCCGGGTTCGCGGCGCAGCGGGAGCTGACCAAGCAGGCGTTGAGCGACGGTCCGGAGGGGCTGCTGGCCGCGCTGGCCTCACAGGTGGACGGGTGGGCGGCGCTGTACGACGCGTCCGGTGCCGTGGTCGCGACGGCGCCGGAGTGGGCGGGGCGGCGGGCGGCCCGGCTCACCGCGGACGTGGAGCGGCTGCGGGAGCGGCCGGCGCCGGCGTCGTCCGTGGTCGGCGGGCCGGAGAACGAGGACCGGGTCGAGCTGCACACCCTGGGCACCGGCCGGCGGGCCCGCGCCGCGCTGGCCGTGGGCACGGCGGCGGCACTCGGCACGGCGGAGCGGTACGCCGTGCACTCGGCCATCGCGCTGTTGACGTTGACCACCGAGCGGTCCCGGTCCTTGCAGGCGGCCGAGCAGCGGGTGGGCGCCGCGGTGCTGCGCATGCTGCTCGCCGGCGAGCCGGATCACGCACGCGCCGTGGCCGGGGACCTCTACGGCGGGCTCCTGGACGCCCCCTTCCGCGTCATCGTCACCGAGGCGGCGTCGGTGTCGGCGGCACGGGTCGTCGACACCGCCGCACGGGAGACGCCCGCCAAGGCGACCGCCACCTCCGCCGCCGCGCTGGTCGCCGCCACCGGCACGAACGGCGATCCGCTGGGCGCGCTCACCGAACTCGTGGAGTCGGCGGCGGCCCGGGCCGGAGAGGCGGTGCTGGTCGTTCCGGAGGGCGAGGGCGAGACGGCGCGACTGGTGGTGCTCGCCGGGGACGGGGGCGCGGCGGTGACGGCGTGCGCGCAGTACGCGGCGGCGCTGGAGGCGGCGCGGACGGGGACCGTACCCGAGCAGCCGGGTGCCGACGACGAGGAACTGGTCATCGGGCTGTCGGCCCCGGCCGGGCCCATCGCCGCCGCGGCGGCCTACAAGCAGGCCGAGCAGGCGCTGTCGGTGGCGCGGCGGCGCGGGCGGGTGTTCGTGGAGCACGAGCAGCTTGCGGCGGGGTCCGTGCTGCCGTTGCTCGCGGACGACGCGGTGAAGGCGTTCGCGGACGGGCTGCTGCGGGCGCTGCACGAACACGACGCGACGGGGCGGGGTGACCTGGTCGCCTCCCTTCGGGCGTGGCTGTCCCGGCACGGTCAGTGGGACGCGGCGGCCGCGGATCTGGGCGTGCACCGGCACACGCTGCGGTACCGGATGCGGCGGGTGGAGGAGATCCTGGGCCGGTCGCTGGATGACGCGGACGTACGGATGGAGCTGTGGCTGGCGTTGAAGGCGACGTCGGCGGAGTAGCCGCCGCGCATCCGCCCGGCCGTCAGCCGAAGTAGCCGTCGAAGGTCCGCTGGAACTCCCAGCCGCCGTACCGGTCCCAGTTGATCGACCACGTCATCAGGCCGCGCAGGGCCGGCCAGGTGCCGTGGGTGGTGTACGAGCCGCAGTTGGTCTTCTTCGTCAGGCAGTCGAGGGTCTTGGTGACCTCGGCCGGGGGGACGTGGCCGTTGCCCGCGTTGGTCGAGGCGGGCATGCCGATCGCGACCTGGTCGGGGCGCAGGGGCGGGAAGACGTTGCTCGCGTTGCCGGCGACCGGGAAGCCGGTGAGCAGCATGTCGGTCATCGCGATGTGGAAGTCGGCGCCGCCCATGGAGTGGTACTGGTTGTCGAGGCCCATGATCGGGCCCGAGTTGTAGTCCTGGACGTGCAGCAGCGTCAGGTCGTCGCGCAGGGCGTGGATGACCGGGAGATACGCCCCGGCCCTCGGGTCCTGGCCGCCCCACGGGCCGGTGCCGTAGTACTGGTAGCCGAGCTGGACGAAGAAGGTCTCGGGGGCCATGGTCAGCACGAAGTCGTCGCCGTACCTGGCCTTGAGGGTCTTCAGGGCCGAGATGAGGTTGACGATCACCGGGGTCTTCGGGTTCTTGAAGTCCGTGTCGTCGGCGTTCAGGGAGAGCGAGTGGCCCTCGAAGTCGATGTCCAGCCCGTCGAGCCCGTACTCATCGATGATCTTCGAGACGGACGTCACGAAGGTGTCCCGCGCGGCCGTCGTGGTCAGCTGGACCTGGCCGTTCTGGCCCCCGATGGAGATCAGCACCTTCTTGCCGGCCGCCTGCTTGGCCTTGATGGCCGCCTTGAAGTCGGCGTCGGACTCGACGTTCGGGCACTCCGTCACCGGGCAGCGGTCGAAGCGGATGTCGCCGGAGGTGACCGAGGTGGGTTCACCGAAGGCCAGGTCGATGATGTCCCAGCTGTCGGGGACGTCGGCCATGCGCGTGTAGCCGGAGCCGTTGGCGAAGCCGGCGTGGAGGTAGCCGACGAGGGCGTGGGCCGGGAGGTCCACGGGATCGCCGGTGCCCGCGGTCGTCGTCGCCGTCACCGTGGCCGACTTCGGCGACTCCCCCGCCGCGTTCACCGCGGCGACCTGGAAGCCGTACGCCGTCGAGGGCGCGAGCCCGCCGACCGTCGCCGAAGTGCCGGTCGCCGTCTGGACCTTGGCGCCGTCGCGGTAGACGGTGTAACTCGTCGCGCCCGCGACCGGGGACCAGGACAGGGCGACGCTGGTAGAGGTGACCGTTCCGGTCTTCACGCCGGTCGGAGCGGCGGGCGGCTGACCGGCGTCCCCACCGGGGCCGATGAGTGAGATGTCGTCGGCGTGGTAGGCACCGGTGCCGTACCAGCCGTGGGTGTAGACGGTGACGCGGGTGGTGGAGGGACCGGTACGGAAGGTCGTCGTGAGCTGCTGCCAGCTCGGGGCCGACTGGATCCAGGCGGAGACGTCGGTGGTGCCGGTGCCGCTCGCGCCGAGGTAGACGTAGGCACCGCGGACATATCCGGAGAGCGTGTACTGGGAGTCGGGCTTCACGGTCACCGTCTGCGCACAGCGGGCGTTGTCGCCTCCGGCCGGGGTCGCCTGGAGCGCGGAACTGCCGCTGTGGACGGGTGAGTTCACCGTCGTACCGGCCGTACAGGTCCAACCGTCGAGGCCGGACTCGAAGCCACCGTTACGAGCGAGATCGGCGTCGGCCGCACGGGCGGCCGACGAGAGCGCGGTGAGGCCGGGCAGGGTCAGTGCCGCGGCGATGAGGAAGGCGAGCGGTCTGGGGCGATCCACAAGGGCCTCCAGGCATGGGGGAATTGGAGGGGGTGGAGCGCGCCCCAATTTGGTCCAGACCAATCAGCGTGTCAAGATGTCGCCAGATTCTGCAACTTCCTCAAGGGGCGCGGGGCTGTATCCATATGCGGCTCCGCCGCGTGGGCGCGACCAGCCACAACACCCCCGCAGCCGACACACGACCCAGCGCGGCAATCTCCTTAGTCGCCATCGGCCAACCCCGCCGCAGCCTCATGCATGGCCAGCTCAAGCAGCGCCGGATCGGTCAGAGTGCCCGTGCCGTCCGGCGGAACCAGCCAGCGGACGCCACCAGCACCCCGCCCCGGGTACGGGACGACGATCCAGGTACCGGCCCCAGCCGTACGAATACCCGTGCCGAGCCACCGCGCCGCCGTGCCGGGCGGCACGAAGAAGCCCATCCGGGAATCGCCGAAGTCGACCAGAACCGGGCCGAGTTGGTCGATGATGCGGGTGAGGACATCGAGTGTGGGGTAGCCGAGTTCGGCCGGCAGGATGAGCACGTCCCAGGCCTTGCCGGCCGGCAGCAGCGCGATCCCGAGGGGGTTGCGCTCCCACTCCCAGCGGCAGGCCTCGGGGTCCGGCGCCACGGATGCCAGCCACTCGACCGCCGTCTTCGCCCCTGTCATGACGGTGACCTCCCTCTTTCTCTCATCGACGCTGGTCGCGTCACGTGGAAGAGGGAGGCCACCAGGCAGCATTACGCGGGTTCTCACCGCCAATTCAAAGTGATCTGAGTCACGTTCAGCTGTCGAAGCCGAGACCCAGCCGGTCCATCGCCCGCAGCCACAGATTGCGCCGCCCGCCGTGCGCGTCGGCGCGGGCCAGCGACCACTTGGTGAGGGCGATGCCGGTCCAGGCGAAGGGCTCCGGCGGGAAGGGCATCGGCTTCTTGCGGACCATCTCCAGCCGGGTGCGTTCCGTGCGCTCGCCCGCCAGGAGGTCCAGCATCACGTCGGCGCCGAAGCGCGTGGCGCCCACGCCGAGGCCCGTGAAACCGGCCGCGTACGCCACCTTGCCCTGGTGGGCCGTGCCGAAGAACGCCGAGAAGCGCGAGCAGGTGTCGATCGCGCCGCCCCACGCATGCGTGAAGCGGACGCCCTCCAGCTGCGGGAAGCAGGTGAAGAAGTGCCCGGCGAGCTTGGCGTACGTCTCCGGCCGGTCGTCGTACTCGGCCCGGACCCGGCCGCCGTACGGGTAGATCGCGTCGTAGCCGCCCCACAGGACGCGGTTGTCGGCGGACAGCCGGAAGTAGTGGAACTGGTTGGCCGAGTCGCCGAGGCCCTGGCGGTTCTTCCAGCCGATCGAAGCGAGCTGGTCCTCGGTGAGCGGCTCGGTCATCAGCGCGTAGTCGTAGACCGGGACGGTGTAGGCGCGGACGCGTTTGACCAGGTTGGGGAAGATGTTGGTGCCGAGCGCGACCTGGCGGGCGCGGACCTGGCCGTAGGGGGTGCGTACGGCCATGCCGGCGCCGTACGGCTTCAGGGTGAGGGCGGGGGTGTGCTCGTAGACGCGGACGCCGAGGTCGAGGCACGCCCGCTTCAGGCCCCAGGCGAGCTTGGCCGGGTTGACCATGGCGACGCCCCGGCGGTCGTACAGCCCGGCCTGGAATGTCGGTGAGTCGACTTGTGCCCTTACCGCCTCGGCGTCCAGGAACTCGACACCGTCGGCGAGGCCTTTGCCCCGCAACTCCTCGTACCAGTCGCGCAGTTCCCACGCCTGGTAGGTCTCGGTGGCGACGTCGATCTCGCCGGTGCGCTCGAAGTCGCAGTCGAGGGAGTAGCGGGCGACCGCCTTCTCGATCTCGTCGAGGTTGCGGGCGCCCAGCTCCTGAAGCTTGTGGATCTCGTCGGGCCAGCGGGCGAGCCCGTTGGGCAGGCCGTGGGTGAGGGAGGCGGCGCAGAAGCCGCCGTTGCGGCCGGAGGCGGCCCAGCCCACCTCGCGGCCTTCGAGCAGGACGACATCCCGCTGCGGATCGCGCTCCTTGGCGATGAGCGCGCTCCACAGTCCGCTGTAGCCGCCGCCGACGACCAGCAGGTCGCAGGTCTCGGCGCTGGTCAGGGCGGGCTCGGGGTGGGGCCTGCCGGGGTCGTCCAGCCAGTACACGACCGGCTGGGCGTCGGAAAGGGATCTCGTCCAGTTGTTACCACGACTCATGGCGCTCGGGGCCATGATTTCAACTCCCTACGGGGGTTTCCCTTTGGCTTTACGCCTTTTGCTTGGTACGGCGATTACTGATGACCATGGAGGCCAGGACGAACAGTACGGCGATGACGAACATGGCCGTGCCGATGACGTTGATCTGAACGGGCGTTCCGCGCTGGGCCGATCCCCAGACGAACATCGGGAAGGTGACGGTGGAACCCGCGTTGAAATTGGTGATGATGAAATCGTCGAAGGAGAGCGCGAAGGCGAGCAGCGCGCCCGCGGCGATTCCGGGGGCGGCGATCGGCAGGGTGACCCGGAGGAAGGTCTGCACCGGGCCGGCGTACAGGTCCTGGGCCGCCTGTTCCAGCCTCGGGTCCATCGACATCACGCGCGCCTTCACGGCCGTGACGACGAAGCTCAGGCAGAACATGATGTGGGCGATGAGGATCGTCCAGAAGCCCAGCTGGGCGCCCATGTTGAGGAACAGGGTGAGCAGCGAGGCCGCCATGACGACCTCGGGCATGGCCATCGGCAGGAAGATCAGCGAGTTGACGGCGCCGCGCGCGCGGAAGCGGTAGCGGACCAGTGCGAAGGCGATCATCGTGCCGAGGAGCGTGGCGCCGAGCGTCGCCCAGAAGGCGATCTGGAGGCTGAGGGACAGCGAGCCGCACAGGTCGGAGACTCCGCACGGGTCCTGCCAGGCGGCCGTGGAGAACTCCTGCCATTCGTAGTTGAAGCGGCCCTTCGGATTGTTGAAGGAGAAGACCGTGACGACGACGTTGGGCAGAAGGAGATAAGCGAGCGTCAGCAGTCCCGCGATGACGACGAGATTGCGCTTGAGCCAGTTGACGAAGGTCATTTAAACCAGATCCTCCGTGCCGGACCTACGGATGTAGACCGTCACCATGACGAGGATGGCGGCCATGAGGATGAAGGAGAGCGCCGCGGCCGTCGGATAGTCCAGGATGCGCAGGAACTGCGTCTGGATGACGTTGCCGACCATGCGGGTGTCCGTGGAGCCGAGCAGGTCCGCGTTGACGTAGTCACCGGCGGCCGGGATGAAGGTCAGCAGCGTGCCGGAGACGACGCCCGGCATCGACAGCGGGAAGGTGACCCTGCGGAAGACGGTGGCCGGCTTGGCGTACAGGTCGTTCGCCGCCTCGTGCAGCCGTGGGTCGATGCGCTCCAGCGAGGTGTAGAGCGGCAGGACCATGAACGGCAGGAAGTTGTACGTCAGACCGCACACCACCGCGAGCGGAGTGGCCAGCACGCGGTCGCCCTCGGTCATGCCGAGCCAGCTGGTGACGTCCAGGACGTGCAGCGTGTTGAGGGCGCCGACGACCGGGCCGCCGTCCGCGAGGATCGTCTTCCAGGCGAGGGTGCGGATCAGGAAGCTGGTGAAGAACGGCGCGATCACCAGGATCATGATCAGGTTCCGCCAGCGGCCCGCGCGGAAGGCGATCAGGTACGCGAGCGGGTAGCCGAGGACCAGGCACAGGATCGTCGCCGAGCCGGCGTAGAGCACCGAGCGCAGGAACTGCGGGTAGTACTCGGACAGGGCGTCCCAGTACGTCGCGAAGTGCCAGGTGACCTTGTAGCCCTCCTCCAGGGAGCCCGTCTGCACGGACGTGGAGGCCTGGTAGATCATCGGCAGCGCGAAGAACACCAGCAGCCAGAGGATGCCGGGGAGCAGGAGCCAGTACGGGACGAGACGGCCGCGTTTGCGGGGCGGCTTCTTCTCGGGGGCCGTCGGGGTGAGAGGCGGTGGCGCCTCGGTGAGCGTCGACATCAGGCGGCCGCACCTTCCTCGACGCCCGCGTCGATGTCCTGGGCGGCGTCGAGGCCGAAGGTGTGGGCGGGGCTCCAGTGCAGGACGACGTCGGCGCCGGGCTCCAGCCGGGTGTCGCGGTCGACGTTCTGGACGTAGACCTCGAAGTCCGGGCAGACGGCGCTGTCGACGACGTACTGCGTGGAGACGCCGATGAAACTGCTGTTGGTGATCCTGCCGTTGATGCGGTTGCGGCCCTCGGGGATCTCGCCCGCGTCGTCGGCGTGGGTGAGGGAGATCTTCTCCGGGCGGACGCCGACCAGCACCTTGCCGCCGGTCGTCGTGGCCGCGGCGCAGCGCGACTCGGGCAGGACGAGCTTGCCGCCGCCCGCCTTCAGGACGATGTCGTCGCCGCTCTTGGTGTCGACCTCGGCCTCGATGAAGTTGGAGGTGCCGAGGAAGTTGGCGACGAACGTGGTGCGGGGGTTCTCGTAGAGGTCGGTCGGGGAGCCGAGCTGTTCGACGCGGCCCGCGTTCATCACGGCGACCGTGTCAGCCATCGTCATGGCCTCCTCCTGGTCGTGCGTGACATGGACGAAGGTGATGCCGACCTCGGTCTGGATGCGCTTGAGCTCCAGCTGCATCTGGCGGCGCAGCTTGAGGTCGAGGGCGCCGAGGGGCTCGTCGAGGAGGAGCACCTTGGGGTGGTTGATGAGCGCGCGGGCGACGGCGACGCGCTGCTGCTGGCCGCCGGAGAGCTGGTGCGGCTTCTTGCGGGCCTGCTCGCCGAGCTGGACGAGGTCGAGCATGTCGCCGACCTGCTTCTTCACGCTCTTGATGCCGCGCCGGCGCAGGCCAAAGGCGACGTTCTCGAAGATGTCGAGGTGCGGGAAGAGGGCGTAGGACTGGAAGACCGTGTTCACCGGCCGTTTGTACGGCGGCAGCGCGGTGACGTCCTGGTCGCCGAGGTGGACGGTGCCGGCGGAAGGTTCCTCCAGACCGGCGATCATCCGCAGGGTGGTCGTCTTGCCGCAGCCGGAGGCGCCGAGCAGGGCGAAGAAGGAGCCCTGCGGGACGGTCAGGTCGAGCGGGTGCACGGCGGTGAAGGAGCCGTAGGTCTTGGCTATGCCGGAGAGGCGGACGTCGCCGCTGGTGTCGTTCGTCATGGTGTGGTCACGCCCCTGTGAGCTTCGCGAACTTCTCTTCGTAGGCCGTCTCTTCCTTCGCGCTCAGGGAGCGGAAGGCCCGGGAGGCGGCCTGCATGGCCTTGTCGGGGAGGATCAGCGTGTTGTTCGCCGCGTCCTCGTCGATCTTCGCGAGCTCCTCCTTCACACCGTCCACGGGACAGACGAAGTTGATGTAGGCGGCGAGCTCCGCGGCGGCCTTCGGCTCGTAGTAGAAGTCGATGAGCCGCTCGGCGTTGGTCTTGTGACGGGCCTTGTTGGGGATCAGCATGTTGTCGCTGGACGTCATGTAGCCGCTGTCCGGGATCAGGAAGTCGATGTCCGGGCTGTCGGCCTTGAGCTGTACGACGTCACCGGCCCAGGCCAGACAGGCCGCGAAGTCTCCGCTGGTGAGGTCGGAGGTGTAGTCGTTGCCGGTGAAGCGGCGGATCTGCTTGTTGTCGACGGCCTTCTGGAGGCGGGCGATGGCCGCGTCGTAGTCGTCGTCGGTGAACTTCGCGGGGTCCTTGCCCATGTCGAGCAGGGTCATCCCGACGGTGTCGCGCATCTCGGTGAGGAAGCCGACGCGGCCCTTGAGCTTGGGGTTGTCCAGCAGGTCGGAGACCGTCTTCACCTCGACGCCGTCCAGCGCCTTCTTGTTGTAGGCGATGACCGTCGAGATGCCCTGCCAGGGGTAGGAGTACGCCCGCCCCGGGTCCCAGTCGGGGTCGCGGAACTGCGGCGACAGGTTGGCGAAGGCGTGCGGCAGGTTGGCCGGGTCCAGTTTCTGCACCCAGCCGAGGCGGATCAGGCGCGCGGCGAGCCAGTCGGTGAGGACGATGATGTCGCGTCCGGTGTCCTGACCGGCCGCGAGCTGCGGCTTGACCTTCGCGAAGAACTCGTTGTTGTCGTTGATGTCCTCGGTGTACTTGACCTTGATGCCGGTCCGCGCGGTGAACTGCTCCAGCGTGGGGTAGTGCTTGCCGCTGTCGTCCACGTCGATGTACTCGGTCCAGTTGGAGAAGCTGACCTGTTTCTCCTTCGCCGAGTGGTCCTCGGCGGACGTGCCGCCCTCGCTCTTGCCGGCCGCGGGGATCCCGCAGGCGCTGAGCGACCCCAGTCCGCCCAGCGCGAGCGCGCCGCCGGTGGAGGCGCGCAGCAGGGAACGGCGGGTCAGGGCGGCCCGGCCGCTTCGCAGGCTGCGCCGCATGGCGGCCACTTGGGCCGGGGAGAGGCGGTCGGGCTCGTACTGCTCCATGCGCGTGGTGACCTTTCGGGAGATCGGGAGGGAGGGGAGACCGGGCGGCTGGTCGGGCGAGCGGCCTCCCCGTTCGGCTGCTGGCTAGCGGTCCCCGAAGACGGTGCGGTGCCAGTCCTTCCTGGCGACCGCGGTGTTGTCGAACATGACGTGCTTGATCTGGGTGTACTCCTCGAAGGAGTACGCCGACATGTCCTTGCCGAAGCCGGACGCCTTGTAGCCGCCGTGCGGCATCTCGCTGATGATCGGGATGTGGTCGTTGACCCACACACACCCGGCCTTGATCTCCCGGGTGGCGCGGTTGGCCCGGTAGACGTCGCGGCTCCACGCGGAGGCGGCGAGCCCGTACGGGGTGTCGTTGGCGAGCCGGATCCCCTCGTCGTCGCCGTCGAACGGCAGGACGACCAGGACCGGTCCGAAGATCTCGGACTGGACGATCTCGCTGTCCTGGGCCGCGTCGGCCACGAGGGTGGGCCGGTAGTACGCGCCGTCGCCGAGCTCGCCCTGTGGCGCCGCACCGCCGGTGACCACGCGCGCGTAGCTCCGCGCACGCTCGACGAACCCGGCGACCCGGTCCCGCTGGACGTGCGAGATCAGCGGCCCGAGATCGGTACCCGGCGCGAACGGGTCACCGAGCCGGACGCTCTCCATGAGCGCGGCGGTCCGCTCGACGAAGGCCTCGTACAGGGGTCGCTGCACATACGCCCGCGTGGCTGCCGTGCAGTCCTGTCCGGTGTTGATGAGCGCGCCCGCGACGGCACCGTTGGCGGCCGCTTCGAGGTCGGCGTCGTCGAAGACGACGAAGGGCGCCTTGCCGCCGAGTTCGAGATGGAGCCGCTTGACGGTGGCGGTGGCGATCTCGGCGACGCGCTTGCCGACGGCCGTGGAGCCGGTGAAGGAGGTCATGGCGACGTCGGGATGCCCGACCAGATGCTCGCCGGCTTCCTTGCCGGTCCCGGTGACGATGTTGACGACCCCGTCGGGGATCCCGGCGTCGGTGGCGGCCTCGGCGAAGAGCAGCGAGGTCAGAGGGGTCAGCTCGGCGGGCTTGAGCACGATGGTGTTGCCCGCGGCGATGGCCGGGAGGACCTTCCAGGCGGCCATCTGGAGGGGGTAGTTCCAGGGCGCGATGGAGCCGACGACACCGATGGGCTCGCGGCGCACGTACGAGGTGTGGTCGCCGGAGTACTCCCCCGCGGACTGCCCCTGGAGATGCCGGGCGGCGCCCGCGAAGAAGGCGATGTTGTCGATGGTGCCCGGCACGTCGAACTCACGGGTCAGCTTGAGCGGCTTCCCGCACTGGAGGGACTCGGCGCGGGCGAAATCCTCGGCGCGCTCGGCGAGCACGGCGGCGAAGCGGTGCATCGCGTCGGAGCGCTCGCCCGGGGTGGCGCCGGCCCAGCCGGGGAACGCCTCGCGCGCGGCGGCGACCGCGGCGTCCACGTCCTCGGTGCCGGCCAGGTCGTACGTGTACACCTCCTCGCCGGTGGCGGGGTCGACCACGGCGTGGGTGCGCCCCGAGGTCCCCTTCGCGTACCGGCCCGCGATGTACTGCGCGCCGTCCGCGAAGCGGTCCTGGGCCGGGAATCGTTCCGGGGTGGCGGTGCCCGGGTTGTGCATGTCGCTCCCTCCGTGCCCCGAGATGGGGCCGGCGTGGCTCAGGCTCGATTTGAGTGCCGATCCTGACAGAGCAGGAAGGGTCCAACAAGTGATTCCGTTGTTGCCTTTTGGTTACGCGACGGAATCTGTCGACCAGGTGTCGAGTTGGCCCGAAAAACGAGGGACGGATTGTCGGTGGTGCCTGTCAGACTCGGGGACATGGCGAAGATCGATTCCTGGGATGCCCTGATCCAGGAGGTCCGTGCGGGGGCGAGAGTCAAGTATCTGCACTTCTGGGGGCACCGGCCACGACCGGACGGGCAGCTGAGCGCGAGCTGTCTGAGTCAGTGGTGGGCCGCGCCGTTCACCGTGGACGGTGTGTCGTACGCGACCGCCGAGCACTGGATGATGGCCGAGAAGGCACGGCTGTTCGAGGACGCGGAGGCGGAGCGGCGGGCGCTGGCGGCCGGGCATCCGGCCGAGGCGAAGAAGGCCGGGCGGCTGGTGCGGGGGTTCGACGAGGCGACGTGGGAGCGGGAGCGGTTCCGGATCGTCGTCGAGGGGTCGGTCCACAAGTTCGCGGCGGACGCGCGGCTGCGGGCGTTTCTGCTCGGGACCGGGGACCGGGTGCTGGTCGAGGCCAGTCCGGTGGACCGGGTGTGGGGGATCGGGCTGGCCGCTGGGGACGAGGGCGCCGGGGATCCGGAGCGGTGGCGGGGGCCGAACCTGCTGGGGTTCGCGTTGATGGAGGCGCGGGAGCGGTTGCGGAGCGGGCCGACCACCTGAGCTTGAGGGGCCGGCCCGACGGCCGGCCCCTCACAGCCTCACGGGGTCCGGAACCTCACAGCACGCCGAACCTCACAGCGCGCCCATGAAGCTCGCGAAGACGAGGAAGCCCAGCAGCGGGAGGATCACGGTGGCCACGATCCCGCAGACCAGACCGGCGGTCGCCGCGCCCTTGTTGGTGGCCTCACCCCGGTTGGCCTTGCTCCGGCCGATCGCGCCGAAGATGATCCCGAGGATGCCGAGGATGACGCCGAAGAACCACAGGAAGAAGGTCAGGCTGCAGACCACGCCGATGATGCCCAGCACCAGTCCGGTGGTGCCCATGCCGTTGCTCGGCTGCATCGGCATGGCATAGCCGGGCGTCTGCGGGTAGGCCGCCGGGTAGGACGGGGCGGCGGGCGGATAGCCGTAGCCCGGGCCGGGCTGCGCGGCGGGCGGCTGGGCCGGCGGCGGGTAGGCGTATCCCCCCGTGGGCTGCTGCGGCGGCTGGGACGGCGGTGGCCCGAACCCACCGGGTCCGGGATTGGCGTCGGACATGAACTGCTCTCCCCTCGTTGACCATCAGGGGCATCGTAATGGCCCTGTTCATGCCAGGAATTCACATGCCGGGAATTCAGCGGACCGCCGCGGCGACGGACACCGGCACCGCCGGGAAGGCGCCGTAGTAGTCGTCGTCGTAGTCGTCCGAGTTGATGGCGGCCGTGATGCCGATGGCGATCAGGACGATCATGAGGATGCCGAGGACGATGCCGATGACGCCCGTGATCAGACCGGCCTGCGCCTGGCCGTGGTTGGTGGCCTCGCCGCGCTCGGCCTTGCGGCGTCCCTTGATGCCGAAGACCACGGCGAGGATGCCCAGGACGATGGACACGATGCCGTACAGACAGAACAGGCAGCAGGACAGGATGCCGAGGACCATCGCCGCGATACCCATGCCGTTCTGCGGTTGCATCGGCATGCCGGGCCAGCCGTAGCCCGGGGGGTAGCCGGGATAGCCGGGGTAGGCGTAG
Source organism: Streptomyces muensis (assembly GCF_021474425.1). GTDB lineage: Bacteria > Actinomycetota > Actinomycetes > Streptomycetales > Streptomycetaceae > Streptomyces > Streptomyces muensis. Next base: position 140 of record NZ_JAKEIP010000084.1, on the reverse strand, counting down.
CCGCCCGGGGCGCCGGGGGCGCCGGGGCCGCCCCCCCCCCGGGCCGCGGGCGCTCGCCCCCGCCCCCCCGCGCCCCTCGGGCGCCCCCCCCCTGTACCCGCCGTGGGCGCCCCCCCTGCCCCGCCCGCCCGGCCCCAACA
>NZ_JAKEIP010000083.1 GCF_021474425.1 Streptomyces muensis | reverse complement strand
CCTCGGAGGGGGTGGCGGGCCGGGTGACCAGGCGGCCCTGTGGGTCGGTCCAGACGGTGACCGGGCTGCCGACGCCGCTGCCGGGGCGGACGCGGGCCTGACCGGTGTGCGAGGAGCCGTCGCGCGCGCTCCAGCGGACCTTCGCCCACACCTGCTCACTGCTCGACGTGCGGGCGGCGCGCGAGTCGGTCGTGCCGGGAGCCCGCTCGGTGAGCAGGGCCACCACGGGCCGCCATTCGACGCGCTCGCGGGCCATGCCTTGCTCGACGGCGCGGGCGGTCGTCAGACCGGCGAGCACTCCGGCGAGGACGGTGACCGACCAGGCGACCAGCAGCACCCAGGCCTCCATCGAGTCGGCCCGGCGTTTGAGCGGATTGCGCCGCCACCGCCACAGCCACACCTTCGGACCACGGAACGCCATCGAAGGCTTCCTCCTCATGCGCGCGCGAACAAGCCGGACCCACCGCTCTCCCATACGGCAGCGGGCAGGCGGATGCTCACGGCATCGACCGGGATCGGCCGTGGCACGGGTCACGCATCCCTGCGACCGATCCGCGCGAAGGCGCCTCGCGGTCGACGGCCCGGAGCTCGGACAGGAGCTCGGCCCGGAGCTCGGCGGAGAGCTGTCCTCGCCGCTCTGACCTGCGACGCAGCCCTTTCCAGGGGTGACTGTCAGTGGCGAGGTGCAGACTGGCCGGTACCTGAGACAAAGACGTCGCGGAGGTGACCGGCATGACCGAGGTACTGCTCGCCGTGGGGACCCGCAAGGGCCTGTTCATCGGGCGGAGGCGAGGTGACACCTGGGAGTTCGACGAGAGCCCCTACTTCAACGCCCAGGCCGTGTACTCGGTCGCCATCGACACCCGGGGCGAGCGCCCGCGGCTGCTGGCCGGCGGCGACAGCGCGCACTGGGGCCCGTCCGTGTTCCACTCCGACGACCTGGGCCGCACCTGGACCGAACCGGCCCAGCCGGCCGTGAAGTTCCCGAAGGACACGGAGGCTTCCCTGGAGAGGGTGTGGCAGCTGCACCCGGCGGCCGCGGAGCCGGACGTGGTGTACGCGGGCACGGAACCGGCCGCGCTGTACCGCTCCGAGGACCGCGGTGAGTCGTTCGAGCTGGTCCGCCCGTTGTGGGAGCACCCGACCCGGTCGAAGTGGGTGCCGGGCGGCGGCGGTGAGGGCCTGCACACCGTGCTCACCGACAAGCGCGATCCCCGGGCGGTGACGGTCGCCGTCTCCACCGCCGGGGTGTTCAGGACCGGCGACGGCGGAGCGAGCTGGGCGCCGTCCAACTCCGGTGTCTCCGCGGTGTTCCTGCCGGATCCGAACCCGGAGTTCGGCCAGTGCGTGCACAAGATCGCCCAGGACGCGACGACGGCGGACCGGCTCTATCTCCAGAACCACTGGGGCGTGTACCGCAGTGACGACGCGGGCGCGCACTGGACGGACATCGGCGAGGGCCTGCCGTCCACGTTCGGCTTCGCGGCGGTGGCGCATCCCCACCGCGGCGAGACGGCGTACGTGTTCCCGATCAACGCCGACTCCGACCGCGTCCCGGCCGAGCACCGCTGTCGTGTCTTCCGTACGGCGGACGCGGGCAAGAGCTGGGAGCCGCTGTCGGCGGGGCTGCCGCAGGAGGACCACTACGGCACGGTGCTGCGCGACGCGATGTGCACAGACGACGCGGACCCGGCGGGCGTGTACTTCGGCAACCGCAACGGCGAGGTGTTCGCGTCGGCCGACGACGGCGACAGCTGGCGGCAGCTGGCCTCGCATCTGCCGGACGTGCTGTGCGTCAGGGCCGCGGTGGTCGGCTGAGACGCCGGGCTTCCCGGGACGCGTCGCCGAGCGTGCAGCGCCGGTCGGCGACGCGTCCGAGGGGGTCGTCCGGGGCGGCGGCCGGGGTCGGCGTCGGGGGTCGGGATCGGAGGTTTCTGCGGTTGCCGCGGCTCACGTGCCGAGTTACGACGTGACTACTGCGTTCGGACGTGATCGCAGCAAGCCCTGGGAGGATCACATGGCAGTGGAGATCGAACCTCTGGTGAAGCCCTCACGGTTCCGCAGTCGCGCGGGTCTGGCGGGCGAGTGCATGGCGGAGTTCCTGGGGACGTTCGTCCTCATCGCCTTCGGCACCGGCGTGGTGGCGATGGCGGTGGCGGCGCTGCCCGGCTCCGGGCGCACCGAGGGGCCCACCACGTTCTTCCTCGGCGCCGGAGACTGGCTGCTGATCACCTGGGGCTGGGCCATGGCCGTGATCCTCGGCATCTACGTGGCCGGCGGGGTCAGCGGAGCACACATCAACCCGGCCGTGACGCTGGCCTTCGCCGTGAGACGCAAGTTCCCCTGGACCAAGGTCGCCCCGTACTGGCTGTCCCAGGTGCTGGGCGCCCTGGCCGGGGCGGCGCTGGTCTACGGGGTGTACCACGACGCCATCAACACCTTCGACGACGCCATGGAGGGCCCCAAGACGGGCGGACACACCCTGGCCTCGTTCTCGATCTTCGCCACCTTCCCGGCGCCGTACTTCCACGGTGGGATCTGGGGTCCGCTGATCGACCAGGTCGTCGGTACCGCCTTCCTGGTCATGCTGGTGGTGGCGATCATCGACCTGCGCAACACGGCCGTGAAGGCGAACCTGGGGCCGCTGGTGATCGGCTTCGTGGTGGCGGCCATCGGCATGTCCTTCGGGGCGAACGCGGGGTACGCCATCAACCCGGCCCGCGATTTCGGCCCGCGTCTGTTCACCTGGATGGCGGGATGGAAGGACCTGGCATTTCCCGGCAGCCTGTCCGGGGCGTTCAGCGGCTACTGGTGGATTCCGATCGTCGGGCCGCTCGTGGGCGGTGTGATCGGGGTGCTGGTGTACGACCTGTTCATCGGCGACGTGCTCCACGCCCGCGCGCAGCAGGGCGAACTGGAGCCGGAGCCCGGCCGGACGCGTCCCACCACCTCGGACGAGGAGTAGTCGGTCCGGGGGCGGCCCTACGGACGGACGTCCCAGCAGCTGCTCGCCCCCGGAGGTCACCGAGCGGCGGCCCTACGGCAGGCGCCACTCCACGGGCTGTCCGCCCTGCCTGATCAGCAGGTCGTTGGCCCGGCTGAACGGGCGTGAGCCGAAGAAGCCGCGGTCGGCCGACATCGGGGAGGGGTGCGCGGACTCGATCGCCGGAAGGTCTCCCAGCAAAGGCCGCAGATTGCGCGCGTCACGCCCCCACAGGATGGACACCAGTGGCTTGCCGCGGCCGGCGAGCGCGCGGATGGCCTGCTCGGTGACCTCTTCCCAGCCCTTTCCGCGATGCGCCGCGGGCTTGCGCGGGGCCGTCGTCAGCGCCCTGTTGAGCAGCAGCACGCCCTGCTGGGTCCACGGGGTCAGGTCGCCGTTCGACGGCCTGGGCAGTCCGAGGTCGGTGTGCATCTCCCGGAAGATGTTCTCCAGGCTTCCCGGCAGCGAACGCACTTCGGGCGAGACGGCGAAGCTCAGCCCGATGGCCATGCCTGGTGTGGGGTAGGGGTCCTGACCCACGATCAGGACCCGGACGTCGTCGAAGGGCTGCTGGAAGGCCCGCAGCACATTCGCCCCGGCCGGGAGATAGGTCCGGCCCGCCGCTATCTCGGCCCGGAGGAAGTCCCCCATGGCCGCGATGCGTCCGGCCACGGGTTCAAGGGCCTTCGCCCAGCCGGCTTCAACAAGTTCATGCAAGGGTCGTGGTGCCACGGCGCGTCACTCTACTGCTCCGCGCCGCGCCCTCGCACAAGCGCGGAAGTCCCCGTCCACGCCGGTGCCCCTGGCGTTACTCTTCCTCCTCGTCGAGATCTTCGAGCCGGTCGAGCGGATCACGCGACAGCCGGTCACCGGGACGAAGGTCACCCGGGAAGAAGGGGAGTCCATGCCCGCCGACCACGGCCCCGCAGACCACGGCTTCCTCGCCGTCGACTCCGGAGGGTCCGGGATGCGGACCGTCGTCGGCACCGTCGAACGCGGTGGCCTGGCCCGACGGGAGTCCCGTGAGCCCGTGCGCACCGGCGACCGGGGCATCGACCCCGATCACTTCATGGAGCAACTGGTGCCCATGGTGCGGGCGTTGACGGCCGAGACCGGGATCGTCCGGCTGGGGACGGCAGCGGTCGGGGCGGCCGGGCTGGCCAGCCTGGGTGCCGCGCTGCGTGCGGAACTGCCGGGCGCGCTGGAGCGGGAGTTCGGCATCGGGCCCGTCGCCCTTGCCGCCGATGCCGTCACCGCCTATGTCGGTGCCCTCGGCGCCCGGCCCGGTGCCGTGGTCGCCGCCGGTACGGGGCTGATCGCGGTCGGCACCGACATGACCTCCTGGCGCCGCGCGGACGGCTGGGGGCATCTGCTCGGCGACTGCGGCGGCGGCGCCTGGATCGGACGGGCGGGGCTGGAGGCGGCGCTGCGCACGTACGACGGGAGAGCGGGCGGGTCGGCCGCGCTGCTGGCCCGTGCCGAAGAGCTGTTCGGCCCGGTCAAGGGGCTGCCCGGGAAGCTGTATCCGCGCCCGAACCGTCCCGCCGTCCTCGCCTCGTTCGCCCCGCACGTGGCCGCCTGCGCCGACGGCGACCCGGTGGCCGCGGACATCCTGCGGGCCGCCGCACGGCACATGGCCGACTCGGCGGCCGCCGTGTGCCCCGCGACCGGGGAGCCCCAAGTCGCGGTCACGGGTGGCCTGTTGAACATGGGCGACCCTCTTGTCGTACCTTTGGAAGAGGAGTTGTCGAGGCGGTTGCCGCACGCCCGGCAGGTGCCGGCCGCCGGGGACCCGTTGCAGGGGTCGGTGCGGATCGCGACCGATCTGGCGGCGGGCGGGCTCACGCTGCCGGGTGACGAGGCGATGCTCTGCGTGGCAGGGGAAGGCGGCGGGGGAACGCGGTGAGAGGAAACGGGGACTGATCCACCTACGCCGGCCGGTACCGCACTGCACGTAACTCAATCAGACAAAAGCGGACGGATACCGCTCACCTGCACCCTCCCCGAACAGGGGAGCCCAGGAAGCCAGTAACATGCGTCGCCATGAGCTCCCCCACTGGGCCCGCGTCCGGCCTGCCAGTACGAATGCCGCGACCTCGTCAGCCCGGGCGGCACCGCCGACCCGAGCCCCTGGCGGCTCCCGAGGGCGCGCCCGCGCTCGTCCTCGCGGTGCCGGGCACGCCGAGCGCTGCCACCCGTGGCCTCGCCGAGGAGGTCGTGAGCATCGCGCGCTCCGAGCTTCCCGGTCTCGACGCCCGGATCGGGTACGTCGACGGCGATGACGTGGAGTTCCCCACGCTCCAGTCGGTGCTCGTGCATGCCGCCGACGAGCGCACCGCCCGCTATGAGCAGGCCATTGCCGCTGGCGTGGAGGCCAAGGAGCCCGAGGGCCCCGTCGCCGTCGTCGTACCGCTGCTCGCCGGCCCGGACAACGCGCTGCTGCGTGTCATCCGCCAGGCCGTGATGGACAGCCGCGTCGCGGCCGATCTGACCGATGTGCTCGGCCCGCACCCGCTGCTCGCCGAGGCGCTGCACGTGCGTCTGTCGGAGGCCGGCCTCGCCCGCGCCGACCGCGCCCGCCTGTTCACGGTGGCCACGGCCGCGGACGGCATCATCCTCGCCTCGGTGGGCGGCGATGAGGCCGTGCAGGCGGCCGGGATCACCGGCATGCTGCTCGCCGCGCGCCTTGCCGTGCCGGTGATGGCGGCGGCCCTGGACCAGGACGGTTCGATCTCGGCCGTGGCCGAGCAGCTGCGGTCGTCGGGCTCGCAGCAGCTGGCGCTGGCGCCGTACCTGATAGGGCCGGAGATCGACCCGAGCCTGGTCGCGGAGGCCGCGCAGGAGGCGGGCTGCTCCGCCGCCGAGGCGCTCGGCCCGTACCCGGCGATCGGCAAGCTCGCCCTGTCGAAGTACACGACCGCGCTGGGCATCGCCCCGCAGCAGCCGCAGGGCACGCCGGTCCGCTGAACCCGCAGCTGTGACGCCGAAGGGGCCTCTCCCCAGCCTTGAGCCGGGGAGAGGCCCCTTCGGCGTCGCGGCATTTACGGCGCCACGGCGTCGCGGCGTCGCGGTCAGGCCCTGCCGGCCTCCGGGCCGATCACCACACAGGACGCCGCGGGAACCTCGATCGAGCCCTCGTAGCGTGGGAGTCCCGTCGCCGGATCCAGGGCGAACCAGGACACGTCGCCGGAGCGCTCGTTCGCGACGTACAGGAAGCCGCCCGCCTCGGTGAGCGCGCGCGGCCAGTGCCCGGCGCAGGTCACCGTGCCGATCAGCCGTAGTTCCTCGCCTTCGACGGCGAATGTCGACAGCACGTCCTCGCCGCGTGTCGCGGTCCACACGAAGCGGCCGTCGGGCGAGGCGACGATCCCCGACGGATAGGCGTCGCCGGCCGGAGCGCCCGCCAGGACCGACACCTCCGCCAGCGGCTTCAGCGTGCCGTCGTCGACGTCCCAGTGGCAGACGGTGACAGTGGGGGTGAGTTCGTTGACGACGTACGCGTACGGGCGGTGGGGGTGGAAGACGAGGTGGCGGGGCCCTGATCCGGGCCGCAGGGCGATCTCCCGGTGGACGGCGAGGGTGCCGTCCGTCAGCGTGCACACCCGTGCCGAGTCGGTGCCGAGGTCGACGCTGACCGCCCAGCGGCCGGTCGGGTCGGGCTGCACCTGGTGGGCGTGCGGGCCCTGCTGGCGTGGTGTGTGCGGGCCCGAGCCGGTGTGCTGGAGGACGGACGACGGGGCGCCGGCCAGGGTGCCGTCGGGGCGCACGGGTACGGCGGTGACGCTGCCGGAGCCGTAGTTGGCGGTCAGGACATGGCCGGCGAAGAGGCTGAGATGCGTCGGTCCGCTGCCGCCCACCGGCACCGGCGATCCGACGAGTTCCGGCTTCTCCTCGGTCACGCGGTACGCGGCCACCGCGCCCTCGGCCGTCTCGCTGACCGCGTAGAGCGTGTCGCCGCCGGGCGACAGGGCCAGGTACGCCGGATCGGGCACGCCCCCCGCCCCTCCCAGCACGGTCAGCGCACCGCTGCCCACGGCCACGGACGCCGCCACGACCCCGGGGCCCCCGGCCGCCGTGAACGACCCGATATAGGCCCGCCCGGCCCGCCTGCCACCGTCTGCCACCGCTGTCCCCTTTCGGTCGGGTGCCGCTCGGGGTGACGGTAGCAGCGGATCATGATCGGTCTAGACCAAGTGTGCGAGGTCGACGCCACTCGGCGCACCGCTCCACCGTCTGGTGGCCGCGTGCGGGACGGGCGTGGCGCGCTGACGAACGACGGCGATCGGCGTCGCGGAGGAGTTGCCACGTCGGCGAGTCGTGCCACACGAAACCCACGAGCCGGCCGCCGCCGAGTGCCTGGAGCCCGGCCGCCCACCGAGTCCCTGGAGCCAGGCCGCCCACCGAGTCCCTGGACCCCGGCCGCCCGCCCGTCCCGACCCCACTGCCCCTCGATCCCCGCCCGCGGACCGCTCCCGCACGGCTCGCGGGCGGGGCGGGGCGGGCCGGTGGCTCCGGAGGTACCCGGCGGATGGCCTGATCCACCCTCTGGGTGGCCGATAAAGCGACCTGGCCGCCCAGGGAGGGCTGCCCGGCCAGAACAACCTCAGGCGCCGACCAGCGGCGATCCCGACGCCGCGCGCAAAGGCTGGGCCAGGTCCGCCAGAGCGCGCTCCAGGCCGTGGAGGCTGTCTCTTTATACACATCTCCGAGCCCACGAGACCTGTTAT
>NZ_JAKEIP010000082.1 GCF_021474425.1 Streptomyces muensis | reverse complement strand
CCCCCCCCCCCCCCCCCCCCCCCCCCCCCCCCCCCCCCCCCCCCCCCCCCCCCCCGCCCCCCCCCCCAGCCCGCCCCCCCCCCCCCCCCCCGGTTTTCAGTACAGATAGTTTTAATTTGTCAATAACCCGTCCAGTATCGGCCATGGAGCCCGGCGACACCCCTATGGATGTCTGACACACCGTCAGCTAACGTCCTCCCCCACACCCACCCGGTGAAGGGGACCCCCATGCCCGTCACGGTCGTACGTTTCAACCTCGTCGAGCCCGACGCCACCCCCGCCTCCCTCGCCGCCCGCTACCGGGCCGCCCTGGAGATGGCCGCGTACGCCGACGAGCACGGCATCACCACCGTGCAGACCGAGGAGCACCACGGCGCCGAGAACAACTGGCTGCCGTCGCCGTTCGGCTTCGCCGCGGCGGTCTTCGGTGCGACACGGCGGATCGCGGTCACCGTGTCGGCGATCATCGGCCCGCTGCACGACCCGCTGCGGCTCGCCGAGGAGATCGCCGTGCTGGATCTGCTGAGCGGGGGGCGGCTGGTGACGGTCGCCGGGATCGGATACCGGCCCGAGGAGTACGCCCTGTTCGACGTGGACTGGAAGCGGCGAGGGCGGCTCCAGGACGAGCTGCTGGAGACGCTGCTGAAGGCGTGGACCGGTGAGGAGTTCGAGTACCGGGGCCGTACGGTACGGGTCACTCCGCGCCCGTACACCGATCCGCACCCGCTGCTGCTGGTCGGCGGCTCGTCGAAGGCCGCCGCCCGCCGGGCCGCCCGGCTCGGACTGCCGTTCTTCCCCAGCGCGCATCTGCCGGAGCTGGAGGCGTACTACAAGGAGCGGCTCGTCGAGTACGGCACCCAGGGCTGGACGATGATGCCGGCCGCGGAGACGCCGCTGCTGCATGTCGCCGAGGATCCCGACCGGGCGTGGGTCCGGTACGGCGGCCACTTCCTCCACGAGGCGCAGACGTACGCCTCCTGGCAGTCCGGGGACGTACGGTCCGCCGTGAAGTCGGCGGCCACGAGCGTGGAGGAGCTGCGCGCCGAGGGCGTGTACCGGATCGTGACGCCTGAGGAGTGTGTGGCGCTGGGGTTCGACAGCTACGTACTGCATCCGTTGTCGGGCGGGATGCCGGTGGAGGAGGGGTGGCGGAGTCTGCGGTTGTTCGCGGAGGAGGTGCTTCCGGCGCTGCCGGGCTGACCGGGCCGGCCTGGGTCGATATCCGGTGGTCCGGCCTTGTCCGGCGATGGTCCACTGGGCGCATGAGTCTGTGCGTGGACGTGGTCGTGCGGGGGGCGAACGGCGAGTTCGACGTGCTTGACGTGCCCGAGGGGTGCAATGACTCGGCGGGGTTCGAGTCCTGGCGCTGGAAGGTGTGGGGGTCGGAGGTGGTGCGCTCGCTGGGTGCTCGGTACCTCCCCCTGCTCGACGGCGACTGGATGGAGGTCCCGACCGAGGAGCTGCCGCTGCTCCTGGCGGAGATCGCCCTCCTGCGGGCCCACCTGGACATGATCTCCGCGGCGCTCGGCGAGCATCCGTGGGCGATCGAGAGCCGCCTCGACAACATCGAGGCGGCGACGCTGCGCGCCCGACGGCTCGGTGCCCACGTCCTCATCTGGTGAGCGGTGTGCACGACACCGCCGCCCCGGCTCGGGCAGTGGCCGAGCCGGGGCGGCGGCGGAGTTACGGGGAGAGGGGCAGCGGGGACTTGGCCCTTCCCCCCGAGTTCGGGGGGCCTGTCAGCCCATCTCCTCCAGCTTCTTGCCCTTGGTCTCGGGCACGAACTTGAGGATGAACGGGATGGAGAGGAAGGCGAACACCGCGTACATGACGTAGGTGAGCGACAGGTTCCAGTCCGACAGGTCCGGGAAGGTGATCGTGATCGCCCAGTTGGCGATCCACTGGGCCGAGGCGGCCACGCCCAGGGCGGCGGCGCGGATCTTGTTCGGGAAGACCTCGCCGAGCATGACCCAGACGACCACGCCCCAGGACATGGCGAAGAAGAGGACGAAGGCGTTGGCGGCGATCAGCGCGACGTAGCCCTGCGCGGTGGGCAGCGGGTCGTTGCCGTTCTGGAAGGAGAAGGACCAGGCGGCCGCGGCGAGCGAGATGCCCATGCCGATCGAACCGATGAGCGCGAGCGGCTTACGGCCGATGCGGTCGACGAAGATCATCGCGATCACGGTGCCGATGATGTTGATGATCGAGGTCTCGAACGAGTAGAAGAACGAGCTCGACGGGTCGACGCCGACGGACTGCCACAGCAGGTTCGAGTAGTAGAAGATGACGTTGATGCCGACCAGCTGCTGGAAGACGGAGAGGCCGATGCCGATCCACACGATCGGCAGGAGACCGAAGCGGCCGCCCAGCAGGTCCTTGAACGTGGACTTGTGGTCGCTGCGCATGGCCTGGTCGATCTCGGCGACCCGGGCGTCCAGGTCCACGCCGCCCTCGACGTCGGCGAGCACCTTCTTGGCGTCCTCGACGCGGCCGACGCTGATCAGGTAGCGCGGGGACTCGGGGATGGCGAAGGACAGCAGACCGTAGATCACGGCGGGTACGAGCATCACGCCGAGCATCCACTGCCAGGCCTCCAGGCCCGCGACCGTCCCGCGCTCCTCACCGTCGGCCATGTTGAGGATGGCCCAGTTGACGAGCTGGGAGACGGCGATGCCGATGACGATGGCGGCCTGCTGGAAGGAGGCGAGCCTGCCCCGGTAGGCGGGCGGGGCGACCTCGGCGATGTAGGCCGGGCCGATGACCGAGGCCATACCGATGGCGATACCGCCGAGGACACGCCAGGCGGCGAGGTCCCACGCGGCGAACGGCAGTCCGGAACCGACGGCGCTCACGGCGAACAGCACCGCCGCGATCTGCATGACGCGGATCCGGCCGATGCGGTCGGCTATGCGGCCGGCGATGGCGGCGCCCACGGCACTGCCGAGCAGGGCGCTGGCGGCGACGGTGCCGGTGACACCGGAGCTGAGGTCGAACCGGGCCTGGATTCCGCCGTTGGCTCCGTTGATCACGGAACTGTCGTAACCGAACAGGAAGCCGCCCATGGCGGCCGCCGCGGTGATGAAGACGACGTGCCCGAGATGTTCGGGGTGCGCCGTCCTGGCTCCTGACGTGGGGGCCTGCGCTGTGCTGGTCACGTGTACTCCTCGGGCCACCGGCAACGCTGCCGGGTGGGGGTCAGCCGCTCCAAGTAGTGATACCTGAAGGTAAAAGCAACGTTGCAGAGACTATGCCTTCAAGTTTCGAAGTCAATAGGCGAGTGACTGTGAGTTTCGAGACGCGATCAGATGACACGTGTTCACTTCTTGAAGTAATAGTGAAGGTCGCTGGGCATGACTGGGCGCCGCCGGGCGCATCGCCCGGGGCTGAGGTCAGCGAAGTCGCTGGCTGATGACCTTCGACACGCCGTCGCCCTGCATGGAGACGCCGTACAGCGCGTCGGCGACCTCCATCGTGCGCTTCTGGTGCGTGATCACGATCAGCTGCGAGGCCTCCTGGAGCTCCTGCATGATGCGGATCAGCCGCTGGAGGTTGGTGTCGTCGAGGGCGGCCTCGACCTCGTCCATGACGTAGAACGGGCTCGGCCGGGCCTTGAAGATCGACACGAGCAGGGCCACGGCCGTCAGGGACCGCTCGCCGCCCGAGAGCAGGGACAGCCGCTTGACCTTCTTGCCCGGCGGACGCGCCTCGACATCGACACCCGTGGTGAGCATGTTGTCGGGATCGGTCAGGATCAGCCGCCCCTCACCGCCCGGGAACAGCCGGCTGAAGACTCCCTCGAACTCCCGGGCCGTGTCCCAGTACGCCTCGGTGAAGACCTGCTCGACGCGTTCGTCGACCTCCTTGACGACCTGGAGGAGATCGGCACGGGTCTTCTTCAGGTCTTCGAGCTGCTCGCTGAGGAACTTGTGCCGTTCCTCCAGCGCCGCGAACTCCTCGAGGGCGAGCGGGTTGACCTTGCCGAGCTGCTGATAGGCCCGCTCGGCCGCCTTGAGCCGCTTCTCCTGCTCGGCCCGCACGAACGGCTTGGGCTGGTTGCGCGGGTGCTCGGGATCCTCGGGGAGCTGCTCGCCCTCGGCCGCCAGGGACGGCGGTACGAGCTGGTGGGGGCCGTACTCGGAGACGAGCCCGGCGGGCTCCACGCCCAGTTCCTCCAGCGCCTTGGTCTCCAGCTGTTCGATCCGCATCCGCTTCTCGGCGCCGAGGACCTCGCCCCGGTGCACCGAGTCGGTCAGCTTGTCGAGCTCGGCCTTGAGGTCGCGGCCCTGGCCGCGGGCGACGGTGAGTTCCTGCTCGCGCCGCGCCTTGGCGGCCTCGGCGGCGGTGCGCTCCTCGTCGGCGCGGGCGAGGGAGACCTCGACGTGTGCGAGCAACTGCCGGGTGCCGGAGGCGACGGCTTCGGCGACGGCCGCCTCGTGGCGCAGCCTGGCCCGCCGCTGCTCGGCACGCGCGCGTGCGTCGCGCTCGGCTCGGGCGGCGCGGTCGAGGGAGTCGGCGCGGCCGGCGAGGCCCTTGACGCGTTCCTCGTGCGTACGGACCTGGAGGCGGGCCTCCATCTCGGTCTGGCGGGCGTTGGCGCCGTCGGCGGCGAGACGGTCCCGTACCGACGTGTCGGGCTCCTCCTCGACCGGCATCTCCTCGGCGACGGCGAGCCGTTCGGCGAGTTCCTCGACCTCCTGGAGAGCCTTGTCCAGGGCGTCCTGGGCCCGTGCCGCGGCGGCGACGGAGCGCTCCGCCTCGCCGGCCGCGCCCCTTGCCTGGCCCGCGAGCCGGCCGAGCTGCTGGGCCACGGCGGACTTCTCCCGGTCGGCCGCCCGGCGCCGCTCTCCCAGCTCCTCGACGAGTCCGGCGCACTCCTTGCGCCGCTCGGTCGCCGCGTCCTGGGCCTCCGCCAGCTCCTCGCAGCGCACCGCCAGCTCTTCCAGCTCGGCGGCGGCCTCGTCCACGGAGGCCTGTACTTCGAGGAGGCTGGGGGCGCCCGCGGAGCCGCCGTGGGCGAAGTGGGCCCCTAGGAGGTCGCCTTCGGCGGTTACGGCGGTGAGGTCCGGGTGCGTGTAGACGAGGTCCTCGGCGTCTTCGAGGGTGCCGACTACGACGACGCCGTGGAGGATGCGGCGGATGGCGGGCATGAGGTCGGAGGGGGCGCGGACGAAATCTGCCGCGTGCTGTAGTCCGGCGTCTGCGGGTTCGTCGTGGCTGGTCGCGCAGTTCCCCGCGCCCCTTGGGTCGGCTGCCGTACTGGTGTCTTGAGGAGCTCCCGCCAGGAGCAGGGACGCCCGGCCACCGTCCTGCTTGCGCAGGAGTCGGATCGCCTCCGCCGCCGACGACGGTGACGTCACCGCGATGGCATCCGCCGCCGCCCCGAACGCCGCCGCCAGGGGGACCTCGTAGCCCGGCGTCACCGTCAGCAGTTCCGCGGCCGGGCCCAGCAGTCCCGCTAGGCGGTCCTTCGCGCCGAGCAGTATCCCCGTGCCGTCCTTGCGGCGCAGGCCGAGCGCGAGCGCCTCGTGGCGGGCCTGGGTCGCGGCGCGGCTGCGTTCCGCAGCGGTGACCGCCTCTCGGGCCGCCGTCAGTGCCGCCTCGGCCTCCCTCAGGCGCCGCTTCGCCTCCTCGTGCCGCTCGCCGAGTTCCGCGTCGCCGGCGTCCAGGCCGTCGACCTCGGCCTTGAGGGCCTCGTACTCCTCCTGTGCGGAGAAGGCCCGCTCCTGGGCCTCGTCCCGGGCGGCGGCCAGGCGGTCGATCTCGGCCTGGGCGGAGGCCGCGCGGGAACGGGCCGCGTTGACCTGGCCGTTGAGCCGGGCGAGGCCTTCGCGGCGGTCGGCGATGGCGCGGGCGACGTCCTTCAGGCGCCGTTCCTCCTGCGTGAGCTCCCGCTCCAGTTCGGCGCGGTGGGCGACCGTGTCCTCCAGGGCGCGCTCGGCCGCCTCCAGGGCCGCTTCGAGCTCGGCCTCCTGTTCGCGGATGCGGGCGGCCTCGCGCTCCATGTCCTCGGGGTCGCGGCCCCGGCGTTCCTCCGGCGGCGCGGAGGTGGCGCTCTTCACGCGCGCGTCGGCCAGCGAGATCGTGCCCCGCACCCGTTCGGCCAGCTGGGACAGCTCGTACCAGGTCTGCTGGGCGCGCTGGAGGCGCGGCGTGAGCTGTCGTACCTCGTCCTCCAGGAGTGCCTCGCGCTGGAGCGCCTTCTTCAGCTCCTGCTCGGCGCTCTCCTTGCGCTCCTTCAGCGCCGCCTCGTCGGCGACCTCGGCCTGGAGCGCCTGCCGGAGCCGTACGAGATCGTCGGCGAGGAGGCGGAGGCGGGCGTCGCGCAGATCGGCCTGGATGACGGCGGCCCGGCGTGCGACGGCGGCCTGGCGGCCGAGAGGCTTGAGCTGGCGGCGGAGCTCGTCGGTCAGGTCCTGCACGCGCGCGAGGTTGGCCTGCATCGCGTCCAGCTTGCGGAGGGCCTTCTCCTTGCGCTTGCGGTGCTTGAGGACGCCCGCGGCCTCCTCGATGAAGGCGCGGCGGCCCATGGGGTCGGCGTGCAGGACGGAGTCGAGCTGGCCCTGGCCGACGATGACGTGCATCTCGCGGCCGATGCCGGAGTCGGAGAGCAGTTCCTGGATGTCGAGGAGGCGGCAGGTGTCGCCGTTGATCTGGTACTCGCTGCCGCCGTTGCGGAACATGATCCGCGTGATGGTGACCTCGGCGTACTCGATGGGCAGTGCGCCGTCGGAGTTGTCGATCGTCAGCGAAACCTCGGCTCGGCCAAGTGGCGGACGGCCGGTGGTGCCGGCGAAGATGACGTCCTCCATCTTGCCGCCGCGCAGCGACTTGGCGCCCTGCTCGCCCATGACCCAGCTGAGCGCGTCCACGACATTGGACTTGCCCGAGCCGTTCGGACCGACGACACACGTGATGCCCGGCTCGAACCGGAGCGTGGTCGCCGAGGCGAACGACTTGAACCCGCGAAGGGTCAGGGCCTTGAGGTGCACGCCGCTGGACTCTACCTTCCGCCGGTATCCCGCTCCATGAACCCGCGGTTTCACCGATGAACGTGCAGGGCACACCAGACGTTAAAGAGGGTGAAAGGATGCGCGGGGCAGTAAGCGGGGAGCAAGAAAGAAGGGACGCCGAAGCGTCCCTTGCAAACTTCTGACGGCTGCTTACCAGTCGTCTGACAACTACCTAGCGGTGGGATACGGGCTGCCCAACCACTGCTTGTGCTGTCGTGGAGCGATGCAGTGATCAGGTGAGCGCAGGCTCCGCCTGGTGTGCGTCGATGCTCTCCATGATCCTGTCGTGAGAAGCGGCAGCCTGCAGGGCGTCGTTCTCCGCCTGGATCCGACCGAGCTCGGATTCCAGGTCCTGTACGCGCTGCTGGAGCCGTCGCATCTCGGCGAGGAGTCGAGGGTCGGAGCCGCCGACGTAACCGAGAAGCGCCTTTGCCATGATGGATGGTCCTCCACAATGAGTGACCGACCGAAGCGGTGTGGGTCGTGAGGGATTCGCACCCGCGGTTGCTTGGCAGGCCTGGAGTTGTGCTGCCGTTCAGCCACGCCAAACAGCGAAGGTGCGCGGGGCTTTCAGCGTCTCACCAAAAAGTTTGACGGTCAACACGATCACGCCCCGTATTGGCGGGCGAACCCGGTGGCGCACGGCCGGAAAGCGGCTGTGCGGCGACTCCTGCGGGGCCCTCGGGGCGTGGCGATCATCCTTGGGTGCGGAGCTTGCCATCACCCGCGCTTCTTGGCAACCACCTGCTCATTTCTGCTCGGGGCAGTTGCCGGTGGCAATTCCCTCCGCTTGCGTCAGGGCCGATTTACAGAAACGGCTCAGCGGATGGCGAAGCCGTCGTAACCCCCACGAGGTGTGTCCCAGATCTCGGTGACACCGTCGACCCGCCCGGGCGTGTCGTCCCCCTCGAGCCAACCGAGGAGCCCTTCACAGCCCTCTCGCGAGCCCTCCGCGACCACCTGGACCCGGCCGTCGGCCAAATTGAGAGCAAAACCACTCAGGCCACCGATCTCAAGGGCCTTGGCCCGCGTGAACCAGCGGAAACCCACACCTTGGACGCGTCCACGCACCCAGGCGACCAGCCGTACATCCTCGCTCATGAGTGCAACCTAACGGGCCAATGTCTCTCCGGGCACTTCCTCCTCTGGCGCGATGGGGTACCGTCCCCACCCAATGAATCCCATATGAAACTCACACGATCGAGTGAGTTCTGTGGGGATCTTGAGACCGCAGGGACGAGGAAGGCCAGAACATGGGACGCCACCGACGCTCCGCCGCCGGCCGCGCCGCCACAGGCCGCGCCACGGGGGTCACACATACGGACGGCTCCTTCACGGAGGGCCACGACCCGCTGGACTCGTACGGCGGCGACCGCCCGACGATGGGCATCGCGCCCTATCTGAACCCGGAGGCGTACGCCGAGGCCTACGCGAAGAGCGACGCCTACCTGTTCGCCTCGGACGACGACTACGACCGGATCACCGGCACCACGACGTTCCCGGACACCGAGACCGCCGCGTTCCGCAGTGACGGTTTCACGCCCAGCGCCGGCTCGCGGCGCCCCGGGGGCGGCTCGCACCGCCGGCGCAAGAAGAAGGCCGTGGCGCCGGTGAAGACCGGGCTGCTCGGTGTCTCCGCCGCGGTCGCCCTGGGCACGGTCGCGGTCGCCACGGGCGTCGTGCCCGGCATCGACAACTACCAGCTCGGCGGCGGCAGCGGCGCCGACAAGGTGCAGGCCGCCGACAGCCCGACCAACGCCCCCACCGAGCAGGGCGGCACGGCCGGCGACGCCGACAGCCAGGACGGCGGCTCCACCAGCCGTGACGCCGAGCGGCCCGCCTCGCCGGCGCCGTCGACGTCGTCGGCCGCACCGACGAAGACCCCGTCGAAGAAGCCGTCGGCCACCCCCAGCCAGAAGCCGAAGGAGACTCCTTCCCGTACGGCCACGAAGGCGCCGGAGAAGACGAAGGAGCCCGAGCGCGAGCAGGCCGGCGCCCCTGTGGAGGTGTCCGCCCAGGCCGCCGCCGCGGCCGAGGTGCTTCAGCTCGTCAACCAGGAGCGCGCCCAGGTCGGCTGCAGCGCGGTCGCCGCCAACAGCTCGCTCACGGACCTGGCCCAGGACTTCAGCGAGGACATGGCCGCGCGGGGCTTCTTCGACCACACCGACCCCGGCGGGCTGTCCCCCTGGGACCGTGCCGCGAAGGCCGGCATCACCGACCTCGGCGGCGAGAACATAGCCCGCGGCCAGTCCGACGCCGCCGCGGTGATGGACGCCTGGATGAACAGCCCGGGCCACAAGGCCAACATCCTGAACTGCGACTTCAAGACCCTGGGAGTCGGTGTGCACTTCGGCGCCGGCGGGCCTTGGTGGACACAGGACTTCGGCTACTGAGAGCCGCGACGGCCCTGACGGTCAGTCCTCGTCCTCGTCCTCGGCGAGCCCCAGCGGCCGCAGGGCCGACCGGTAGTCGCCGGTGGTGACGAGTTCGTCGATGACCCGGACCATGGCGGGCAGGCCCGGGTCCCGGACGATCAGGTTGTCCCAGCCGTAGAAGTACCGGCCGCCGAGGCATTCCCCGGTCTCCTGCCGGAGGTCCATCAGGCGGCGCGCCTCGTCGAGGGTGAAGACGGTCCCGGACCAGCGTTGCCCGTCGGCGAACGTCACCCACATGTCGACGTCGCGGACCTCGTCGATGTCCTCCCCCACGCCCGCCACGAAGCAGATCTCGTACTCGTCCCTGCGCACCCGGTAGAACGGGCCGTCCCACACACCTACCCCCAAAGGTGCCGTCCCCCTGGTGACGGCTCGACGGGCAGGCTACTGCGAGGTCGGCGCCCGGCGCGCGCGCATTTCCCAGGCAGCTAACTGGAAGTTAGCGCAAACCATGCGTCAGCGCTGTGTTGGAGTACGCTTGGGGAATGGACACCACGCACGAGCGCACGGAGGCACAGGACCTCCCGTACAACGTGTTCGCCAAGGCCTGTCCCTCGCGCGGCACGCTGGAGCACGTCACGGGCCGCTGGGGCGGACTCACGATCGGCGCCCTGTACGAGGGCTCGCTGCGCTTCAACGAGCTGCGCCGCCGCGTCGACGGCGTCAGCGAGAAGATGCTGTCCCAGACGCTGCACGCCCTGGAGCGCGACGGCCTGGTGCACCGCGAGGCCCAGCCGACGAACCCGCCACGGGTCGACTACGAGCTGACGCCGCTGGGCCGCGGGGTCGCCGAGCGGCTGCTGAGCCTCATCCACTTCGTGGAGGGGCAGATGGACGACGTGCTCGACGCACGTCAGCGTTACGACGAGACGCGCGGCGCCCTCTGACACTTCGGGCAGAAGTAGCTGGACCGGTTCATCCAGGGCCGCCGCCGCATCGGCGTACCGCACCGCTTGCAGGGCAGGCCCTCACGGCCGTACGCGTCGAGCGACCGGTCGAAGTAGCCCGACTCACCGTTGACGTTGACATACAGGCTGTCGAAGCTGGTGCCGCCCACCGCGAGGGCAGCGTTCATCACGTCCCTCACATGGCCCAGGAGTTCGAGGCTGCGCGGGCGGGTGAAGGTCGCGGTCGGACGCTCGTAGTGCAGCCGGGACCGCCAAAGGGCCTCGTCCGCGTAGATGTTGCCGACGCCGCTGATCAACGACTGGTCGAGCAGGGCCCGTTTGATGGTGCTGCGCTTGCGGCGCAGGGCCTGGTGGAAGGCCTCGTCGTCGAAGAGCGGGTCCAGGGGGTCGCGGGCGATGTGCGCGATGACGTCGGGCAGGCCGTCGGCGGTGTTGTCGTGCAACGACAGCCCGCCGAAGGTGCGTTGGTCGACGAAGCGCAGCTCGGTGCCGAGCGCGTCCGCGAACCGCACACGGATCCGCAGGTGCTTCTCGTCGGGCGCGGTGTGCGGCTGGACCAGTAGCTGGCCGCTCATCCCGAGGTGGGCCAGGACCGACTGGTCCGTGTCCTCAAGCGGCAGCCACAGGTACTTGCCGCGGCGGCTCGGGGTGCCGATGCGGTGGCCCTTGAGGCGGTGCGCGAAGTCGTCCGCGCCGGCGAGGTGACGCCGTACGGCACGCGGGTGCAGCACCTCGGCGTCGGCGACCGCGCGATGGGCGACCCACCGCTCCAGGCCGCGCCGTACGACCTCCACCTCGGGCAACTCGGGCATGGGATCCCCCGTCAACCTGCGTCTGAATGGACCGAGCGCCCGCCCCACGGCGGGGTACGGGCGCTCGGATCGCTCTGTTCGGTCAGGCGGAGGCCGACGACGCGTCGGCGTCGGACTCAGCGGTGTCCGGCTCGGCGGCATCCGCTGCCGCCTTCGCCTTCTTGGCTCGCTCGTCCGCAGCGGCCCGGATGGACCGCCACGCGGACTCGGCGGCCTGCTGCTCCGCCTCCTTCTTGCTGCGGCCGGTGCCGGTGCCGTACGAGACGCCTCCGACGCGGGCGGCAGCAGTGAAGGTCTTCTCGTGGTCGGGGCCGGTCTCCGTGACCAGGTACTCGGGGACACCGAGCCCCTCGGTCGCGGTGAGCTCCTGGAGGGACGTCTTCCAGTCCAGGCCGGCTCCGAGGTTCGAGGACTTCTCGATCAGGGGGTCGAACAGGCGGTGCACCAGCTCCGCCGCCGAGTCCAGGCCCTGGTCGAGATAGACCGCGCCGATCACCGCTTCCAGGGTGTCGGCGAGGATCGATGCCTTGTCCCGGCCTCCCGTGCCCTCTTCACCACGGCCGAGCCGGATGAAGGAGCCGAGTTCGAGGCCACGACCGACCTCCGCCAGCGCACGCGAGTTGACCACCGCGGCCCGCAACTTGGCCAGCTGGCCTTCGGGCAGGTCGGGGTGGGTGCGGTACAGCGTGTCCGTGACAACGAGGCCGAGGACGGAGTCCCCGAGGAACTCCAGGCGCTCGTTGGTGGGCAGGCCGCCGTTCTCGTACGCGTACGAACGGTGGGTCAGCGCACGCACCAGAAGGGCGGACTCGAGCTTGTACCCGAGCCGCCCTTCCAACAGCGTGTGGGACGAGGCCTGGTTGTCCGCCTTCTTACGGGCGTGTGGGTCCGCCTTGGCGTCTTCCGCCTTCTTGGCAGTGGACACAGTGCCTCTCACCAGCCGCTCAGACCTCGAGGACCTGGCGCTTGTTGTAGGTGCCGCAAGACGGGCACGCGATGTGCTGCTGCTTGGGCTCGTGGCAGCGCTCGCACGCAACCAGGGTGGGGACCGCAGCCTTCCACTGCGACCGGCGGTGGCGCGTGTTGCTGCGCGACATCTTCCGCTTCGGAACAGCCACGGCTACTTCTCCTGCTTCTCGTCGACGCCCGCTTCCGCGTCAGCGCCGCTCATCTCGTCCTTCTCGCCGTCTCCGAGTGAACCGGCGAGTCCCTGCAGTGCCGCCCAACGGATGTCGACGGCGTCGTGGTGGTGGTCCGGGTCGTCCGCGAGACGCGCGCCGCACTCGGCGCACAGCCCTGGGCAGTCTTCCTGGCACACCGGCTGCATCGGCAGTGCGAGCACCACCGCATCACGCAGCACGGGTTCGAGGTCGAACAGGCCGTCCTCGAGAAAGAGCCTGTCCTCGTCGTCCTCGGCGTCGTCGCCGGGTTCCGCACTGTGGTGGCGGCCCCGGTCATCGGCGTCAGGGTACGAGAACATCTCCTGGAAGTCCGCTTCGACGTCGAGCTGAAGCGGCTCCAGACACCTTACGCACTCCCCCTCGGCCTGTGCACGGGCGGTGCCTGTGACAAGCACCCCTTCCATGACCGACTCAAGGCGGAGTTCGAGCTCCACCGGGGCGCCTTCCGGCACTCCGACGACCCCCTGGATACCGAAGTCCTTGGGAGCGTCGATCTCGCGGGTCAGGCGCTGCAGCGCACCGGGCCGCCGACCCAGCTCGTGTGTGTCGAACACGAGAGGGTTGCGGTGGTCGAGGCGGGCTGTCACGCCATTCCTGCTTTCGATCTGCTGAGCTCAGAGGTCACTGCCCTTCGGTGTCGCCCGGGCAGCGTTGATCGCGGACGTACACGCGACCGAAGAGCCAGGATACTGGACCTTTCGCTCCCGGCCCAATCCGGTGGCCTCCTACTGGCCCCGCCCCTGCTCGTAGGCCCGCAACTGCTCCGCGCTGATCATGCTGGTGTCGAAGAGGCTGGTCTCGTCGAGGGCGTATCCCTGATCGCCCTGCGGGGCCTGCTGCGGTACCTGCTGCTGGACCTGGTTCGGGTCGTAGGCGGCCTGCTGGGGAGCGTAGCCCTGGTAGGCGTAGGGGTCGGCCTGCTGGTAGCCGTACGGGTCCTGCTGGCCGCCGTACTGCTGCTGGTAGCCGTACGGATCCGCGGTCTGCTGCTGGTAGCCGTACGCCGGCTGCGCGGTCTGCGGGTCGTACTGCGGCTGGGGCGGTACGGCCGCCGTCTGCTGCTCGGCGGGGGCCGCCGGGGCGTCCTGCTCCGCGAGGGCGGCGAGGTCGGCGAGGTAGTCGGCGTCGCTGGAGTGCTGGACGGTGCCGGTGTCGTCGGCGAGGGCGCCGAGGTCGTCGGTGGCGATCCGGCCGTGCAGCTTCTGCCGGCCGCGGCCCACGGCCTCCAGGGTCTTGGCGAGGACCGCCTCGAAGGCGCCGAGCTTGACGTCGACGTATTCGTCGGCGCTGCGGCGCAGGGTCTCCGGGTCGTGGCTGCGCTCGGGGGCGTCCTCGTCCTCGTAGCCGTTCTCGTCGGTGCCGGGGCCGGTGCCGAGGAGCTTCTCGCGGCCGCGGCCGACGGAGCCGAGGGTCTTGGTGAGGACGACCTCGAAGTTGGCGAGCTTGGAGTCGACGTAGTCGTCGGCCTCCGCGCGGACGTCCTCGGCCTCCTTGCGGGCCTCGGCGAGGATGCGGTCGGCCTCGGCCTGGGAGCGGCGCGCGACCTCGGTGTCGGAGATCAGGGAGCCGCGCTCGGCGTGCGCGCCCTGGATGATCCGCTCGGCCTCCTGACGGGCCTGCTCGACCATCTGCTCACGGCCGCCGATCAGCTCCTGGGCCTGGGCGAGGGAACCGGGCAGGGCCGCGCGGACCTCTTCCAGCATCGAGAGAAGTTCGGCGCGGTTGACCACGCACGAGGCCGACATGGGCATCGACCGGGCACCTGAGACCGAGGCGACGATCTCGTCGAGCTTCTTCTGCACGTCCACCGTGTGCTCGCCACTCTCTACAGCTGTGATGGAGA
This sequence comes from Streptomyces muensis, assembly GCF_021474425.1. Taxonomy (GTDB): domain Bacteria; phylum Actinomycetota; class Actinomycetes; order Streptomycetales; family Streptomycetaceae; genus Streptomyces; species Streptomyces muensis. The sequence goes on along the minus strand of NZ_JAKEIP010000082.1, from coordinate 17,794 downwards.
CGGACGGGACGACTGTAGTCCCATCAGTCCTTGCGCAGGCGCTTGTTGAGGGCCTCCAGAACCACCGGCGGCACGAGGTGGGAGACGTCGCCGCCCCAGGTCGCCACCTCCTTGACGAGGGAGGAGGACAGGAAGCTGTAGGTCGGGTTGGTGGGGACGAAGAGGGTCTCCACGCCCGACAGGCCGTTGTTCATCTGGGCCATCTGCAGCTCGTAGTCGAAGTCGCTGACCGCGCGCAGGCCCTTCACGATGGCCGGGATGTCGCGCTGCTTGCAGAAGTCGACGAGGAGGCCGTGGAAGGCCTCGACGCGTACGTTTCCGTACTCGGCCGTGACCTGGCGGATCAGGTCGAGTCGCTCGTCGACCTCGAACAGGCCCTTCTTGGCCTTGTTGATCATGACGGCGACGTAGACCTCGTCATACAGCCTCGAGGCGCGGGAAATGATGTCGAGGTGTCCGTTGGTGATCGGGTCGAACGACCCGGGACAGACGGCGCGGCGCACTGGTGATCCCTCGCTCTCGGGTCCGGTCATCGTGCGTCTTCGCACGTGGAGGCGGCGCGACCGTACCAAAACGTTCCCTCGCCGTAACGACGGGCCCGGATCGCTTCGAAACCGTCCGGCCACCGGAATTCGCCACCTCTGGTGCTGCGCTCCACGGTGACGAGTGCGTCCGGTGCGAGCCAGCCCCCTGAGCGGAGTGTGAGCAGGATCTCGCGAAGATCGTGATCTGTGACTCGGTACGGGGGGTCCAGGAAGGCGATGTCGTACGGCGCCGTCGGTGCCGGGGTCTGGATGATCTGTTCAGCTTTGCCCGATCTGACCTCGGCGCCGGGGAGACCGAGGTTCTTGACGTTCTCCCTGACTGTGCGGGCGGCTCTGGCGTCCGCCTCGACGAGGAGGGTGTGGCTCGCGCCTCGGGACAGGGCTTCCAGGCCGACCGCGCCCGAGCCGGCGTACAGGTCGAGGACGCGTTCGCCCTGCAGTGGGCCGCCGAGGAGGGACTGCCAGGTGGAGAAGAGACCTTCGCGTGCGCGGTCGGAGGTGGGGCGGGTTCCCGTGCCGGGGGGCACGGCCAGGCGACGTCCGCCGGCTGCGCCGGCGATCACGCGGGTCATCTGTGGTCCTTGGTTGTGGGCGGCTTTAGGTATCAGTGTGGCTGGTCGCGCAGTTCCCCGCGCCCCTGAGGTACTCGCCTCTAGCCCTTTTCCAAGTACTGCTCCCTCTCCTCGTCCAGGAGGGCGTCCAGAGCCGTGCGTAGGCCTGGAAGCTGCGTCAGCTCAGGGTCCGCCGCCACCAGTGCCGCCGCCTCGTCCCGCGCCTCGGCGATGATCTCCTCGTCCTCGATCACGGCGAGGACCCGCAGCGAAGTACGGGCTCCCGACTGGGCCTGGCCCAGGACGTCGCCCTCGCGGCGTTGTTCGAGGTCGATGCGGGAGAGTTCGAAGCCGTCCAGGGTCGACGCCACCGCGTTGAGGCGCTGGCGGGCCGCGCTGGCCTCCGGCATCTCCGTGACCAGGAGACAGAGGCCCGCCGCCGAACCACGGCCGACCCGGCCGCGGAGCTGGTGGAGCTGGGAGACGCCGAAGCGGTCGGCGTCCATGATGACCATCGCGGTGGCGTTGGGGACGTTCACGCCGACCTCGATGACCGTGGTGGCGACCAGGACGTCGGTCTCGCCGGCGGCGAAGCGGCGCATGACGGCGTCCTTGTCGTCGGGGTGCATACGGCCGTGCAGCACCTCGACGCGCAGGCCTTGGAGGGGGCCCTTGGCGAGCTGGTCGGCCACCTCCAGGACGGCGAGCGGCGGGCGCTTCTCGGCCTCGTCCTCGGGGGACTTCTTCTTGCCGGTCTTCTTCGGGTCGTCCTCCTCGTCGCCGATGCGGGGGCAGACGACGTACGCCTGATGGCCGCCCTCGACCTCCTCGCGCACCCGCTCCCAGGCGCGGGCCAGGAAGTGGGGCTTGTCGGCGGCGGGGACGACGTGGGAGGCGATGGGTGAGCGGCCGGCCGGGAGCTGGTCGAGGACCGAGGTCTCCAGGTCGCCGAAGACGGTCATGGCGACGGTGCGCGGAATGGGGGTGGCCGTCATGACGAGCAGGTGGGGCGGCTGTTTTCCCTTGCCGCGCAGGGCGTCGCGCTGCTCCACGCCGAAGCGGTGCTGTTCGTCGACGACGACCAGGCCGAGGTCGTGGAACTGCACCTTGTCCTCGATCAACGCGTGTGTGCCGATGACGATCCCGGCCTCGCCGGTGACCAGGTCGAGCAGGGCCTGGCGGCGGCCTGCCGCGCCCATGGAACCGGTCAGCAGCACCACCTTGGTGGCCTGCTCGGCACCGCCCAACATGCCGCCCTCGGCCAGCTCGCCCATCATCTCCACGACCGAACGGTGATGCTGCTGGGCGAGGACTTCGGTGGGCGCGAGCATGGCGGCCTGACCGCCCGCGTCGACGACGGCGAGCATGGCGCGGAGGGCCACCATCGTGTTGTGGGTGACCGTGAAGTTGTCCGTGACGTATGCGTGGCTCGGGTGCGCCACGCTGATGCACTGCACCGGCTTTCGCCCCACGTGCTCGACGCCGCGGATTCCCCGCCGGAAGGTGTTGTATTTCGGCCGTGGCCGGACGCGGTCGGCCTTGCGGGTCAGCCTGAACGGCGTGTACTCGTCGGGCAACGCGACCGAGACGTTGAACGCCGCTCGCTTCGGCAGGACGCGGGCACGGCCGCCGAGCGAGCGCACCAGCCAGGCGACATCGTCCGCAAGCCTGCGCGAGGCCGTGCAGAGCGACACGCTCATGCCGTCCGCCTTGATCGTGCCATCGGTGTCCAGGAGCCCTTGCAGCAGAGCGAGACGGTTCTTGACCGATGTGTTCTTGAACTCGTCGGGAACGAACTTGCCGTGCGACGTCTCGCCCCAGAGGTTGAGATCCCGCAGGGTCTGGATCACCGGGTTGCGCCCTCCGCCGACTCGTTGGGAGAGCTGGATCGTGTAGTCGCAGTGAGAGCCCTTCACCGGTACGAGACGGCATTCCGGCGCCACGGCGGCGGCCACGGCATCGTGGATCTCGTCGTCGGTCGTGGACAGCCGCAGGTTGTGCCGGAATGAGCCGTCCCCGAGGAGAAGGCCGAACAGATAGGGGTCCAGTGGCAGCCTGGAGTCGCCTCCCAGGTCGACGGGGGCTGCGGCCGGGATGTACCACTTCGAAGACCCGTTCGCCTCGAACGTGTCGAGACGGATCTCCCGCGTCGTCATGACCTTGGGCGCTTGGCCCCGGTGCCACCCACTACTCGTTCCGACGATCCAGAGATGCTCGTCGTCGCACTCCACAGCACTTCCGTCGGAAAGGACCATGCGCCACACATCGCGCTCTCCTTGCGGGAAGACGCCGTCGATCAGCGCGATCTCCCCGTCCGGTACGACGACTTCGTCACCGACCCGCATCTCCCCCATCCGGCGGAAACCGGCAGGTGTGAGCACGAGCGCGTCGAGGGGTTGGGCCTTTCCCGATCCGACTTCCCCCTGGAGCAGCCGGTGCATCGGATGCTCGGTCGCCAGGTCGTCGAAGATCTCCCTCGACACCTTCTGCTGGCCCTCGGTGAGGGTGAACGGGAGGCGGTCGTCGAAGGACGTCAGCAGGCCGTCCGGCTTGGGTTTGCGGGCCACCGCCGGGAGTTGGGCGTCGGCGTGGCGGCGGCGGGCCAGGGCGACCTGGAGGACGAAGGCCTCGTCCCACTTGAGGCGGGAGCGGGCGTCCTCGATGTCGGCCTTGGTGTGCGGGCGATGGATCTTGAGGAGGGCCTCGGGGAGGGTGACCAGGCCACGGCCGGCGCGGAGGGTGTCCGGGAGGGGGTCGACGGCTTCCTGGGCGCTGGGCAGGACCGTCTGGATCGCCTTGCCGATCTTCCAGGACTCCAGTTTGGCGGTGGCGGGGTAGATCGGGATCAGGGCGCCGGCCCAGGTCTCGACCGTCTCCGCCGCCTCGTCGTCGGCGCCGCGCAGCAACTCGTACGCCGGGTGTGCGAGTTGGAGTCGGCGGTTGAAGACGGAGACCTTGCCCGCGAACATCGCCCGGGTGCCCGGCAGGAGCTCCTTGTGGGGCTTGTGAACGCCCGCGCCGAAGAAGACCAGTTGGAGGCGGCCGCTGCCGTCCGTGATCGTGACTTCGAGGCGCTGGCCCTTGCCGCGGGGGGCCTTCGAGGAGGCGAAGGTGTGCAGGCGGGCGTCGGCGACCATGGCGACCACCGTCACGTGCTCGTCCATGGGGAGGTCGGCCAGGTGTGTGAGCTGGCCGCGCTCCTCGTATCTGCGCGGGTAGTGGTGCAGGAGGTCGCCGACGGTATGCAGGCCGAGGTGCTCGGCCATCACCTTGGCGGTGGGAGGGCCGAGCACTTTCTTCAGTGGTTCTTCCAGTGCGGGCACGAGATCCATTCCACACCACGGCACTGACAATGCCGTAGAGGTCGCGGCGCCCGTCCCGGTAAACGTCCCGGAAACCCCTGGTCAGACGTTTCGTTTCGGCTCTAGGATGGCGCGCTCCGGCCATCCTTTCGCGGTCACCGCCTCACCGGGACCGCCCGACCCCGCGCCGTCCCTAATCCCCCCAACGGCGCCGTGACGATGGACTCCCAGACCTCACAGTCATCCCAGGCACCTCAGCCGCCCCAGCCACCTCATACATTCCAGGTCGACCTGCGTGGTCTGGTGGACCTGCTCTCCCACCATCTCTACTCCAGCCCGAAGGTCTACCTGCGCGAGCTGTTGCAGAACGCCGTCGACGCGATCACCGCCAGACGCGCCGAGGAGCCGGGCGCGCCGGCCAGGGTGCGGTTGTACGCGGAGGCGGGCGCCCTGCGGGTCGAGGACTCGGGGGTCGGGCTCACCGAGGCGGACGTGCACAGCCTCCTCGCGACCATCGGGCGCAGCTCCAAGCGTGCCGAGGGGCTGCAGGAGGCGCGGTCCGACTTCCTGGGGCAGTTCGGCATCGGTCTGCTGGCCTGTTTCGTGGTCGCCGAGCGGATCCGGGTGGTCAGCCGCAGCGCCCGTACGCCGGCCGCCGCGCCGGTGGAGTGGACGGCGACGGACGACGGTTCGTACACCGTGCGGACGCTGCCTGACGACGCCCGTACCGAACCGGGCACCACCGTGCACCTGGTGGCGCGGGCCGGTGCCGCAGAGTGGCTGGCCGAGGACCGGGTGCTGGCGCTGGCGCGGGACTTCGGCTCGCTGCTGCCGTACGACGTCCGGGTCGGCGGCGAGGCGGTCACCGACCTGCCCGCGCCCTGGGACCGGCCGTACCCCTCCCCCGCCAACCGCAGGGTGGCCCTGGCGCGGCACTGTCACGACCTGTTCGGCTTCACGCCGCTGGACTCGGTCGACCTGGACGTGCCGCTCGCCGGGATCCGTGGTGTGGCGTACGTCCTCCCCTCGTCGGTGAGCCCGGCCCAGCGGGCGGGTCATCGCGTCCACCTCAAGGGCATGCTGCTCACCGAGCGCGCCGAACAGCTGCTGCCCGACTGGGCGTTCTTCGTGCGCTGCGTGCTCGACACGGACAGCCTCAGGCCCACGGCCTCGCGTGAGTCGCTGTACGAGGACGAGACGCTGGCGGCCGTGCGGGAGGCGCTGGGCGAAAGGATTCGGTCCTGGCTGACGGGGCTCGCGGCCGGTGATCCGGAACGGCTTGCGGCGTTCCTGGCCGTGCACCACCTGGGTGTGAAGTCGCTCGCGCGGCACGACAAGGAGATGCTGCGGACGATGCTGCCGTGGCTGCCGTTCGAGACGACCGACGGACGGCTGTCGCTGGAGGAGTTCGCGCAGCGGCACCCCGTGGTGCACTTCACGCGGACCGTCGAGGAGTACCGCCAGGTCGCGCCGATCGCGTCCGCGCAGGGCGTCGGGGTGATCAACGGCGGCTACACGTACGACAGCGAGCTGGTCGAGGCCCTGCCGTCGGTGCGGCCGGGGACGGTCGTCGCCGAACTGGACGCCGACACCGTGACCGCCCATCTGGACGCCGTCGACCCGGCCGAGGAGCTGGCCCTCGCGGGCTTCCTGGCGGCCGCGCGGGCGAAGCTGGACCCGCTGGGCTGTGATGTCGTCCTGCGCGCCTTCCACCCGCTGTCGGTGCCCGCGCTGCACCTGGACGACCGGGCGGCCCGGCACGAGCAGGCCCGCGCGGAGGCCGAGGAACAGGCCGACGACCTGTGGGCGGGCATCCTCGGCTCGCTGCGCGGCGGCGCGCCACGCGCGCGTCTGGTGCTCAACCACCTCAACCCGCTGATCCGGCGGATCAGTTCCCTGGGTGATCCGGAGCTGATCGGCACCGCCACCGAGTCCCTGTACGGGCAGGCGCTGCTGATGGCACAGCGTCCGCTCAGGCCCGCGGACTCGGCCCTGCTGAACCGGGCCTTCATCGGCCTGCTGGAGTGGGCCACGAACGGCGAGGAGGGCCGCCGATGAGCGACGTCACGGACTTCGACTCGCTGCGCCGGGCGATGGCGGAGAACGGCGAGGAGCCGGAGGGTCCCGCCCGCAACGCGCGCGCGGAGCAGCTGCTCGCCGAGGCCGAGAAGCTGAGCATCCCGCTCGCCGTGATCGAGGCGCTCGGACACCAGCTGAAGGTCTACAACTACAGCTCCGAGAAGGACAAGATGTTCGTCCCCTTCGCGCGTCTGCTGCGCATGTGGGACGAGCGCCCCGAGGACTTCGACGAGTACGAGACCCACTCGCTGCACTGGGTCTTCAAGTGGATGTCGTCCGGCATGCTCGACCAGCCGCACATCCCGCTGGCCTCGATCGAGAAGTGGCTCGGCGAGATGGAGCACCGCTACCGGCTCGCCGGGCACTCCGAACGGGCCGTGCGCAGCGCCGAGTTCAGTGTGGCCGCGCATGTCGGGGACGTGCCGCGCGCCGAGCGGGCGTACGCCGCCTGGCTGGCCGCCGACCGGGACGGCATGGCCGACTGCCACGCGTGCGAGCTGCACGGGCAGGGCTGGTGGCAGGCCGAGCGGGGCCGGGACGCCGAGGCGATCCGGCTGTGGGGGCCGGTCCTGGCGGGCGAGTTCACCTGCGCCCACGAGCCGCACACCGTCCTCGCCTCCTCCCTGGCGCCGCTGCTGCGGCTGGGCCGCCTGGACGAGGCCCGCGCCCACCATCTGCGGGGCTTCCGGCTCGTACGGGCCATGGAGAGCATGCGCGCCGCCTACGCGGACCACGTGGAGTTCTGCGCGCTCAGCGGCAACGAGGCGCGCGGCCTGGAGCTGCTCGCCGAGCGGCCCGCGTACTTCACGGACGACGGGCATCCGCGCAGCAAGCTGGAGTTCATGGCGGTGGTGGCCCTCCTCATGGACCGTCTGGGCGAGCTGGGACTGGGCGACCAGCGGGTTCCCGGCCCGGCCGGCCGTGACTGGAGCGCCCGTGAACTGGCCGCTCACGCGCGTGGGGAGGCCCTCACGCTGGCGGCGGGCTTCGACCGGCGCAACGGCACGGCACACGTCAGCGAGCGGGCACGCGCGCGTATGGACCAGCGGCCGCTGGTGGAACGGCTGCCGCTCGGGGTGCGTACGGCGGCGGCACGGCCCGCTGGGGTGGCGGCGCCCGCGCCCGCCACGGCGACCGTGTCCGGCGGGGCCGAGGGCGGGACAGCGCCCGACCTGGCCGCGCTCCTGATCGAGGCACGCCGGCTGTCGGACACCTTGCAGCCGCACGCCATCGAGGCCTGGGCGGCCGTCTCGCGGGCCGCCGAGGGCGTCGAGCTGGCCGCACGCGACCGCGCGGAGATCGCCGATCACCAGGCGATGGACCTGGGCCCGGAGGGCGTCGCCCTGTTCGAGGAGGCCGCCGGGCTGTACGCGGAGGCGGGCGACCCCGGGGAGGCGCTGGCGGCACGCGCGCGTGGAGCGTACGTACGCGCTCTCACCGGCGATGTTCCCGAGGCCCTCGCGGTGATCGCCGACCTGTACGACCGGGTCCTCGCGCTGTACGCCGAGGACGGCACGGGCGTACGGCAGACGGCGGCCGTGCTGATGAGCCGGGCGCGGATCCTGATGCGGCGGGTGCACGAGGCGGAGGGCGTCACTCAGGAGGCCGCCCTGGCCGACGCCGGGGCCGCCGCCGGTGAGGTGCTCGCGCTCGTCGACGGCCGGGCCGGGGACGACGTACGGCTCGCCTCGCGGGCGGCGGAGGCGCAGGCCATGCTTGCGGAGCTGGCGGCGCTCGCCGGGGACCTGGAGCGGGCGGCGGAGCTGTTCGCGCGGGCTTCGGAGGCGTTCGTCGAGGCGGGGCTGCCGTGGTTCGCGGTGGAGTACGAGGCCCGGCTGGCCGGTCTCGCGCACCATCTGGGCGACACGGCTCAGGCCGAGCGGGCGCTGCGCGCGGCCCTGGAGCACGGCGGGCCGCACCTGGAGGCGCCGGGGCGGGCCCAGCTGCATCTCCAGCTGGCGGAGGTGCTCGGCGGCCGGGGGCTGGCCGAGGAGGCCGCGGAGCACGCCCTGGAGGCGGCGCACTGGGCCGACGAGGCGGGCGAGAGCCGGACGCTGGGGTCCTGGGCGCGACAGCAGCTCGGCGGGTTCCTGCTGCGGCAGGGACGGTTCGCCGAGGCGGCGGAGGTCCTGGAGTCGGCGCTGCCCGATCTGACCGCCGAGATGCACGGCGACGGCGCGGTCGTGCAGACCCAGTGGTGGCTCGGCGACTGTCTGAGCGAGCTCGGCGAACACCGTGAGGCCGCCGAACGCCGCCTTCAGGCCGCCGAGATCGCCCGGCACTGGCCCGAGCAGCACGATCACGCCACGCTCGCCCACCTCGCCGCCGAGTCCCTCGGCCACGCGGGCCTGCACATCGAGGCCGACCAGGCGTACGCGCGCGCGGGCGCCCTGTGGCGCGAGCTCGGCAACGTCCACGGCCTCGTCCGCTCCTTGCGCGCCCGCGCGTGGCTGGCGCTGCGGCTGGAGGACACGGCGGGCGGCCGGGACGAGGGTGGCCGGGACTGCGGGGACGACACGGCGTCGGCGCTGATGGCGAGCGCGATCAGCGCGTGCACGGAGGCACTGGACTCGGCGGCGCTCGACTCGGACGACGACGAGGAGGCACGCCGGCGGATGGTCGCCGAACTCGGCCACACCCACCGGCAGTTCAGCGATCTGCTCGCCCGCTCGGCCACGGAGGACGCCGAGGACGAGTCGATCCGGGCCGCACTGGAGGCGGCCCTGGCCCAGGTGACCCAGGCCGTCGCGGTGTTCGCCGCCCTCGGCGACGACGCGCTGCACAGCCGCACCGGCGCCGAACTCGCCGCGGGCTGGCTGGAGGCCGACCTGAGCCGCCCGGAGCGGGCCGCCGCACGCGCGCGTGCCGTGCTGTCGGCGTACGAGGGTCATGACGCGGCCGACGAGGCGGCGCGGGAGCGGCGGGCGGAGGCCGAGCAGATGCTTCAGGTGGTCCAGGAACAGGACGCCGAGTAACGGGAGGGAGCCCTCCGTTCGCTTGAGTCCTCCGTTTGCCCGGCCCTCCGGTCACTCCACGCCGATGAGCAGCAGCGCCCCTTGCCGCCCGCCCCGGTACACCACCGTGTCGACGGCGAGATAGGCCTCACGCACGCGTGCCTCGAGGTGCTCGGCGATCATCTCGGGCGCCTCGTCGCCGAGGACGAGGGTGACGAGCTCGCCGCCGGCCGAGAGCATCCGGTCGAGGACCGTCTCGGCGGTGGCGGTGACGTCCGTACCGATCACGGCGACGTCGCCGTCGACGAGGCCGAGGACGTCGCCGGCCTGGCAGATGCCGGCCATGGTCCAGGACTGGCGTTCGGCGACGGCGACCTCGGCGTAGCGGGTCGCGCCGGCCGCCGAGGTCATGGACACCACGTCCTCGTCGAAGCGGCGCTCCGGTTCGTGCACGGCGAGCGCGGCGATGCCCTGGACCGCGGACCGGGTCGGGATCAGCGCCACCCGGATGCCCTCCGCGCGGGCCTGCTCGGCCGCGGCGGCCGCCGTGTGCCGCAGCTCGGCGTCGTTGGGCAGCAGCACCACCTCGCGTGCGTGGGCACGCCGTACGGCCTCCACGAGCTCCCCGCTCGCGGGCGGCTCCCCGGGGCGCGCGAGGACGGTGGTCGCGCCGGCCTCGCCGTAGAGCCCGGCCAGACCCTCGCCGGGCACGACGGCGACCACGGCCCGCTGGGCCCGCTCCCGGGGCGGCCGCTCGGCACCGGTGGTGTGCACGTCACCGGCACCGAAGTGGGTGATCCGGATCCGGTACGGCCGCCCGGCCTCGACGCCTGCTTCCACGGCGGCCCCGGCGTCGTCGACGTGCACATGGACGTTCCACAGCCCGTCACCGCCGACGATCACGAGTGAGTCCCCGAGCCCGTCGAGCCGCTCGCGCAGCCGGTCCACGGCCGCGTCCTCGGCCTCCAGCAGGTAGATCACCTCGAAGGCGGGCCCGCCCTCGTCCACGGTGTCGGCGCACTCCTCGGCCTCGGGCTCCACGCGCGCGGGCGCCCCGGACACCACCACGGGGACCGCCTCCCCCGTGACCGTCTCCACCAGGGCGCCCAGCACCGCCACCAGCCCGCGCCCACCGGCGTCGACGACCCCCGCGCGCTCCAGGACCGCCAGCTGCCCGGGCGTGGCCGCCAGCGCCGCACGCGCCCCCTCGTACGCCGCCCGCGCGACCGCCCCGCAGTCCTCGCCCTCGGTCCCGTCGGCCGCGTCCGCGGCGGCCGAGGCGACCGTGAGGACGGTGCCCTCGACCGGGTGGGCCACGGCCTGGCGGGCGGAGTCGGCCGCGTGCCGCAGGGCGAGACGCAGACCGGGGCCGTCGGTGTGAGCCGTCTCACCTTCGGCGGAGAGCACCTGGGCCATGCCCCGCAGCAGCTGGGCGAGGATCGTCCCGGAGTTCCCCCGGGCGCCTATGAGAGCCCCGTGCGCCATCGCGCGGGCCGCGTCCGCGAGCGTGGGTCTGCCGACGTCGTACGCGGTGAAGACGGCCTCCACGGCCGCGACCGCCGACTCCACGGTCAGGTAGAGGTTCGTCCCCGTGTCGCCGTCGGCCACGGGGTAGACGTTGATCGCGTCGATCTCCTCGCGCGCCCGTCCGAGTGACTCCAGCGCGAGGCCGCACCAGGTGCGCACCGCGAGAGCATCGAATGTCTGCGGCACCTGCGCCACCTGCGCCTCCTTGAGCGGCCGAACGTGGCACGCAGCGTAGACCCAGAGCCGGTGTGCGCCGGAAGTGGGCCGGGAGCGGGCCCCTGAGCAGGCATGGTAGTTTCGTTCTACTGGCGCAGTCGTTGTATGCTGCTCCGGTTGCCCGATGCAGATCGGGCCGTTCCCCTGGCAATGTCACTCAGATCTCTGATCCTAGATCTCGATCCCGGCATGCCGGGATTAACCGTAAGTGGATCTGAAGTCTTTGGAGTGACCCGTGGCTGCCAACTGCGACGTCTGCGGCAAGGGGCCGGGCTTCGGCAACAACATCTCGCACTCGCACCGCCGTACGTCCCGTCGCTGGAACCCGAACATCCAGCGCGTCCGTACCGTGGTCGGCGGGACGCCGAAGCGCGTGAACGCCTGCACCTCGTGCATCAAGGCCGGCAAGGTCTCGCGCTGACGCCAACAGCTGAGCGCGCGGCCACTGCTGGTTCGCTGCACAGAGCCGGTCCACCTCGGTGGACCGGCTTTTTGCTGCGCCCGAGCGGCCGGTCCCGCACGGCCTGAACCGTCGCCCGAGCCGCTACGAGTCCTCGCGGAACCGCCACCCGTGATCCACGGGCCCGATCCCGCCACCGAGCGCGAACCCCGCCCTGATCGCCCCGGTGACGTACTCCTTGGCCGCCGCCACCGCCTCCGGCACGGGCAGCCCCTTGGCGAGCCCCGAGGCGATGGCCGAGGCGAGCGTGCAGCCCGTGCCGTGGGTGTGCCGGTTGTCGTACCGGGGTGCCCGCAGCCAGTGCTCCGCGGAACCGTCCGTCAGCAGATCCACGGCGTCCCCGGGCAGATGGCCGCCCTTGATCAGCACCCAGCGCGGCCCGTACGCCAGCACGGCCGCCGCGGCCTGGCGCAGCTGCTCCTCCGCCTCCACCCGGACTCCGGTGAGCTGGGCCACCTCGTCGAGGTTGGGGGTCGCGACGGTCGCCACCGGCAGCAGTTTCGTGCGTACGGAGTCCAGCGCCGAGGCCGCGAGCAGCGGGTCCCCGTGCTTGGAGACGCCGACCGGGTCGACGACCGCCGGCGCGTCCGTGGCCCCGATCAACTCCGCCACCGTCTCGACGAGTTCGGCGGACGCCAGCATCCCGGTCTTGATCGCCTGGACGCCGATGTCGTCCACGACGCTGCGGTACTGGGCGCGCACGGCCTCCACGGGCAGTTCCCAAGCGCCCTGCACGCCGAGGGAGTTCTGCGCGGTGACCGCCGTGATCACGCTCATGCCGTGCACGCCGAGCGCGAGCATCGTCTTCAGGTCGGCCTGGATGCCGGCGCCGCCGCCCGAGTCGGAGCCCGCCACCGTGAGGACATGGGGGATCATGACTCGATGTCCCCGCCGAAGTGGTCCCAGCCGCCCTTCTTGGTCCACGGCGCCCCGTCCACCGTCACCTGGGGCAGCGCGGAGGGGTTGAGGACCTCGCCGATGACCTTCCAGCGGGCCGGGAGCTTCACGTCGGGCGGGAAGGTCGCGACGATCGCGTGGTCCTCTCCCCCGGTCAGCACCCACTGCATGGGATCGACGCCGACGGCCTGCCCGATGTCGTTCATCTGGGACGGGATGTCGATCGCGCCGGAGCGGATGTCGATGCGGACCTTGCTGGCCTCGGCGATGTGCCCGAGGTCGGCGATCAGCCCGTCGCTCACGTCGCACATGGCGGTCGCGCCGAGCCCGGCCGCGGCCGGACCCGCGTGATACGGCGGCTCGGGACGCCGGTGCGCCTCGACGAAGGCGCGCGGCGAGCGGAACCCCCGCGCCAGCACGGCGTATCCGGCAGCCGACCAGCCCAGCCAGCCGGTCACCGCCACGAGGTCGCCCGGCTGCGCGCCGGCGCGCGTGACGGGCTCCTGGTTGCGCAGATCGCCGAGCGCGGTGATCGACACCATGATCGAGTCGCCCCGTACGACATCGCCGCCGACCACGGAGGCCCCCGCTACCTGGCATTCGTCGCGCAGCCCGTCCATCAGCTCGGTCGGCCAGGTGACCGGGAGTTCGGCCGGCACGACCAGGCCCAGCAGCAGCGCGGTCGGCACCGCGCCCATGGCGGCGATGTCCGCGAGGTTCTGCGCGGCGGCCTTGCGGCCGACGTCGTAGGCCGTGGACCAGTCACGGCGGAAGTGCCGCCCCTCCAGCAGGATGTCGGTGCTGGCGACCACCCTGCGGTCGGGCGCGGCCACCACCGCGGCGTCGTCGCCGGGGCCGACCCGGACCGCCGGGGTGGTGGTGAGACGGGAGGTGAGCTCCCTGATGAGCCCGAACTCGCCGAGCTCACCAACAGTGCCCTTCATTGCCCTTACGCCCCTTCTGTCCCTGTCCGCACCCGGTCGCGCGTCACTTCGGTCCTCGCTACGGTCGACGTGTACGTCAACTTCTGTCGTGCCCGCACCCCGGCGCGCAAGCCCCGGTCCCCGCGGGTCTCCCCGCGGCGAGCGGCGACGCGATACCGTGGCGTTCCTTTTCCCCACATGATCCTCGTGGCCGCCCTGGAGGTTCCGTGGTACAGGCGTACATCCTGATCCAGACGGAGGTCGGCAAGGCGTCGACCGTCGCCGAGACGATCAGCAAGATCCCTGGAGTCATCCAGGCCGAGGACGTGACAGGACCGTACGACGTCATCGTGCGCGCCCAGGCCGACACGGTCGACGACCTGGGTCGCATGGTGGTCGCGAAGGTCCAGCAAGTGGACGGCATCACCCGCACCCTGACCTGCCCGGTCGTACATCTGTAGCCCCCGTCTACCCTTGGCCGGTGAACTCTTTCCGTCACCGGCACATTTCTGTTCTCGGGCTGCCCGCGCTCGTCCTGCTGATCACCGCGGCGGGCTGCTCATCAGCAGACGACAGCGCGTCGGCGGCGGTTCCCAGTCCCGGCACCACGGCGGCGAAGCTGTGTCAGAACCTCGACAAAGCACTGCCGGCCAAGGTCGACGGTGAGCGCCGTGCGGATCCCTCGCCCGCGTCCCCGCTGACCGCGGGCTGGGGGGACGACCCGGCGATCATACTGCGCTGCGGTGTCGTACGGCCGCCGAAGATGATCGACCCCAAGGTGGCCGAGGGCCGGGATCCGGACGCGGTGGCCGGGGGCGTCGAAGGCGTCAAGTGGCTGATGGAGAAGCAGGACGGCGGGGGGTACCGGTTCACCTCCGCGAGCCGCCGGGCGTACGTCGAGGTCACCGTGCCCGACGGGGTGGACAGCTCGGGTGCGCTGATCGACCTGGCTCCGGCCATCAAGAAGGCGATCCCCACGGGGATCGCCGACCTGACCGTCGCGGACCCTGGCTGAGCCCGTTTTCCTGAGCCTGTTCGCCGAGCCCGCCTACCTGAGCCCGGTGGAGCGCCGCAGCGCCGCCTGGATCAGCCGGTCCACCAGCTCCGGGTAGCTGATCCCGCTCGCCTGCCACATCTGCGGGTACATCGAGATCGGAGTGAACCCGGGCATCGTGTTGATCTCGTTGATCACGAACTCCCCGTCCTCGGTGAGGAAGAAGTCCGCCCGCACCAGGCCCTCGCACGACGCCGCCTCGAAGGCGTCCACCGCGAGCCGCTGGACCTCGGCCGTCTCCTGGGCCGTCAGCGGGGCCGGCACGATGCCGGGCGTGGAGTCGATGTACTTGGCCTCGAAGTCGTAGTACGCGTGCGCGTCCGGCGGCGGGATCTCGGCCGGCACGGAGGCGCGCGGGCCGTCCTCGAACTCCAGCACCCCGCACTCGATCTCCCGGCCGCGCAGCGCCGCCTCGACGAGGATCTTGGGGTCGTGCCGCTGGGCCTCGGCGATGGCCTCGTCCAGGCCGGCCATGTCCTCGACCTTGGTGATGCCGATCGACGAGCCCGCCCGCGCGGGCTTCACGAACAGCGGCCAGCCGTGCTCGCCGGCCAGGTCGACGATCTTCTTGCGGGCGGCCGACTCGTCCCGCTCCCACTCGCGCGGCCGGATCACCACGTACGGGCCCACCTTGAGCCCGAAGGAGGTGAACACCCGCTTCATGTACTCCTTGTCCTGGCCGACGGCCGAGGCGAGCACGCCCGAGCCCACGTACGGCACGCCGGAGAGCTCCAGGAGGCCCTGGAGGGTGCCGTCCTCGCCGTAGGGGCCGTGCAGCACCGGGAAGACGACGTCGACGTCACCGAGCGCCTTGGGCACCGATCCGGGCTCGCTGTAGACCACTTCGCGGCTCGCGGGGTCGACGGGGAGCACCACGCCGCCCTCGCTGGACTCGGCGAGGTCGTCGACCTCGGGCGTACGGCGGTCGGTGATCGCCATGCGTTCGGGATCGTCGGCGGTGAGCACCCAGCGGCCGCCGCGCGTGATGCCGATCGGCAGCACGTCGTACCGCGTCCGGTCGATCGCGCGCAGGACGGCGCCTGCGGTGACCATGGAGATCCCGTGCTCGGAGCTGCGACCGCCGAACACGACGGCCACGCGCGGCTTGCGGGGCGGCTGGTCAGGGCTCTGGGGGAGGTTCTCGGTGCTCATATCGCGTTGAGGGTACCCGGTGGTAGGCCCCGGAGTCAGCGTCCGTTGACGCTGGCGATTCACCAGCACCCCCGGAAGGGCCGCGCCCGCAGGGCGCGCCCTCAGGGGCGCGGGGAACTGCGCGACAAGCCCCGACGGCGCCGCAGCCGAAGGACAACCCCACCGCACCCCAAGCGGAGCGCCTAGCGTCGCTCGGACTTGGCGCTGCGCGACATCAGCTCCTTCAGCGCGACCACCGGCGGCTTGCCCTCGTGGACGATGCCGACGACCGTCTCCGTGATGGGCATGTCGACGCCGTGCCGGCGGGCCAGATCCAGCACGGACTCACAGGACTTGACGCCCTCGGCGGTCTGCTTGGTGACCGCGATGGTCTCCTGCAGGGTCATGCCCTTGCCGAGGTTGGTGCCGAACGTGTGGTTGCGGGACAGCGGCGAGGAGCAGGTCGCCACCAGGTCGCCGAGGCCCGCGAGTCCGGAGAACGTCAGCGGGTCGGCGCCCAGCGCGACACCGAGCCGCGCGGTCTCGGCGAGGCCGCGGGTGATCAGGGAGCCTTTGGCGTTGTCGCCGAGGCCCATGCCGTCCGCGATGCCGACGGCGAGCCCGATGACGTTCTTCACGGCACCGCCCAGCTCGCAGCCCACCACGTCGGTCTCGGTGTACGGCCTGAAGTACGGCGTGTGACAGGCGCTCTGGAGGCGCTGCGCGACGGACTCGTCGGTGCAGGCGACCACGGCGGCGGCGGGCATCCGCGCGGCGATCTCGCGGGCCAGGTTGGGCCCGGTGACCACGGCGATGCGGTCCTGGCCGACCTTGGCCACGTCCTCGATGACCTCGCTCATCCGCATGGCGGTGCCGAGTTCGACGCCCTTCATCAGGGACACCAGGACCGTGCCCGGCGCCAGCATCGGCGTCCACTCGGCGAGGTTGGCGCGCAGGGTCTGGGACGGGACGGACAGCACCGTGAAGTCGGCGTCCGCCATGGCCTGGGCGGGGTCGGTGGTCGCCCGCATGCCCTGCGGGAGCTCGACGCCGGGGAAGTAGTCCGGGTTCGTACGGGTCGAGTTGATGGCGTCGGCGACCTCGGGGCGACGCGCCCAGAGGGTGACCTCGCATCCCGCGTCGGCGAGGACGATGCCGAAGGCCGTACCCCACGAACCCGCACTCAGAACTGCCGCCTTGACGGGCTTGCTCACGTGCCCTGCCCCTCTTCCTGCTCGGCCTTTTCCTGCTCGGCCTTCGGCTGCGCCTGCCGGTTCTGCGCGGCAGTGCGGCGCCGCTGCTCGATGCGCTCCTGACGCGGATCGTACGGCGTCTTCGGCGCCTTCTCGCCGCGGATCTCCTCCAGCTGGGCCGTGATGGCGGCCATGATGACCTCGGTCGCCTCCTTCAGCAGGTCCGGGGTCATCTCCTTGTCGTAGAAACGCGCGAGGTCCACGGGCGGGCCCGCGAGCACCTTGTGGGTCTTGCGCGGACGGAGGTTGAGCTTCTTGGCGTAGGGCGGCAGCAGTTCGTTGGCGCCCCACTGCGCGACCGGGATCACCGGGCACTTGGTCTGCAGGGCGACGCGTGCGGCACCGGTCTTGCCGGTCATGGGCCACTGGTCGGGGTCGCGGGTGATGGTGCCCTCGGGGTAGAACGCGACGCACTCGCCGCGCTCCACGGCGTCGATCGCGGCCCGGAAGGCGCTCAGCGCGTCCGTGGTCTCCCGGTAGACGGGGATCTGCCCGGTGCCGCGCATGGCGGCGCCGACGAATCCCTTCTTGAAAAGGCCGCTCTTCGCGAGGAATCGCGGAACCCGGCCGGTGTTGTACTGAAAGTGCGCGTACGCGAAGGGATCGATGTGCGAATTGTGATTCACCGCGGTGATAAATCCGCCCTCGGCCGGAATGTGCTCCATTCCACGCCAGTCCCGCTTGATCAGAACCACCAGCGGCGGTTTGCAGATCACCGCGGCGAAGCGGTACCAGAAGCCGATTCTGCGGCGGGGCACGCGCGCACCTTCCTCTAGGGATCAAGGACGTAGGGCCGGACGGCCCCGGGGGCCGCACAAGTGTCGCCCCAGGCCGCCGGTCTGTCGAGAACACCGTACGCCCGCCCCGCGGCCCCCCCCCCCCCCGCGCAGCGGCCGGAATAA
>NZ_JAKEIP010000081.1 GCF_021474425.1 Streptomyces muensis | reverse complement strand
GGGGTTCGCGTACCGCCTTGCGGTGGGTTGTGGGTCGGGGCCGCGCCGGGGGGTGTCCGTCCTCGGTCGGGCGGCTCGGTTCCTCAAGGGGGGACTCGGCGTTGACGCCCGCCGCTGCGGGCGGACACCCCCCGACACGGCCCCTTGCCGCCGTACGCGCGTGCTGCGCCGTGGGGGCAGGCGGGACTCAGGGCCTGCGGTCGTGGAAGGTGCGGCGTAGGTCGTTGACCCAGGCGTCGGGGTTCTCCCAGGGGATGAAGTGGCCGCCGTGGTCGTGGGCGTTGACGTTGACGTGGTTGAACCAGGTGGCTTGCGGGCCGTTCTTGAAGGCCTGGACGCGTTCGTCGGCGGTGTGGATGCCGGGTGGGTTCTCGTACGTGACGAAGGTGAGGCCGACCGGGGCCTGTACGACCGGGGTGCGGTCGTGGGCGGGGGTCCAGGGGTAGCGGTTGGCGTTGGCGTAGTAACGCATCGACGTGGCGATGGAGTTGTTCACCCAGTAGATCGTGGCGTGGGTGAGCAGGTCGTCCTTGGTGAAGACGGACTCGATGTCGCCGCCGTTGTCGCTCCAGGCGTTCCAGCGCTCCAGCAGCCAGGCCAGCAGTCCGGCGGGTGAGTCGCTCAGTCCGTGGGCCAGGGTGGCGCCGTCGAGCATGTGCACGGCGAGGTGGGACGCCCAGCGGTGGTCCTGGTCGATGATGCGGGCGCGGATGTCGGCGGGCT
This sequence comes from Streptomyces muensis, assembly GCF_021474425.1. Lineage (GTDB taxonomy): Bacteria > Actinomycetota > Actinomycetes > Streptomycetales > Streptomycetaceae > Streptomyces > Streptomyces muensis. The sequence goes on along the minus strand of NZ_JAKEIP010000081.1, from coordinate 31,317 downwards.
GGTCGTCGGTGAGGGGGCGGTTGCGGGCGAAGTCCCAGGCGCGGGGGCCGGTGAAGAAGTCGAGCGGCAGCCCCGAGCCGATGTGGATGCCGTAGAGCTCGTCGGCGTACTTGTGGCCGAGCTGGCTGGAGACGATGCCGCCGATGTCGCAGCCCCCGGCGGCGTACTTCTCGTATCCCAGGGTCTCGGTCATCAAGGTGTGCCAGAGGTCGGAGACCTTCCAGAAGTTGACGTCCGGAAAGCCGGTGAGCGGGCCGGGGAAGCCGAAGCCGGGAAGTGACGGGACGATCACGTCGAACGCGTCGGCGGGGTCGCCGCCGAACGCCGCCGGGTCGGCCAGCGGGTCGATCACCTTCGACCAGTGCCAGAACGTCCACGGCCAGCCGTGGGTGAGGATCAACGGGATCGGACGGGGGCCACGGCCGGGCTTGCGCATGAAGTGCACCGGGACCCCGGCGACGCTCACCCGGTAGTGCTCATAGGCGTTGATCTCGGCCTCGGCCTTGCGCCAGTCGTAACCGCCCCGCCAGTAGGCGACCAGCTCACGCAGCCAACTGTCCGGGACACCGTAGGCCCCGTCTTCGTTCCCCTCGTCCAGCGGCGGCCGGGTCAGGGCGAGACGGGTACGCAGATCGTCGAGGACCTCGTCGGCCACATGGATCGGGGTGGGCTCCAGGGGGAAGGCGGTGGTGGTGTGCGGGGTGGTCATGGCACGACCTTTCCACACCGCTTCCAGCCCGTCCGGCCTTTGAGGACGAGACCAGGCATCTTCGGCCCGTCAGGCGTTGGGGGCCGAGGCCAGGCACTATTCAGCCCGTCCGGCGTTTGAGGACGAGGCCGGAGGCCGATGGGGGTCCAGGGGGCGGAGCCCCCTGGCGGGGTCGAAGGGGCGGAGCCCCTTCAAGGGATGGGACGGGTAGGGGCGGCGGGGGCGAGAGACGTGCCGGTCGTCAGCCGGCGTCCCCGTCCTGCCGAGACGCCCCCGTAGCCTGAAGGTCCGCGTCCAGGGCAGACAGGTCCGCGTTCAGGGCCGCCATCAGCTCCTCCATCTGCTGCAGCAGTCCCTTGGGCTGACCGGCACCGGCGGCGTGCTGTGGTGCGTTTTCCTCGGACATGACGGCCTCCTCGGGCCTCCGGCCCCCATGGCGGCGGGCCGACACGCTGACGCCCCGGCGGTCGGAAGGACGGGGGCGGGCGCCGGACGGTCCGGCTCCGTCCGAGCCAACGATCACCGTCGGGGCCGGTCACTGGCCCGGCCAGGGCCCGGCACGGGCATTGACGGAATTCACCCGACCGTGGACGCGAGGGACAGGGGAACCCGCGCGGTTGACGCCGACCGAGGCGTGCAGGATGGAGGCATGGATCTTCGCATCTTCACCGAGCCCCAGCAGGGGGCCACCTACGACACCCTCCTCACCGTGGCGAAGGCCACGGAGGACCTTGGATTCGATGCCTTCTTCCGGTCCGACCACTATCTGAAGATGGGGGGCGGGGACGGACTCCCCGGACCCACCGACGCCTGGATCACCCTTGCCGGTCTCGCACGGGAGACCAAGCGGATCCGGCTCGGCACCCTGATGACCGCAGGCACGTTCCGGCTGCCCGGCGTGCTCGCCATCCAGGTCGCCCAGGTCGACCAGATGTCCGGCGGCCGTGTCGAACTCGGCCTGGGCGCGGGATGGTTCGAGGAGGAGCACAAGGCGTACGGCATCCCGTTCCCGAAGGAGAAGTTCGGGCGGCTGGAGGAGCAGCTCGCCATCGTCACGGGACTGTGGGCGACCGAGGCCGGAGCGACCTTCGACTTCAAGGGCGAGCACTACACGCTGAGTGAGTCGCCCGCCCTGCCCAAGCCCGCGCAGGCAAAGATCCCGGTGCTCATCGGCGGCCACGGCGCCACCCGCACCCCGCGGCTGGCCGGCCGGTACGCCGACGAGTTCAACATGCCGTTCGCCTCCGTCGAGGACAGTGAGCGGCAGTTCGGGCGGGTGCGCGCCGCCGCGGAGGCGGCCGGGCGCAAGGGCGACGACCTCGTCTGCTCCAACGCCCTCGTGGTGTGCGTGGGCAAGGACGAGCAGGAGGTCGCGCGTCGCGCCGCCGCCATCGGGCGTGAGGTCGACGAGCTGAGGCTCAACGGGCTGGCCGGCTCCCCGGACGAGGTCGTCGAGAAGATCGGCCGGTACCAGGAGATCGGGTCGCGGCGGATCTACCTCCAGGTCCTCGACCTCGATGACCTGGACCACCTGGAGTTGATCTCGTCCCAGGTGCAGTCGCAGCTGTCGTAGCGCCGGTACGGCGGTGATCGTGGTGCCGTCCGGCGGATCGGGTCGTCGTGGTGCGATCCGCCGGACGTCGGCCTGTCATGGTTTGCGGGCGACCCCCACGTACAGCGGTATGTCGTCGGTCCCGGGCTGTTCGCCGAGTTCGGGATGCCAGGCCGCGGCGAGCACCACGCCGGGGTCCAGCAGGTCCAGGCCCGTGAAGAAGGCGGCGAACGACTCGTGCGAGCGGACCTGCGCCGGGGTGCCGCCTCTGCGGTAGACCTCGACGACGCGCTCCCAGGTCTCCGGGTCGAAGTCCCCGGTCGCGTGCGACAGCGTCACGTAGCTTCCGGGCGCGAGTGCCTCGATCAACTCCCTTGTGATCCGCGCCGGTTCGTCCTCGTCCGGTACCAGGTGCAGAAGCGCCACCAGGGACAGGGCGATCGGCTCGCTGAAGTCGAGGGTCTGGTGCGCCGCCGCGAGGATCTTCCCCGGCTCCCGTACGTCGCCGTGGACGTAGGCGGTCTTCCCCTCGCGTGTGCTGTGCAGCAGCGCCTCGGCGTGCCGCAGGACGATCGGGTCGTTGTCGGCGTACACGACGCGGGCGTCGGGGGTGATCCCCTGCACGATCTGGTGGAGGTTCGGCTCGGTCGGGATGCCGGTCCCTATGTCGAGGAACTGGCGTACGCCCCGCTCGGCCAGCAGCCGAGAGGCGCGGTGCATGAACCGGCGGTTGGTCCGCGCCATGTCCCTTACGTCCGGGAAGAGCGAGACCACCTGCTCGGCCGCCTCCGCGTCGACCGGGTAGTTGTCCTTCCCGCCGAGGAAGTAGTCGTACATCCGGGCCGAGTGGGGCTTGCTGGTGTCCAGCCGTAATCCGTTGTCTGTCATGCGAGGCCTCCGCTTCCTACGTGGGCGCTCAGGCGTACGTCGTTCGAACGCCCGGACGCTCGGGAGGCTAGCGAAGATTCCCGGGTCGTGCGGTCGCCCGCGCCGTACGGTGGGTCCGTCGGCGGGCGACCGGAAGCCGTGCACATCGGCTGTTCAGGACGAGGCGAGCGCGGTGGCGAGCGGTGCGGCGAGCTTTTCGGGCAGCACCCGCTCGGCGCGTACGTGTGTGCAGCCGACCCACTCCGCGGCCTCCCGCAGCGCCTTCGCCGCCGCCGGTACGTGTTTGGCGCCGGCCAGCGAGATCTGACGCGCCACCAGCGTCCGCCCCTCGCGCGCCGGGTCCACCCTGCCCACCAGACGCCCGCCCGACAGCAGCGGCATGGCGAAATAGCCGTGCACCCGCTTCTCCTTGGGGACATACGCTTCGAGGCGGTGGGTGAAGCCGAAGACCCGTTCGGTGCGCGCCCGGTCCCACACCAGTGAGTCGAACGGCGAGAGGAGCGTGGTGCGGTGGCGGCCGCGCGGCTGTTCCGTCAGGGCGACGGGATCGGCCCAGGCGGCAGCCGTACCGCCGTCCTTGCCCCAGCCGGCGACCGCGACCTCGACCAGGCCGCTGCCGGGCAGCGCCGAGCGGATCTGTTCCACCGTCAGCCGTTGGTAGTCCGCCAGATCCTTCACCGTGGCCACCCCCAGCGCCGCCCCCGCCCGCGCGGTGAGCTCGCGCAGGCAGGCCGCGTCGTCCAGGTCCTGCGCCAACAGCTCGGCGGGCACCGCCCGTTCGGCCAGGTCGTACACCCGCTTCCAGCCCCGGCGTTCGGTGCAGACGACCACACCGGTGTCCAGCAGCCACTCGATGGCGATCTTCGACTCCGACCAGTCCCACCAGGGGCCGCCGTTCTTCGCGCCGCCCAGCTCGGTGGCCGTCATCGGGCCCTCACCGCGCAGCCGGGCCAGCACCTCGGCGCAGGAGCGCTCGCTGTCGGCCATCTTGTGCCAGCGGTGGCCGCGCTCGATGAACGCCCGGCGCCGGAAGGCGTACAACGGCCAGGTGTCGATGGGGAGTACACAGGCGGCGTGCGACCAGTACTCGAAGGCGCGGGTCTGCTGCCAGTACGCCGCCTCCACCGCGTCGCGGCCCACCGCGCCGAGTCGGGCGTAGGGCACCAGTTCGTGCGAGCGGGCCAGCACGGAGATGGTGTCGAGTTGTACGGCGCCCAGGTGCCGCAGTACGGCCCGGGGATCGGCGCGTCTGCCGTACGGAGATCCGAGCAGGCCCTGCGCGCGCAGGAAGATCCGGCGCGCTTCGTCGGCGGTGAGGGTCGGTCCGGGCATGATCGCAGCGTAGGTCATGTGCAAGACGTGCTCAGCTCTCGATGCGGTAGTGGGCGGGCAATCCGGTGATGTGTGGGCTGAGTTCGGGGCGCAGGACCAGGTCTTCGTCGTAGTCGCCGCCGTTCTGGTGGCGGAAAGGCAGCGGTTCGGTGTGCGGGAGGTCCTTCAGACGCACGCGCAGGGCGTTCGCGTGGCAGGCGTAGGCCGCCGCGTCCATGCGGTCGGCCCCGTGCACCAGCAGCGGTGGGACGACGTCGATTCCCGCGTACCACAGAGTGCCGTGCTGAAGGGGGAAGAGCAGGTCGTCGAGCGCACCGTTGATGCCGCGCGGTCCCAGGCTCGCCTCGCGGGCGCCGGCGCTGACGACGACCATGGCCCGCTTGCCGGCGAGCGCGCCTTCGCCGTAGCGCAGCTGGCGCCCCTGCGCGTCGTGGACGCCGAAGGCGAAACCGCCGACGAAGACGCGGTCGAACCACCCCTTGAGAATGGCGGGCATTCCGTACCACCACAGCGGGAACTGCACGATCAGCGTGTCCGCCCAGGACAGTTTCTCGTGCTCGGCGGTGATGTCGGGAGCCAGCGCGCCTTGGCGTACGGCCTCCTGTGCCGCGTGGCCGACGATCAGCCGCTCGCCTTCCGCGTGGGAGAAGTCGTCGGCCGTCACGACCGGGTTGAACTTCATCGCGTACAGGTCGCTGCTGCGTATCTCGTGCCCCTGTTCCTCGAGAAACCGGACGCCGTCGCGATGCAGGGAGCCGTTGAGGGAGCGGGGTTCGGGATGAGCGGTGAGCCACAGGACTTTCACCATCGGTTCCTTTCCGTCGTACGAACACAGAGTCCCCGTCACTGAACTGACGGGGACCCATGTGTCTGATGTTCGATGCCGCTATGCCTCCGTCAGCAGTGGATAGACCCCGTTCTCGTCATGATCCTCACGTCCGGTGAGCGCCGGCGTGAAGATGCACAGAAACGTGCTGTCCACGATCGGCTTGATCGTGTGGTTGTCGGCATCGTCCAGAATGTGCAGGGTGCCGGGTTCGATGATGTGCTCTTCGTTCTCGTCCCGGTCGATCAGAATCATCTTGCCGGAGATGCAGAACACCGCTTCCACGTGGTTCGCATAGCAGATGTCGGTTTCAGTTCCGGCGTAGACCACCGTCTCGGACACGGAGTATCCGAATCCGTCCGATGCGAGCAGAATACGCTTGCTCCGCCACGCGCCGCTTGCGGCCGTGACATCCCGTTCCGTGCCTTCGATGTCCGTAAGCCTACGAACCTGCATGACAGCCCTCCTGGTCATTCTTCATGTACGACATGAACCGGACCTGTTTCTAGTGCGCTTTCAGTGATTTCAACAGCTCGATATAGACGCTGTTGAACCGGGCGCCTTTGTCCATGTAAGCGGCTCCGACCATGACCTCCCCTCGAAGGAACTTGACGAGCACGCCGCAGTCCAACTGGTCCAGGTCTCCACGGACGATCTCCATGGAGTCGGATGTCTTCGGGTTGCCGGCGATCTGGATACGTAGTCCGAATACCTCAGTGGCGATGCTGGGGAAGTATCCGATGCGGGAGGTTTTTGAGTCGTAGCCCAGAGACGACGCCACGGACCTCCCCGCAAGGTCGCCGGTGTCGATCGCGTTCTTCCAGAACTCCATACGCGTGAGGTCTTCTGTCGTCCACGGGTCGGGGTAGCGGGCGATGTCCCCGGCCGCGAACACGCCCTCACGCTCCGGCACGCGCATGTATGCGTCGACGCGTACCCCGTCGGACAGGTCCAGGCCGTTTCCTCGAAGCCATTCCACGTTGGGAACGCTGCCGATCGCCTCGATGAAGAGGGGGCGGTCCGACGAGGATTCCAGGTTCGACGCCCCCGGGTCGCAAAGCAGTTCCTTTGCGGAATCGCCCGTCAGGAACGTGACGCCATTCTGTGTGATCCAACGTCCGAGTGCCATGGCGATGCGCCTGCCGAGAATGCTCTCGAACGGCCCGTGCCGCCGTGTCTCCAGCATGACGACTTCACAGCCGTACTCCTTGGCCAGCGAAGCCAGCTCGCAAGCCACGAATCCGGCGCCTGCGATCGTGACCTTCTTGCTGGTCTGAAGCTCGCTATGAATGTGTTGCGCATCGTCCAGACCCCGCAGGGTTCTGTGCGCATGGAACTCGCACTCGTTGTCGCCCTCGACCGAGGTGCGCGGGCGCACACCCGAGGCGATGACGAGAGCGTCGTAGGCGAAGGTTTCGCCTGTACTCAGACGCAGAACCTTCTCACGCAGGTCCGCGGTTTCGACTCTGGTGTCGAGACGCCAGGTCAGAGCCTTGTTCTCGACTCCGTTGACCTTCAGGTCCTCGGCGATGGTCGTTCCGGGGGCATCCGACGACGGATACCGCTTCTTGGTCAGACCCGGCCGGTTGTAGGTGCGGTGAGTCTCGTCTCCGAAGATGACGATCCTGGCGTCGACCTTGCATTTGAGCAGTGCGTTGGCCGCTCGCAGGCCGGCTATGCCGGCGCCGACGATGCCGATGCACGGCTCGCCACGCGTCATGCGGCATCACGGTTCAGAAGGATCGCCTGCAGCGGGCAGGAGTCGATGGCGTCCTCGATGTCGTCGATGTGTTCCTCATCGAACGACTCGTGATACTGAAGCTCACCATCGGTGTCGAGCTCGAAGTTGGCCGGAGCGGAAATCGCGCACAGCCCGTGGTTCTGGCACTTGATTCGATCAACGAAGATCTTCACGGTCTCCTCCAGGCGTGAAGGTGATTCAGGAACGAGGGGTGAAGGTGATCGGCAGCCTGTTCGCGCCGGTGTTTCCGGAATCAGGCAGCCACTCGGCGTCTGCTCCCACCCGCAGATCGGTCATGCGCGTGGCCAACGCCGAGAGCGCCACACCGATGTCCGCCCTGGCGACGAAATGCCCCAGGCAGTGATGCAGTCCGCCACCGAACGCGAAGTGAGGTGACCGGTCGGCATCGAGGTCGATGCGGTCCGGGTTGTCGAATTCGGCGGGGTCGGTGGCCGATGTCAGGGTGAACAGGTGGAGGGTCGTACCCTTCTCGATCGTGCGCTCCTTGTGCTGGAACGTCTCCGCCGCCTCGCGTGAGATCCATCGGCCGATCGGATTGACGCGAAGCGCCTCCTCGACCGCCTTCGCGGAGTAGCGATCGGGATCCGCGGCCAACTTCTCCCACTGGTCCTGCTGCCTCGAGAAAGCTTCGACGGACAGGGCCAGTTGGTTTCGGGTCGTGTCGATCCCCGCGAAAATGAGCAGGATGATGAGATTGATCAGTTCCTGATCCGAGAGCTTGCCGGCGTCCTCGTCCCTCGTCTCCACCAGGGTGCTCAGGATGTCGTTCTGGGGAGATTCCCTTCGGCTTCGCACCAGGAACTCCGCGTACTCGGTGAGTTCGACGATGGCATCGTCGATCTGCGCGATGTTCTCCTGGATGGTGATGCCGAGACCGAGCCCGATCGTGGACGCGAGCTCATGGATCTTCTTCCAGTCGTGCTCGTCGATGCCCAGCAGCATGCACAGAATCCTGGTCGCGTACGGCGCCGCGAAGCGACTGGCGAACTCGGTCTGCCCGTCATCGATCCACTCGTCTATGAGACTGTCCGCCAGAGCGCGGAAGCGGGAGTGCAGCGGCTCTATCCGGCGCGGCGAGAACGCGGGATTGACCAGCCGCCGGATCCTGTTGTGCTCGATACCCTCCAGCACGAGCAGGGTCTTCTGCCACCAACGGTCGAAGTGCCCTTCGAACACTCCGTGTTGAGACGGCCACTTGGCGGACCCCTGGGTCAGACGAGGACTCTTCAGGAGGAAGCTGCTGTCCTCGTAGGAGAGGACGGCGATTCCCCAGTCGGTCCGTGCGTACCAATGTGTCGCACGCGCCTTCCGCACTTCTTCCGAGTCCATGCGAAAGTGTTCGTCGCTGATGTCGAGATACATGGTTGTGGGCTGTTCTGCCATGGCGGACGACTCCCGATCGTCGAAATCAGTGGGCGCTCAAGGGGCCGATGCGGTAGAGGACCTCGTCGTGGTGACTGTCGGCGAAGAGGCTGCTGGGAAACAGCACGCGAGTCTCCATGTGCGCCGAGTGCTTCTTGGCGAACTGCTTCAGCACCATGATGATCGACTTGTTCTCGGCGGAGACCGTTGCTTCGGCGTACCGGACACCCTTGGCCACCTGCTGGTCGGCCGCGGCCTGGAAGAGCTTCACGCCGAGGAAGGGAATGCCGTGGCGCGGATTGACGGCGGTTTGCCAGACGAAGTACGTGTCGGGCTCGTCGGGGCGGCGATAGCCGGTGAGGAATCCGACGAGTTCGTCGTTTACGGTCGCGACCAGTGAACCGTCGGCGAAATCCCGGAACCACAGCGTGTAGTAGTAGAGGCTGTTGGAGTCCAGGCCGGGGGTGTTCTCGACCAGCTTCCACACGGCCGGGCCGTCCTCGGGCACCGGTGCCCGGAAGACCGCCTGCTTGTTGGCGCCGGTGGCCTGGAGCGTGTCGGCCGCGGAGGTGGTGGTGATCGTCATGGTCACACCGCCTCGGTTTCTGTCGGGAGGGAGCGGACGGTCATGGTGGGGTGGGTCCTTTCTCGATCGGTGGTAACGGGCGCGGTCATGCCGTTTCGAAGACCGCGCGTTGGGCGATGCGCAGTCCTTCGTCGAGTTCGTCGGCGGTGATGGTCAGCGGCGGCAGCAGCTTGACGACCTGGCCGTATGCTCCGGAGGTCTCGATGAGGAGCCCGAGCTCGAAGGCCCGGCGTGCGGCACGGCCGGCGTGCCGGGGATCGGAGAGCTCCAGGCCCCAGACCATCCCGCGGCCGCGGTAGCCGGATCCGCTGTGGTGCGCGGCGGTGTCGCGCAGCGCGGCCTCGATGGTCTGGGCGTGTGCCAGCGTCTGCTGCTCCAGCTTGTCGTCGTGCCAGTAGGCGTTGAGCGTGGCGGCAGCGGTGACGAAGGCGGGGTTGTTGCCGCGGAACGTGCCGTTGTGTTCGCCCGGCTCCCAGACGTCCAGTTCCGGCCGGAACAGGCACAGGGACATGGGCAGTCCGTACCCGCTGATGGACTTGGAGACGGTGACGATGTCCGGGGTGATGCCGGCCTCCTCGAAGGAGAAGAACGCTCCGGTGCGGCCGCAGCCCATCTGGATGTCGTCGACGATCAGCAGCATGTCATGCTCCTGACAGAGCTGAGCGAGGGCGCGCAACCACTCCGGGCGAGCCACGTTGATGCCACCCTCGCCCTGGATCGTCTCCACGATCACCGCGGCCGGCCGGTCCAGCCCGGACCCGTGGTCCCCGAGCAACCGCTCGAACCACAGGAAGTCCGGCGTCGTCCCGTCCATGTAGTGGTCGAAGGGCATGGGAGTGGCGTGCACGAGCGGGACGCCGGCGCCGGCCCGTTTGAAGGCGTTGCCGGTCACCGCCAGGGAGCCCAGCGACATGCCGTGGAAGGCGTTGGTGAAGGAGACGACCGTCTCGCGCCCCTTGACCTTGCGCGCCAGCTTGAGGGCGGCTTCGACAGCGTTGGTGCCCGTCGGACCCGGGAACATGACCTTGTACGGCAGGTCCCGTGGGCGCAGGATCATGTTCTGGAAGGACTCGAGGAACGTGCGCTTGGCCGTGGTCGACATGTCCAGGCCGTGGGTGACACCGTCGCGCTCCAGGTAGTCGAGCAGGGCGCGCTTCAACACCGGGTTGTTGTGGCCGTAGTTGAGCGATCCGGCGCCGGCGAAGAAGTCCAGGTACTCGTGTCCGTCCTCGTCGTGCATACGGCTGCCCCGAGCACGGTCGAACACGGTGGGCCAGCTGCGGCAGTAGCTGCGGACCTCCGACTCCAGGGTCGTGAAGACGCTCAGGTCGGGCTGGGTGAGTGTCATGCCGTGACCTGCCCGAGCCGTGAGGCGAGTACGAAGTCGGTGAAGGTGTCCACCGAGACGAAGTCGTCCGCGTCCAGGTCCTCCGGGTCGACGACCAGGCCGATGGAGTCCTCCAGGGCCATCAGCATCTCCAGCATGGTGGTGGAGTCGAGGTGCAGATCGTCGAAGAGCTTCACATCACCGGTCAGACCGGTGACGGGACGCTCCAGGACGTCGGTGAGGGCCTTCTCCAGGGCGGTGAGAACGTTCTGGCGGTCCATGGTCATGTCCTTACGTCTGGTGAGGAGTTGCTGTGATCGGGTGCGGGGGTGGATCAGTGGGCGAGGCGGGCCTGCAGCGCCTCGGTGATGACCGAGGTGGCCGGGGTCTGCTCGACCAGAGCGGCCAGCTTCTTGCGGTCGACCTTGCCGTTGCCGTTGGTGGGCAGGGCGTCGAGACGGACGCAGCGGCGCGGGATCTTGAAGGGCTCGATGTGGTCGCGCATGCCCTCGCGCACCTCGTCCGCCGTGATGTCGGCGACCACCGCGAGGATCGCGGTCCGCCTGCCCTCGGGCGGCAGTACGGCGGCGGAGGTCACCCCGTCGACACGAGTCGCGGCGGCCTCGACCTCCGTGGCGCTGAGACGGAAGCCCCGCTCCTTGTACAGGTCGTCCCGGCGGCCGGAGAAGTAGAGGTAGCCGTCCTTGTCCTGCCAGCCGTAGTCGCCGGTGCGCAGCTCGGGGAAGAGTCCCCCCGTGCGGGGGAAACGCTCGGCGGTCAGCTCGGGGCGCCGCCAGTAGCCGGCCATGACGTTCGGTCCGCGGACCACGAACTGGCCGATCTCACCCGCCGGCAGGCGCTCGCCGTCGTCGCCGATGACGAAGACCTCGGTGCCGGGCAGCGGGATGCCGCAGGACCCGGGGTGGGTCAGGTCGCCGTCGGGCGGCATGATCGCGGTGCGCTTGCACTCGGTCAGGCCGTACATGACCTGGATCCGCAGCTGGGGCAGCGCGTCGCGCAGCGCGGACATGGTGCTGTCGGACAGGGCCGCGCCGGTGTTGGTGAGCAGTCGCAGCCTGCCGAGCCTTCCGGTGCCGCGGCGCAGGAGCCAGGCGAGGCGGTCCGCGACGGAGGGCACGCCCGGCAGGACCGTGGCGCCGGCCGCTTCCAGACTGCGCAGGAGCGGCGGGCCGGCCTCGGCGACCGTGCCCAGGTGGAGCCGGGCGCCGCTGAGCGCGGACAGATACACCTGGTAGAGACCGTAGTCGAAGGACAGCGGCAGCGGGCAGTACACGACGTCGTCGGCGCGGTAGTCCAGGCAGGCCTGGATGGCTGTCGCCGAGAACAGGACCTGCTGGTGGGTGCTGACCACGGCCTTGGGCAGGGAGGTGGTGCCGGAGGTGTAGATCAGACTGACCGGGTCGACGGTGAGAGTGCCGGGGTTCTCGGGCAGCGGGGCGGAGACGGTCCGCGGGTCGAGAGCCGCGCGCACCAGCTCCTCGATCCTCAGGAACGTCAGATGGTGCCGGATCGCGGTGTGGGCCACTTCCGGGTCGTCGGACACCAGGAGTTCGGGCTCGCAGTCCTTCACCACGTGCTCCAGCGGGCCGCCGCGCACCTGCTCGTGCAGGACACTGAAGACGATGCCGAGGCGGGACGCGGCGTACACGAGAAGCGCGATGCCGAGGCCGTCCGACGCGGTGACGACCATACGGTCGCCGCGCTTGAGGCCCTCCACGTGGAGGCGGCCCGCCATGCGCACGCTGGCCTCGGCGAGTTCGCCGTAGGTGAGGCTGCCGCCCTGTGTGCTGAGCGCGACGGAGTGCGGGCTGCGCTCGGCGGCCTGGTCGAGGAGTTCGTGCAGCAGTTGGGCTGGGCGGGTCATCAGGTCTCCTCGGCAGTGGGGTTGAGGGAGGTCTGCGGGTCCGTCCTGCGGTGGGGGACGACGGTGGTGGCGGTGGCGGTGCACACGAGCTGGGGCGCGTCGAGGACCGCGGCGACGCTCTCGCCCGCTCCCGGGCGGGCGCTGAGGACCTTGTGCGCCTGGAGCTCGACCACCCGGCGCAGCCTGGTCCGTCGTACCAGCCGCCCGCGTGCCTCGATGTAGTCGCCCGGTTTCACGGGGGCGGTGAAGCGGAGGTCGGTGTACTGGGACAGCAGCCCCTCGTCGCCGTCCGTGCGGATGGTGATCTCGGTGACCAGATCGCCGAACAGCCGCAGGATGCGGGCGCCGTCCACCAGGTCGCCCCCGTAGTGGGCCTCCTCCTGGCCGATCCGTACGCGGAGGAAGGCGGTGGTCTCGGTGGTCGCCGACTCGGATGTCTGGCTGCTCTGGCTGGTCTCGCTGGTCTCCGGGGCTCGTTCCTCACGGGCGTTGTGCTGGACGGTGGCGGTCGTGTTGGTGTTGGGCGGCGACACGGCGTCAGGCTCCTTTGATTTGTTTCGTCCGTTTTCGGCTTGCGCACCGGCATCCCAGGGAAAGCCGATGGCGACGGCGGCTACGACGTTCTGTTTGTGGGTGATGGACACCGAGACGAAGGTCGGCGTCAACTGGGCGGCCCGCCCTCGCAGGTGGACGATGGGGGCACCGTGCGAGGTGTGCTCCACACATATCTCTCGCGGTGCCACTCCCTGGAGGAAGCCGATCCCCAGGACCTTGAACACGGCCTCCTTGGCGGCGAACCGGCCGGCCAGGAACTCCAGGAGCCGATGGGCACCGAGGGTCTCGGCGTGGGCGAGTTCCTCAGGGGCGAAGGCGAAGCGCAGGAACCAGGGGCGCTCGACCAGGCGTCGGAGTTCCGAGCAGTCGAGGACATCCAGTCCGATCCGGGCGGCCTGGCCTGCCGCGGTGTTCATCCGGATGCGGTGCGGAAATCGACGAGGTGCTGCTTGGCCAGCAGATCCTCTGTGCTGTCGCGTTCTCGGACCAGATGGGCCCGCCCGCCGTGCACCAGCACCTCGGCCGGGAAGCCGTGGCTGAGGAAGAGCCCGGGTGAGGCGGTGGGCCCGTAGGCCCCGGACCGCTCCACCGCCAGCAGGTCTCCTGGCCGGACCTCCGGCAGCCGGACCTTCTTGGCGACCACGTCGTTGGGGGTGCACAGCGGTCCGGTCACGGTGTAGGGCCGCAGCGCTCCGGCAGAGCGGTTCTCCAGGTGGCGGATCGGGAAGTTGCGCTTGACGAAGCTCCCGACGCCGACGGCGGCCATGTGGTGGTTGGTGCCACCGTCGGCGACCACGAAGCTCTCTCCCATGGAGTCCTTCACATAGCGGGCCCGGACGACGTACGTGCCGGCCATGGCGGTCAGGAACCGGCCCAGCTCCATGATCGTCCGGCAGTGCGGGTTGCGCGCGGAGAAGGAGGACAGAACGTCCGCCAGTCCGGCCCCCAGCGCGTCGAGGTCCAGGTCCTCCTCGTTGTCGAAGTAGGCGACGCCGAGCCCGCCGCCGAAGTCCACGGTTTCCAGGGGGAAGCCGAGCCGACCGGCCAGCTCCTCCGCGGTGGCCAGGATCTGCCGGGTGTTGTGGACGACGTCGTCGTGGTTCAGGAACCGCGTCCCCATATAGGCGTGCACCCCCTTCACCCGGATGTTGCGCAGGGCGGCGAGCCGGTGCTTGGAGTCACGCAGTTCGCCTTCGTCGATGCCGAACTGCCGGGGCTTGCCGCCCATGGCCAGCCCTGACCCCTTGCTGCTGAAGGCAGGGTTCACTCGCAGGAGCACCGGGAACTCGTCACGGCCGGCCCTCGCCAGCAGCGAGTCCAGCAGGTCGAGTTCCTCGAGCGACTCGCAGACGACCGCGTGGATTCCGGCTTCGACGCACGCGACGAGTTCCCGTTCGTCCTTGCCGGGGCCGAGGAAGATGATGTCCCGCGGTGCGACCCCGGCTCGTAGCGCGGTGGTCAGTTCGGCATAGGAGGAAACCTCGGCGCCGGTGCCCAAAGAATTCAGCAGTGCGCAGACGCTGATGTTGGGGTTGGCCTTGAGGGAGTAGAAGACGTCGACACCGGAAGGGAGTACGCCGCGCAGCTTGCGGTACGTGCTTTCCAGGATGTCCGCGTCGTAGACGAACAGCGGGGTGCCGAACTCCTCGGCCAGCGCTGACATCGTGATTCCCTGGATGTGGACCTTCGAGGTAGTCATATCGATCACTGCCATCCGCCGTCATCGAGCCCGAGGCATACGACTCGCTTCTCCGCGAGTGAGCTTTCCGGGATGGATATCTGGTATTTCATCGCTCGCCTCTCCAGCTGCTTCGTTCTCCAGCTGTCTTGTTCGCCAACTGCCTTGATTCTGTGAGCTTTTGGGCGACGACGGAAGAAGTGACCGGTGGACTGAATCGGTCCTGACCTAATCAGTCCCGAAGCCGGAAACGAGAGGTACTTCAGCGCGTCGCAGGCACCATTCAGCAAGTTGCGGGGACGCGGCCGCGGCGCGTTCCCAGATCCGCTCCGCGGTCGTCTCGGCCTCGTTCAGAGAGGCGACGCGGAGGAAGAGACCGATGACAGGGTGAGGCCATGCCCGGCGGTGCACGCTGACGTGTTCGAGGACGTCCGGTGCGGTGGCTTCGAGTACCTGCCTGATGTCAGCCGGCAGGGGGGCATCGCCTGGGGGGACAAGTGCGAGATGGACGAGGTACATGAGGCAACTGTCCCTCGGCTGCCCGTCGACCAGCGACTGTCCGGACCATCAAGGCCGGAAGAGTCCTCGCGCGGCCGCCTGCACGCCGGCCTGGAAGCGGCTTCGCGCGCCGAGGTGGCCCATGAGTTTCGTGGCGATACGACGTGCCGTACGGGCCGACACGCCCAGCCGCGCCGCGACGGACTCGTCGGTGTGCCCGAGCGACAACAGCCGTAGGGCTTCCATCTGCTGAGGGCTCAGACCCTGCTCATCGGCGGGCACAGCGGTCGCACCCATCGGCCGGGCGGACTGCCAGACGCTTTCGAACAGGGCACACAGCGATGAGACCACTCCTGGCGTCTGCAGAACCACGGCGCCGGCGCCCGTGTCATCGGAGTCGGCGGCGACGATCGCGATTCTCCGGTCACAGATGATCATGCGGTTCGGTAATGCGGGGACAGTGCGAATTCGCCCGCCGAGCGCGGCCAGCCAGTCCGCGTGCGCCACCGTGACGGGGTCGTTGCGGGCGCTGTCGAGATACACGGTGCGCATCCGCACGCCGTGCTCCAGCAGATCCTCTGCGAGCGGGCGCGAGTTGCGCACATTGGCCGCCGTCTGGGCTCCGCCCGGAGCGAATGTCAGTACCTCGTCCTCGACCCTGTCGTACAAATTCGCCAGGTAGTCGCGGACGCGGTCGACCCCCTTCAGGCGCTGCAACTCGTCTCCGCCACCTTCGTGGGTGAACTCCGATTTGATCCGTACGACGGCAGCCTGTGCCTCTTGCACACGCTGCTGTTGCGCGGCCAGTTCGGCGCGTTGCCTCGCCAGCAGGATTTCCGCGGCGAGATGTGCGTCAACCGCGTGAAAACGCTGGAGGTCTTCGGAGGAATGCCGTACCAGAGCCAGTTCGCTGAGGGTGTCGAGTGCTGTCAGTACCGCCTGCTCGGTCAGCTGGAGGCGGTACATCAGATCGGCCACACCGTCCTGCGGGTGCGCCAGCATCTCGCGGTAGACCACCTCGGCCGTGGCGTCCATTCCCAGGACGTCGAACATGCAGCTCTCCCTCTCCGACAGTCGTGTCGCCGCTCGACGCTCATCCGTTCCCGTGGTTGTCCTCCGACTGGACGCTTCCGGCCGTCAACGGCGTGGAGGCGACAGCGCTCACGTGAACGGTCTCCGGCGCGGTGGCGTCGGAAGAACCCGTGAATCCGCCGACGAACGCTCCGAGAGCGAGGACAGCGGCGGCGATCGGAGTGGCGCGCATGAGTGAACTCCTTTGAAGGACGAATCCGTTCGACTCCGCTGATGCTGCCGATCCGTCTTCCCGGCTCGTTCCCCTCCGGACACCCGCCCGGTCCCCGCGCCGTGAGCCACCCGGCGCACCCCCGCTCACCTGGCGGTTTCCGGCACCTTCATGAGGGAGAAGAGGTTGTCCGCCGCCGCGCGGTGCTCCCGGGCGAGCCGCGCGTCCCCCTGGGCCTCCGCGGTGCGGGCAAGGCCCCACAGCGCGCACGCCTCGTCATAGCGCAGCTCCATACGGCAGGCGATCTCATGGGCCAGCAGCTGCTGGTCCTTCGCCGTGTCCAGGTCACTCTGCGCGTACCGCACCCGCCCGACCGACAGGTGCACGGCGGCACGGTGGATGTCGCCGGTGCTGCTGGTGGCCTTGGCGAGTGCGTGGTCGGAGCTGTCCGCCGCCTCCTCCAGCTCGCCCATGCGCACCAGTACGTCCGCTCTGCGGGCGAGTACCAGCGGCAACTCCGAGAGCATGTTCATCCGCCGGCACCGCTCCAGTGCCGCGTCGGTCCGAGCGAGCGCCTCCTCGAAGCGGCCCAGGCCCTCGACCGCCTGGGAGAGATAGCTCAGCGCCGACACGGAGAGCTGCACCTCCTTGATCGAGTCGAAGATGGCCACCGCCCGCTCCGCCGACTCCACCGCCTCCTCGAACCGCCCGAGCCGCACCTGGATCAGGCTCAGCATGCTGAGCGACGAACCGTCGAGCCGGGTGAAGCCGAGCTCCCGCGCACGCTTGCTGGCCTCCTGGCTCAGCTGCAGCGCGCGTTCCAGCTCCCCCATGCTGTTGTACGCCTGTCCGAGGCGGGCCCGGCACTCCGCCTCGCTGTGCTCGTCCTCCATCTGCCGGGACAGGTCGACGGCTTCCTCGAGGCGGGCTACCGCGCCGCTCAACTGCCCCAGCCGCCACTTGCCCATGGCCAGGTTCATCAGGTTCAGCCGGGCCAACGACGGGTCCCCGAGCCGAGTGGACGCCTTGACACCTTTCTCCAGCGCTACGTTCGCACTGGCGTCGTAGCCGCGAATGCTGGAGTGGAAGCCCAGCTCGCGCGGCAGCCGCGCGGCATGCCACAGCAGCCCTTCGTCGTACGCGGCGTCCACCGCGGCCAGCAGACTCTCGCGGTGCTGGTCGAGCCACTGCAGGGCCCTGTCCTTGTGGCCGAACCCGTTGCCGGGCATGTCTTCCTCGTCGGTTCCGCCGACGCGGCGCCGCCCGGGAAACAGGGTGTCGCAGGCGAGTTCCGCCGTGCGCAGATAGTGGTCGAGCAGTCGCTCCGTCGCCTGCCCGTCCTCCGGTGCCCGCTCACCCTGCGCGACCCGCTGGACGAAGCTGCGCACCAGGTCGTGCAGGGCGTACACCCCCGGCTCCCTGGCCTCGAGGAGCCGGATGTCGACCAGTTCCTCCAGTACGTCCTCGGCCGTCAGGGCATCGGTGTCCAGGAGCGCGGCGGCTTCGTCGGCGTCCAGATAGCGCCCCGGGTGGTGGCCCAGAAGCCGGAAGGCGGTTCGCTGCTCCCGCGGCATGGACTGGTACGACAGCAGCAGTGCGCTCGCGACTCCCCTTCCCTCACTGGTGAGTTCGTCCAGCCGCCGGTTGTGGTCCCGCAGCCGCTCGACGAGTCGCTGCACGCTCCAGCGCGGACGGTTCGCCAGCCTGGCTGCCGCGATCCTGACGGCCAGCGGGAGCCCGCCGCACAGCCGCAGCAGCTCACGGGCCGAGTCCGGCTCCCGCTCTACGCGTTCGGCACCGAGGGTGTTGCGCAGGATCTGGTGGCTGTCCAGCTCCGGAAGGGCGCCCACGGAGAGCCACTCGGCGCCGTCCAGTCCGGTCAGCCGCGGGCGGCTGGTGATCAGGACCAGGCTGTCGCAGAAGGCGGGGATCAACTCCCGCACCTGCTCGGACGAGGCGGCGTTGTCCAGGACGAGGAGCATCTGACGGCCCCGCATATAGGACTGCCACCGCGCGGCCCGCCCGGCCGGCACCGTGGAGATCTCCTCGCTGGGAATGCCGGCGGCCGCGAGCAGGTCGCCCTGTGCCTGGAACGGGCTGAGCGGCGTCTGGCCCGGTGTGAAGCCGTGCAGGTCGATGAAGAGATTGCCGTCCGGGTACTGCTCGGCCAGCTGGTGGGCGGCCCGGACGGCGAGGGTCGTCTTGCCGCCGCCGCCCATGCCGTCGAGGGCCAGGACCGTCGGCGAGCCCTCCTGGGCGCGGCGGGCCGTCTCGCAGATCCACTGCAGCTCGTGGCTGCGGCCGGAGAAGTCGGGCACGTCGAACGGCAGTGCGTGCGGAGCCTCGGTCTCCTGGTGCGGGACGGCGGGGGCCGCTGCGCGATCCGGGCGGGAGATCGACGGGTCCTGGCGCAGGATGCGCTCGTGGAGTGCGGTCAGTTCCGCGCCGGGATCGATGCCCAACTCGTCGGCGAGCTGCTCCCGGGCCCGGGTGAACTCGTCGAGTGCGGCCGCCTGTTGGCCGGAGTGGTACAGGGCGAGCACGAGCCGGCTGCGCAGCGTCTCACGCAGCGGATGCTCGTCGACCAGGGCACGCAGCTCGCCCGTGATCCCGGCGGCTTCGCCCGCGTCGAGGAGCAGACCGTAGAGCTGCTCGGCGGCGGTGAGCCGCTGCTCCTCCAGCGCGGTCGAGGCGGCGTCGACCACACGGCCTCCGGATCCGGCGAGCACCGGACCTCGCCACAGCGCCAGCGCCTCCCGGAACCGCGCGACCGCCCGCTCCTGCTCTCGCGCCTCCAGTGACTCCCTCGCCTGACTCAACAGTCGCTGGAAGCACAGGAGATCGAGTTCCCCGGTGTCGACGACCGCGCGGTATCCCGACCCGTCGGTGACGATGATGTCGTGGCCGTGCGGAATGCGGCCGCGCAGCTTGGCCACCGTCTTGCGCACCTGGTGCTCGGCGCTGTCCGGCGGTTCCTCCTGCCATGCGGCTGCGATCAGGCGGGAGAGGGGCACGACGCGCCCGGCTTCCAGGAGCAGCGTCACGAGGACGCGTTGCTGCAACGCGCTGTTGAGGGGCAGGAGTTCGCCGCCGACGCGGACTTCCAGAGACCCCAGTACGGCGAACTCCGGTCGAGTACCCGCGTCGTCCTGAACGCCCTCTGCTGTCACGGTCCGTACCCCGCCCTCTCCCGTCAGCGGTGGGAATCAGACCGAGAAATTAGATCATTCCTACCGAGCACGCGCCAGGAATGATCAGGCCGAATCCCGTCCCTGGGTCCTCGCCTGCCCCGGAAGAGGGCGGGGCATGGCTGTCGGGCGCGCTTCTCCGTATGACCTAGCGGATTTGAGCCACCAGGTCACCTCGGGCCCTGGCGATCCGCTCACG
This sequence comes from Streptomyces muensis, assembly GCF_021474425.1. GTDB lineage: Bacteria > Actinomycetota > Actinomycetes > Streptomycetales > Streptomycetaceae > Streptomyces > Streptomyces muensis. The sequence goes on along the minus strand of NZ_JAKEIP010000081.1, from coordinate 11,727 downwards.
GGTGAGTTCGGGTGTGTCCCCCTCGACGACCACATAGGCGCGCCGTGCGCGCGCGTCGCCGACGGGAGCGACCAAGTCGCCGACGGAGTACGGGAATCGGGCGCCGCGTACCCACGGGGTCACGGCGATGTCCTCCGTGCCGGTGAGTGTCTCCAACCGTCCTTCGGGCAGCAGGAAGAAGCCGATCTCCGCGTACTGGTGCGCCTTCGGCACGACCGGGCGGCGGCCCAGCAGGCCCTTGAAGACCGCCGCCTCCAGGTCGAACCCGCGCGCGACCTCGAAGAGCAGGGGGATGCCGTCGGCACCGAGGTGCGCGCGACAGGAGACGATCCGCGGCCCCTGGGGCAGCAGCGCCACCATCGTGTGGGCCGGGCCGCAGTGGTATCCGCTTGCCGTCAGCCGCTCCTGGACGGCCGTCTCGATGGTGCGGCGCTCGAAGTCGGTCAACGGCGCCGGATGGAGGTAGCCCGTCACGTGGAAGTGCGGTGGTCCTGTGGTGCGTTGAGCCGTCATTCCCACGACGTGGTGGTTCCCGTTCACGGTCAGGGTCTCGACGCTCACCCTGGGAGCCGACGCGGGTTCCTGTCCGTCCCCTTCGAGGCCCCGGAGGCGTTCGTACACCGCCGGCGGGTTCGTGGACAGGCCCAACTGCCAGGCCTCCTGGATCACCGACGGGGCGGGGTCGTCGTGTCCGCCGTGCAGCACGGCGTCGATGCCATGGCGTCGCGCGGTTCGCGCGACGGTCTCGCGCAGTACGGTCTCGTCGGAGAAATCGGTGAGCAGCAGCTCTTCGGAGACCTCTTCGACGCGAGGCGCGAAGTCGGCCTCGAGCTGGGACGGATCCCATATCGACCAGAGGCGGAACCCCAGCTCGTTTCCCTTTCGCACGAGTTGGTGGCTCGGCATCACCAGGAGCAGCTTGAGCTGCGAGCTTCTCAGCAAGTGTGCACACATGAACGCCACCGTGCGGTACGGCCTTCCCGTCCTGTTCCCGTTCTCTTCCCGGCCGGGTGAGGGCCCCGTCACCTGCGAACCGGACCGGTGGTCAGCCTGCCGGGTTCGACTTCTTGCGCTTATTGGCGAGGAAGCGTTCCTTTTTCTCGCGATTCCCGCATGTGTTCATCTCGCACCATCGGCGTGTGTGGCCTCGGCTGGCGTCGAAGAACGCGGCCCGGCAGGTCGGCGATGCGCACAGGGCCATCTTTCCGGGGCGCTCTCCGGCGATGATGCTGACCGCGTCGGCGGCGATCACGCTGAGAGCGTCTTCCACGGAGGCGGAACCCAGCCGCCACCGCCAGCCGCCCTCGGGCGTCAGGATCGGCGAGGCCTGACCGTGAGCACTGCAGTCGTTGATGACCTGGACAGCCGGAGCGGGAAGCGGTTCCTGCTTCGCGACTGCCGTGGCGGCCGCGTGGATCGACTCCCGTAGTTCCCGGGCGTGAACGAGCTGCGACTCCGTGCAGGAGTCGACCACGAGCCCGTAGACCGCCAGCCAGTCCACGAGCCGGGACGGCACGGGAATGCGCTCCACCGGCTCGCCGCAACGCTCCGTCAGGGTCGCCGTGAAGCTGGTCGCCAGCACCTTGCCGAGGCGGAACTCGGGGACATGCACAACGGACATGGAACCAGCTTAGTTGGTTCCATGTCGAAGAGCAAGGTTCATGGAACCGCGGGACTGATTAGGTCAGGACCGATTCAGTCCACCCGTCACTTCTTCCTTCGCCGTGCGGAAGCTCGCAGAATCGAGATGGCTGGAGAACGAACCAGCGATTTCATTTCCCGGCAAAGGAGACCCTCGTATGAGCACCACTGTGCGCCCCGACCTGTATCCGACCCGAATCATCGGTGAGTCCGTCCCCCAGCCGCGGACCGACCCGACCGTGTGGGGAGAGGCTCCGGGTCCGCTCGACAGCCGGCAGTTGAATCAGTACGAGTCCCGTGGCTACCTGGTTCTCGACAACTTGCTGACCGCGCATGAGGTGGAGATCTACCTCGCCGAACTGCAGCGGCTCAGCGAGGACGCGGCGCTGCGCGCGAGTGAGCGCGCGATTCTGGAGCCGGAGTCGGAGCAGGTGCGGTCCGTTTTCGAGGTCGAGAAGGTCAGCGAACTCTTTGCCGAACTGCTGCGGTCCCCTCGGCTCACGGACATCGCCCGTCAGGTCCTCGACTCGGACGTGTACATCCACCAGAGCCGGGTCAACTACAAGCCCGGATTCGGCGGTGCCCCGTTCCACTGGCACTCCGATTTCGAGACCTGGCACTCCGAGGACGGCATGCCCCGGCCGCGCGCTTTCAGCGTCTCCATCTCACTGACCGAGAATCACCCGTTCAACGGGCCGCTCATGGTGATGCCCGGCACCCACAAGTCGTTCATTCCCACGATCGGGGAGACGCCGCAGGACTACCACAAGGAGTCGCTCCGGGTGGCCAGTCCGTCTGTCGGCTCCCCGGACCGGAAGCACCTGACGCGCATGGCCGAGAAGCATGGAATCGAGCAGATCACCGGTCCTGCCGGATCCGCGGTGATGTTCGACTCGAACCTGCTCCATGGCTCCAACGGCAACCTCTCGCCCTTCGCGCGCTCCAACATCTTCATTGTCTACAACAGCGTGGAGAACACGCTGGAGGCCCCGTTCTCCGCACCCAAGCCGCGTCCGCAGCATCTCAGCAACCGCGAGTTTCCGGCCACTTGAGCAAAGCGGCTGACCGCAGGTGGGCCAGGCCCTGATGGCCTCGGCCCACCTGCGGTGTGCACCTGCCCTCGGCCAGCGGGGAACCACCCTGGCCGGTTGCTCCCGATGTGCAGGGATGGTAGAACCGTCTTAGGTGGTTCTACCCGCCAACCAAGACGAGGTCCGCCATGTCCGCAAGCACGCTTTCTCCGGTGCGGTCCACCGTGCCAAAAAAGATTCTCTTTCCTCTTCTCTTAGTTCCCATGTTCCTCGGCGGTGTGGACTCCACGCTGTTCAATTCCATCGCCTATGACCTGCCCGTGCTCACCGATTCATGGCGACTGTGGTTCATCGACGGGTACACGATCGCGCTCGCCTCGAGCGTTGTCCTCGGGTCCCGCCTCGGCGCACGGATGGGCCCCGGCGTGACATTGGCGATCGGGCTTCTCGTGTTCGCCGTCGCGGGCGCTGCTCCCGCACTACTGGATTCACCGGCGACATGGACGACGACCCGGTTCGTGCAAGGCTTTGGCTACGCGCTGATCGTTTCCAGCGTCGCCTCGGTCATCGGCGGGCTGCCGAACACCGCGGAGCGCACACTGGGCTACTCCCTGTGGATCACCACGTACAGCATCGGGGCCGGTGTGGGACCACTGATCGGCCGGGTGTTCGTCGATATCGACGCGTACACCCTGCTGTTCTGGCTGCCGGCCGCAATCGCCGTACTGTGCGGCGTTCTCGCGACCCTGCTGTTGCGCGACATCGATTTGGGCCTGGCCTCGTCGACCAAGATCGACGTCGCTTCCTCAGTCCTGGCCTTTCTTGGATTCGGACTCTTCGTGGCAGGTCTGCAGAGTCATGGCGAGGCACTCGGGCGCGTACTGGCGACATTGGCCGGCTGCGCCATTCTGGCGGTGTTCTGCGTGCGTCAACTCCGCTCCCGGGACCCGCTCATCGACGTGAGGATGCTGCCCTTCTCCCGACTGGGAGCCTGTTCGCTCGCACTCGTCTTCGGGTCGGCGTGCTACACGGGATCGGTCTTTCTCTTCAGCGCGGAGGTCGATTCGCTGCTGTCCATCCTGCCGGTCTCGGTCCTGGCGCTGTGGGTGTCACTCGGAGGGTTCGCCTTCCATAAACTGCAGTCTCGATTTTCTCCGGTGCACATGTTGCAGGTCAGCTTGGCCACGTGCGCTGTCGGTCTTGTGGTAGCCGCTTTCGGCGGCCTGTGGCCGGCCAGCTTCCTGATCGGACTCGGCGTGGGGGTCTCCATGGCGTCCGGAGACGCGTACCTGCTCGGGAGCGTTCCACCCAAGGACGTCGCACGCGCAGCGGCTCTCCAGGAGACCAGCCTCGCGGTGGGTGCGGCACTGGGAGTCGCCGGATTCGGCGGCATCTTCGCCACCACCGGCTCGGTCGCGGGAACGGCCGTCATCACAGCGGTCCTGGTCGCCGTCGTCGTGTGGACTCTCCGCTACAACCGCGGTGTTCTCACGGCATAGCTTCTCGACTCGGCTCAGGCCCTGGGAGGACATGGCGGGCGGCGTCGGCGCGGCCGGAGATCTACACCGGCCGCCGCCGTGGTGCCCCGGGCCGGGCGACGGCGGGCGAGTGGAAAACCCTGAGTGTGTTCGAGGCATTCGCTGTACGTTGATCAGGCGCCCCGGCCAAGCGGGCCCGGCGAATATTCGCAGTTCAGAACCCATTCTGAGGTTTACCCACCGTGTTCCTGACCATCACCACCACCGGCACTCCGGAGCGTCCGGCCACCGATCTCGGCTTTCTGCTGCACAAGCATCCCGAGAAATCGCAGGCGTTCTCCACCTCCTACGGCAAGGCCCACGTCCTCTACCCGGAGGCGGACGCCGAGCGCTGCACGGCGGCGCTGCTACTGGAGGTGGACGCGGTGGCGCTGGTCCGGCGGGGCAAGGGAAAGGGACGGGGCGGTGCCCCCGACGCGGCGCTCGCGCAGTACGTGAACGACCGGCCGTACGCCGCCTCCTCGCTGCTCGCGGTCGCGCTGAGCGGCGTGTTCTCCAGCGCGATGCGCGGGGTGTGCAACGCCCGGCCGGGCCTGCCGGCGCAGCCGCGGCCCCTGCGTATCGAGGTGCCCGCGCTTCCGGCCCGCGGCGGCCCCGAACTCGTACGACGGCTCTTCGAGCCGCTCGGCTGGGCGGTGACCGTCGAGCCCGTGCCGCTGGACGTGCGGTTCCCCGAGTGGGGTGACTCGCGGTACGTACGGCTCGTCCTGGAGTCGGAGGCGCTGACGCTCGCCGAGGCCCTGCGGCATCTGTACGTCCTGCTGCCGGTGCTCGACGACGCCAAGCACTACTGGGTCGCCTCCGACGAGGTCGACAAGCTGCTGCGGGCCGGCGAGGGATGGCTTCCGGACCACCCGGAGCAGAAGGTGATCACCAGCCGGTATCTGTCGCGCCGCTGGTCCCTGACCCGGCAGGCGATGGAGCGGCTGGAACTGGTGCGGCTCGCCGAGGCCGACGACAGCGAGGTCGAGGACATCGACAACGCCGTCGAGGCGGAGGGAGAGACCGAGGAGAAGCCGACTCCGCTCGCCGTGCAGCGGCGAGACGCGATCATCACCGCGCTCAAGGCGTCCGGTGCCGCGCGCGTGCTCGATCTCGGATGCGGGCAGGGGCAGTTGGTGCAGGCGCTGCTCAAGGACCCGGCGTTCACCGAGATCGTCGGCGTGGACGTGTCGATGCGGGCGCTGACCATCGCCGGGCGGCGGCTGAAGCTGGACCGGATGGGGGAGCGGCAGGCCGCGCGCGTGAAGCTCTTCCAGAGCTCCCTCTCCTACACCGACAAACGGCTGGCGGGCTACGACGCCGCCGTGCTCAGCGAGGTCATCGAGCACCTCGACCTGCCCCGGCTGCCCGCCCTGGAGTACGCGGTGTTCGGCGCCGCGCGTCCGCGGACCGTCCTGGTGACCACCCCGAACGTCGAGTACAACGTCCGCTGGGAGTCCCTCCCGGCCGGGCACGTCCGGCACGGCGACCACCGCTTCGAGTGGACCCGCGAGGAGTTCCGGGTCTGGGCGCGGGCGGTGGCCGAACGGCACGGGTACGGCGTGGAGTTCGTGCCCGTCGGGCTCGACGACCCGGAGGTGGGGCCGCCCACCCAGATGGCCGTCTTCCAGACGGAGAAGAACGACGTGAACGTGAAGGAGGCGAAGGCCGCATGAGCGAGACCACCACCCCGGCAACCGAGGGACGGGTCCTTCCCGTCACCGACCTCTCCCTCGTCGTGCTCGTCGGCGCCTCCGGCTCCGGCAAGTCCACCTTCGCCCGCCGGCACTTCAAGCCGACCGAGGTCATCTCCTCCGACTTCTGCCGCGGCCTGGTCTCCGACGACGAGAACGACCAGAGCGCGACCCGGGACGCCTTCGACGTCCTGCACTACATCGCGGGCAAGCGCCTGGCGGCCGGCCGCCGCACCGTCGTCGACGCCACCAACGTGCAGCAGGACGCCCGCAAGCAGCTGATCCAGCTGGCGAAGCAGTACGACGTGCTGCCCATCGCCATCGTGCTCGACGTGCCGGAACAGGTGTGCGCGGAGCGCAACGCCGCCCGCACCGACCGGGCCGACATGCCGCGTCGGGTCATCCAGCGGCACACCCGCGAACTGCGCCGCTCGCTCAGGCAGCTGGAGCGCGAGGGCTTCCGCAAGGTGCACGTGCTGCGCGGTGTGGCGGACGTCGAGCACGCCACCGTCGTCACCGAGAAGCGCTTCAACGACCTGACCCACCTCACCGGCCCGTTCGACATCGTCGGCGACATCCACGGCTGCGCCTCGGAACTGGAGTCGCTGCTCGGCAAGTTGGGCTACGTCGACGGCGTGCACCCCGACGGCCGTACCGCCGTCTTCGTCGGCGACCTCGTCGACCGCGGCCCGAACAGCCCGGGCGTGCTGCGGCGCGTCATGGCGATGGTCAAGTCGGGCAACGCGCTGTGCGTGCCGGGCAACCACGAGAACAAGTACGGCCGCTACCTCAAGGGCCGTAACGTCCAGCACACCCACGGACTCGCCGAGACCATCGAGCAGATGGACGGCGAGAGCGAGGAGTTCCTCGCCGAGGTACGGCAGTTCATCGACGGGCTCGTCAGCCACTACGTCCTCGACGGCGGCCGGCTGGTGGTCTGCCACGCCGGTCTGCCGGAGAAGTACCACGGCCGCACCTCGGGGCGGGTGCGTTCGCACGCGCTGTACGGCGACACCACCGGGGAGACCGACGAGTTCGGGCTGCCGGTGCGCTACCCGTGGGCCGAGGACTACCGGGGCCGGGCCGCTGTGGTGTACGGCCACACACCCGTGCCGGAGGCCACCTGGCTGAACAACACCATCTGCCTGGACACCGGTGCCGTCTTCGGCGGCAAGCTGACCGCGCTGCGCTGGCCGGAGCGGGAACTGGTCGACGTACCGGCCGAGCAGGTCTGGTACGAGCCGACCAGGCCGCTGCGGACGGAGGCACCGGGCGGTCACGACGGACGTCCGCTCGACCTCGACGACGTGCGGGGCCGCAGGGTCGTGGAGACCCGGCACTCCGGCCGGGTGTCGGTCCGTGAGGAGAACGCGGCCGCTGCCCTGGAGGTCATGAGCCGCTTCGCCGTGGACCCGCGCCTGCTGCCGTACCTTCCGCCGACCATGGCGCCCACGGCCACGAGCCACATCGACGGCTATCTGGAGCACCCCGCCGAGGCCTTCGCGCAGTACGCCGCGGACGGTGTCGAGCGGGTCGTGTGCGAGGAGAAGCACATGGGCTCGCGGGCCGTGGCCCTGGTGTGCCGGGACGCGGACGTGGCCCGCAAGCGGTTCGGCGTCGACGGCCCCACCGGGTCGCTGTACACCCGTACCGGTCGCCCCTTCTTCGACGACGAGTCGGTGACCGAGACGATCCTGGACCGGGTCCGGGCCGCGGTCACCGAGGCCGGCCTGTGGGCCGACCTGGAGACGGACTGGCTGCTGCTCGACGCCGAGCTGATGCCGTGGTCGCTGAAGGCACAGGGCCTGCTGCGCTCGCAGTACGCGGCGGTCGGCGCCGCCTCCGGGGCGGTGTTCCCCGGTGCGCTGGCCGCGCTGGAGGGTGCTTCGGCGCGCGGCGTCGACGTGTCGGACCTGCTGGCCCGCCAGCGCGAGCGCGCCACCGACGCCGCCTCGTTCACCGAGGCGTACCGCCGGTACTGCTGGACCACCGACGGCCTGGACGGCGTACGTCTGGCACCGTTCCAGATCCTCGCGGTCCAGGGCCGCAGTCTCGCCGCCCTCCCGCACGACGAGCAGCTCGCGCTGCTCGACCGGCTGGTGGAGCACGACGGCACGGGTCTCCTGCAGACCACCCGGCGGCTGTACGTCGACACCGGTGACCCGGAGTCGGTGCGGGCCGGCGTCGACTGGTGGCTGGAGATGACCGGCCGGGGCGGCGAGGGCATGGTCGTCAAGCCGGTCGGCGCGGTCGTGCGATGGGGGTCCCCCCGCTCGAGCGAAGCCGAGAGTGGGGGAGGGGAGGGGCGGCTCGTCCAGCCCGGCATCAAGTGCCGGGGGCGTGAGTACCTGCGGATCATCTACGGTCCGGAGTACACGCGCCCGGACAACCTGGCCCGGCTGCGGCAGCGGTTCCTCAACCACAAGCGGTCCCTCGCCATCCGCGAGTACGCGCTCGGTCTGGAGGCCCTGGACCGGCTGGCCGAGGGCGAGCCGCTGTGGCGGGTGCACGAGGCGGTGTTCGGGGTGCTGGCGCTGGAGTCGGAGCCGGTCGACCCCCGGCTGTGACGGCCGGTCGCCGTTCACCGCACGGTCAGCCGACGAGCCGCAGCCGCTCCCGGCACACGCCCAGGCGCAGGGTCTGCCCCCAGGTCAGCTCCATCGCGTCCGTCTCCATCCCGTCCCCGAAGGCGACCAGCCGCTCGGACTCGACGGTGAGGTGGAGACGGTGCGCGGCGGCGAGTTCCCCGGCCACCAGTGACGTACCGGTGGCCGGGGACGGCCAGGCCTCCCGTACGAACCACAGCAGACGCTCCTCGGTCGGGGAGGGCAGCCGCAGCCGCCCTCCCCGCTCCTGCCACACCGACCGGATCCATCCGGTCGCCCCCGTCCCGGTGCCGATCAGCACCCCGGACGAGGCCTGGGCCTCGACGACACCCCCGTCGTCCTCCAGGCCCAGGCGGTATCGGGCCGTCTGGTGGCCGACGGCGCCCAGGTAGATCTCGTTCAGGGCCACCAGCCGCTGGGTGTCGTCGGCGACGGCCTCCACCATGGTGAGCTCGTCGCAGCGGACCCCTCCCGACTGCGTGGCGGCGAGCAACGGGCCGGCGTCCTCGGGGCGGTGGCGGACCAGGACGCCCGGGTTGCGGCCGGGGTCGGTGTCGATGCCGAGCACCGGCTGGCCGGCCAGGTACTTGGCAACGTTCGCGACCAGCCCGTCCTGGCCGACCACGACGACCACGTCCTCCGGCGCGAACAGGAAACGGTCCAGGTCGGCCCGCTCCACCCGGGTCTGACGCCAGGTCAGCGGGATCGCCGCGGCCACCTCCGTCAGCGCCCGCCGGGTGCGGTGGTGGCGTTCGGCGACCTCCGCGATGTCGCGGCCCCGGGAGGAGAGGAAGAAGGCGGCCTGGCCGTGGGTGCCGTGCCGGGCCACCAACTCCTCGTACTCCGTGGTGCGATGGACGAGGACGACCCGCGGGGCGAGGCTCACGCCTGCTCCCGCGCACCGAGCCTGGCGAGCAGCCCGGTCAGCACGTCCGGCGACAGCGTGACGCTGTCGATCCGGGGCAGGTTCTCCGCCAGCCGTGTCCCGGTGAGGGCGTGCAGCGTCGCCACGTCCACCTCGGCGTGCACCCGCAGCCAGGCCGCCTGCGCCTGCGCCCGCGCCTCTCCGACCTCGCGCGCGCCCTCGGCCTCCGCCCGGGCCAGCCGTACGGAACGCTCGGCCTCCGCCTCCGCGAGCCGCACCGTCCGTGCCGCCTCGGCCTCGGCCCGCACCGCGTCGGCCGCCGCGTGCTCCTCGGCCTCCCGGCGTGCGTTCGTGCCCCGCTGGTCGACCAACTGCTCCTCGCGGCGGGCGAGTTCGATCTGGCTGGCGAGCTCGTTCTCGGCGATGGCGCGCTCCCGCTCGACGGCCACCGCACGCCGTTCGTACGTCGCCCGGTCGGCCTCCTGCTGGATCTGCTCGCGGGCCGGAGTGCGCAGCGCGCGCTCCACCTCCGGTTCCGGGCGCAGCGCCACGACGCGTACGGCGACCACCTCGATGCCGGTCGCCGGCAGCCGGGGCTCGCCGGCCAGGCCCGCCGCGATCCGCTCCCGCACCGCCGTGACGCCGTCGACCAGGGCCGCCGACAGCGACGTACGGGACAGCACGTCCAGCGCGTGCTGCTGGGCCGTCTCCGTCAGCAGCGTCCCCAGCTGCTCCAGCGGTGTGCCCCGCCAGGCGCCCGTGTCCGGGTCGACGGAGAAGTCCAGGCGGGTCGAGGCCAGCGCGGGGTCGCTGACGCGGTAGGTGACCGTCGCCTGGACGGCCACGTCCTGGAAGTCGGACGTACGGGCGTGGAAGGTCATCGCCAACTCACGGTCGTCGACCGGCACTTCGGAGAGTGCCGCGGTCAGCGCGCGGTACCAGAAGCTGAGTCCGGGGCCGTCGTGCAGCAGCTTTCCGCCGCGGTGGTGGCGGATGTGCGCCGTGGACGCGCCGCGCAGATGGCGCCAGCCGAGGCGCCGGGTGATGTCGGCCATGGGATCCCCTCCACGATTTCTCGTCACGTGGACGATAATCCGGTGGCCGGGTTGTCGTCAAGAGGACGAGAACAAGACGAGGGGAAGGTGGTCAAGCAGGGGGGTGAATACCGCGTGCGGTGGTCAGGATGGAGGCATGGGATTCCATGTCGACTCCGAGGCCGGGCGGCTGCGCCGCGTCATCCTTCACCGGCCCGATCTCGAGCTCAAAAGGCTCACCCCCAGCAACAAGGACGCCCTGCTCTTCGACGACGTGCTGTGGGTGCGCCGGGCGCGCGCCGAGCACGACGGGTTCGCCGACGTACTGCGCGACCGCGGGGTCGCCGTGCACCTCTTCGGCGATCTGCTCACCGAGGCCCTGGAGATCCCGGTGGCCCGCGAGCTCGTCCTGGAGCGGGTCTTCGACGAGAAGGAGTACGGCGTACTCGCCACGGACCACCTCCGCGCGGCCTTCGAGAGCCTGCCCTCCGCCGAACTGGCCGAGGCCCTCGTCGGCGGCATGACCAAACGGGAGTTCCTGGAGGCGCACCCCGAGCCGACCTCCGTGCGCTTCCATGTCATGGAGCTCGACGACTTCCTCCTCGCCCCCCTGCCCAACCACCTCTTCACCCGCGACACCTCCGCCTGGATCTACGACGGCGTCTCCGTCAACGCCATGCGCTGGCCGGCGCGGCAGCGGGAGACGGTCCACTTCGAGGCGATCTACCGACACCACCCCCTCTTCCGTGACGAAACGTTCCACGTCTGGTCCGAGGGCCAGGCCGACTACCCCTCCACCATCGAGGGTGGCGACGTCCTGGTGATCGGCGGCGGTGCCGTCCTCATCGGGATGAGCGAGCGAACCACGCCCCAGGCCGTCGAGATGCTCGCCCACAAGCTGTTCGCCGCCGGGTCCGCGCAGACGATCGTGGCCCTCGACATGCCCAAGCGGCGCGCCCTGATGCACCTCGACACCGTGATGACGATGGTCGACGGCGACGTCTTCACCCAGTACGCCGGGCTCGGCATGCTCCGCTCGTACACCATCGAACCCGGCGCCGGCGACAAGGAGTTGAAGGTCACCGACCATCCGCCGGAGCACATGCACCGCGCCATCGCCGCCGCGCTCGGGCTCAACGAGATCCGCGTCCTGACCGCGACCCAGGACGTCCACGCGGCCGAGCGCGAGCAGTGGGACGACGGCTGCAACGTGCTGGCCGTCGAGCCGGGCGTCGTCGTCGCCTATGAGCGGAACTCCACCACCAACACGCATCTGCGCAAGCAGGGCATCGAGGTGATCGAGATCCCGGGGAGCGAGCTGGGGCGGGGGAGGGGC
>NZ_JAKEIP010000080.1 GCF_021474425.1 Streptomyces muensis | reverse complement strand
AAGCGGGGGTCCGGGGGCGGCGGCCCCCACGCGGGGTCGGTGCGGCAGGCGGGACTGTTAGATTCCAGGCCAGCATAAGGATCGTCGGGAAAGGCGGAGCCCATGGCAACCCACGGAACGCGGGGCCGTAGTGGCGGTCGGCCCACCCTCGAAGAGGTGGCGGCCCGTGCCGGCGTGGGCCGGGGCACCGTCTCCCGCGTGATCAACGGCTCGCCCCGGGTCAGCGACGCGACCCGCGCGGCGGTGGAGGCGGCGGTCGCGGAACTCGGCTACGTCCCCAACACGGCGGCCCGCGCCCTGGCGGCGAACCGCACGGACGCCATCGCGCTGGTCGTGCCCGAACCGGAGACCCGGTTCTTCGCGGAACCGTACTTCTCGGACATCTTGAAGGGTGTGGGCGCCGAACTCGCCGACACCGAGATGCAACTGCTGCTGATCTTCGCGGGCAGCGACAAGGAACGGCGGCGCCTGGCCCAGTACCTGGCCGCCCACCGCGTCGACGGCGTCCTGCTGGTCTCGGTCCACGCCGACGACCCGCTGCCCGACCTGCTGTCCCAGCTGGAGATCCCGGCCGTGATCAGCGGCCCCCGCTCCGCCGCCGAGACCCTGACCTCGGTCGACTCGGACAACTACGGCGGCGCCCGCTCGGCGGTGGAACACCTCATGTCCCGCGGCCGCACGAGGATCGCCCACATCACCGGCCGCCTCGACGTCTACGGCGCCCAGCGCCGCGTCGACGGCTACCGCGACGCCCTGCGCGACGCCGGCCACGCCGTGGACGAGCTGCTGATCGAGCCGGGCGACTTCACGGAGGAGGGCGGCCGCCGGGCGACGCAGTCCCTGCTCGCCCGCCGCCCCGACCTCGACGCGGTCTTCGCGGCCTCGGACGTGACGGCGGCGGGCGCCCGCCATGCGCTGCGCGAGGCGGGCCGCCGTATCCCCGACGACGTGGCGTTGGTCGGCTACGACGACTCCGCCATCGCCCGCCACATGGACCCGCCGCTCACCAGCGTCCGCCAGCCCATCGAGGAGATGGGCCGCCGGATGATCGACCTGCTCCTCACCGAGATCGCGGACCGCCGCCCGGCGATGTCGCGGGGTCTGGAGCGGGCGCGGATGGTGCTGGCCACGGAGTTGGTGACGCGGGCGTCCTCGTAGCACGGGCTTCTTCGCGGAGTGGGCGTCCTCGTGGAAAAAGCTTCAGCCGGTGACTTCGTTTCCGAAGTCACCGGCTGAAGGGTGAGGGTGAGTGACGGGACTCGAACCCGCGGCATCCTGGACCACAACCAGGTGCTCTACCAGCTGAGCTACACCCACCATGACCGGCTCTGGGTTTCCCCGACCGGCCGAGAAAAAGTGTACAGGGTCCGAAGGGGTGCTCGCGCACAGATTCCACGGCGCCACCCGCAGCACCCCTCACATCCCTACTGAGCAGGCAGAACGTGCTTCGCGGCGATCGACTTCGCGGTGTCCGAGTCCGGGCCGGGCTGCGGTACGAAGACGGCCTCGCGGTAGTAGCGGAGTTCGGCGATGGACTCGCGGATGTCGGCGAGGGCGCGGTGGTTGCCGTTCTTCTCCGGGCTGTTGAAGTAGGCGCGCGGGTACCAGCGCCGGGCGAGCTCCTTGATGGAGGAGACGTCGACGATCCGGTAGTGGAGGTAGTCCTCCAGCGTCGGCATGTCGCGCAGCAGGAATCCGCGGTCCGTGCCCACGGAGTTGCCGCACAGCGGGGCCTTGCCGGGTTCCTTCACATGCTCGCGGACATACGTCAGCACCTGCTCCTCGGCGTCCGCCAGGGTCGTGCCGCCGGCCAGTTCGTCGAGGAGGCCGGACGCGGTGTGCATCTGACGCACCACCTCCGGCATCGTCTCCAGCGCCTGCTCCGGCGGGCGGATGACGATGTACACTCCCTCGCCGAGGACGTTCAGCTCGGAGTCGGTGACGAGGGCGGCAACCTCGATGAGCGCGTCGTCGGACAGCGAGAGGCCGGTCATCTCGCAGTCGATCCACACCATGCGATCGTTCATGCGAACACCCTACGGCTGACGTCCGTTTTTGGGATGCCCGGTGTCGCAGGCGGCGTACCAGGGGGCTGCCGCCCCCTGGACCCCCGCTGTCGGCCTTCGGCCTCGTCCTCAAACGCCGGACGGGCTGAAGACGCCTGGCGAAGCCCCCTCCCGGGTGGGTGGGGGATAGGGATGGCAATACCTCGTCCTCAAACGCCGGACGGGCTGGATGGGCCCGTCCGGCGTTTGTCGTTCACGCTCCGCTGCGCTGGCCCGGCAGGGTCGCCCGGCCTCCTACGTACAGCTCGCGGCCGTTGTCCGAGGGTGCGGGGCCCACGGGGGCCGGGGTGCGGCGGGTCTGGAGCGGGACCGGGCCGCCCTCCGGGTACGGGCTGGGCGGTGGGGCCTGCTGGACGGCGGGGCCCGTCGGGGACTCCGCGTCCGTCGGCCGGTCGGCCTGGGGGCGGCGGGCCCGGTACGCCGCCCGGTACGCGGCCGGGGACGAGCCGAGCTGGCGGCGGAAGTGGCCGCGCAGCGCCACCGGTGAGCGGAAGCCGCAGCGTCCGGCCACCTCGTCCACCGAGTAGTCCGACGTCTCCAGCAGCCGCTGCGCCTGGAGCACCCGCTGGGTGATCAGCCACTGCAGCGGGGCGCTGCCGGTCAGCGAGCGGAAGCGGCGGTCGAAGGTGCGGCGGCTCATGTACGCGCGGGCCGCCAGCGTCTCGACGTCGAACTGCTCGTGCAGATGCTCCAGCGCCCAGGCGACGACCTCCGCGAGCGGGTCGGCGCCGATCTCCTCTGGTAAAGATCGATCGAGATAGCGCTCCTGACCGCCGGAGCGGCGCGGCGGGACCACCAGACGGCGGGCGAGCGCTCCGGCCGCCTCGTTGCCGTGGTCCGTGCGCACGATGTGGAGACAGAGATCGATTCCGGCCGCGGTGCCCGCCGACGTCAGGACGTCGCCGTCGTCGACGAACAGCTCTCGCGGATCCACGTGCACCGACGGATAGCGCTTGGCCAGCGTCGGTGCGTACATCCAGTGTGTCGTCGCGGGACGGCCGTCCAGCAGGCCGGCCGCGGCGAGGACGAAGGCGCCGGTGCACAGCCCGACTATGCGGGCGCCTTCCTCGTGCGCCCGGCGCAGTGCGTCGAGCGCCTCCTCCGGCGGCGGCGAGGTGATCGAACGCCAGGCCGGCACGACGACCGTGCCCGCCCGCGAGATCGCCTCCAGGCCATGTGGCGCCGAGAGTTCCAGGCCTCCTGTGGTCCGCAGGGGGCCTTCCTCACCGCCGCACACCAACAGGCGGTAGCGCGGTACGCCGGCGTCCTGGCGGTCTATCCCGAACACCGACAGCGGTATGGAACTCTCGAAGATGGGGCCGCCGCTGAACAGCAGCACCGCGACGATCTCCTTGCGGCGTCGCCCGGAAAGCTTCCGGGCCGCGGCTTCCGGCGCGGCAGTGGAGTCGTGGCTCATACTGCTAAGCCCCCCTCGGTGGTCGCGGCTCCTCGGTTGTGTCGCTCCTGCACGTTTCCCCTCGGTCCTGCACGAGTCCCCCGCCGTAGACAGTCAAGATCGAATCTACTGTGTCGCGTCGCGCCGCAGTGGCCGGTTCACCACTCGGCACATTGTCGACTTGGCAACTTGGCGTGAAGCATTCGATCACGAAGCGTTGCACTCCCGGGCCGTGCAGGGAAGTGCGCCTTGTCGCAGTGGCCAATCCACGTAGGGTGCGCAGACCCCCTGAGGCCCTTTCCGTGCAGGTGGAACGGGGGTTGGGGGGTGTTCTGGGCAGGGGATGCCTGCCCGCCAGAAGTTGGCTGAAAAGTGGCGTGCCGGGGTGTGAAAACCGGTCAGCCGACCGGTGTATTTCCCCCAGTGTGACGTCCGCCTCTATGAGCCCCGGTTCCGGTCCGGTGATGGCGGCCGCGACGCCGGGGCGAGGGACCGGCCTCCCCGGCCTTGATCCGCGCCGCGCCGCGCTCGGACTGGCGCAGCAGAAGCCGGCACACCGCCGTCACGGCGGCGAGGCCCAGGGCCGTGCCGGTGGCGCCGGCGAGCGAGGTGCCGTACCAGAGGAGCACCACCGGGACCAGGACGCAGCTGAAGGCCGCCCAGCGCACCACATCGGTGGCGCTGTCCTCGGAGGGCGTGCTGGGTCCTGACATGCGTACGTGCTCCCTGGGCTGCCTGGGTGGTGACAGGGAGATCAACGCGGGTCGGAGCGGTCGGTCACTGGTACGCGTCGGTAGGCGGCCGTCCGGCGGCGGATGAAGTTGAACCCTGTGCAAACCGCCTGTACACCGCAGCAACCATTGCGTTACGGGCGCACCCTCGTGCATGCTCCCTGGAACCCGCACCGACCGTGAGCGGGGATCTGGGCTAAGGAGGCGTGCCGCCGTACCCTTGGGGTATGGGGTTGGGAAGACCATTCCCGGACACAGCTCCGCCGCACACTGCTGGATCTGTCAGCGAGGTCCGCTCGCGGGCCCACCCATAAAGGATCACTACGCCGAGACAGCCATGGCCGGTCACGAATTCTTCGAACCAGCGGACCGCAAGCGGCCGGTAGCCGACCCCACGGCGTCCGAGCCCCAGGCGGCGGAACAGTCACGCCAGTCCTGCGACCCCGCTTTCAAGCACGGCGTCGTCGTCGGCTTCGACGGCTCCACCTCCAGTGAGCGCGCCCTCGCGTACGCCATCGGCATGGCTCACCGTTCCGGGTCGGGCCTGATCATCGTCCACGTCGCCAACCGGCTGCCCACCACCGTGTGGGCCGGCTGCGAGCCGCCGGTCTTCGTCGACGTACCGGACCACCGCACCGAGGTGCTGGGCCTCGAACTCGCGTGTGCCGACTATCTCGCCGAGGTGCCCTGGATCCTCGTCGAGCGCGGCGGTGACATCTGCCATGAGCTCGAAGAGGTCGGACAGGAGTACGAGGCGGACGCGATCGTCGTCGGCTCCACGCACGGGATCGTCGGGCGGATCTTCGGCTCCGTCGCGGGGCGGCTCGCCAAGCGGGCGAAGCGGCCCGTCGTTGTGATTCCGTAACTCGCCGTTCTCCCAGGTGAGATGTGCAAATCTACTCGCGCGTAGAGGTGTTTGTGCCCTTGTGAAGGGCATATAACGCTCACCGCACAACTGCACATGCAAGAAGGGAGCCCGCCGTGGACAACGACGTCTCCGCGGGAAGCGGAATCACCACCGTGGTCGGCCGACTCGCCCTGGGAATCACCCTGTTGGCCTTCGGTCTTGGGTACACCGAAGTGATCGACGGCGTGTCAGCCGCTGACGCCGTTTCAATCGCCCAGTACGTGGGCGGCATTGCCCTCTTCGTCGCCGGGCTGATGGCCCTGCGGGACCGTGACGCCGCGAACGGGACCGCGTTCGTGACGCTGGGCGCGCTGTGGTTCACCTGGGCCGTCTCCGCGGACGCCCAAGTCTCCGCCAACGCTGCCGGGTTGTTCCTGTTGCTGTTCGCCCTGGTGGCGCTGTCTCTCACCCTTGCGGGTGGGGATCAGCTCGGGCAGGGGGCGTACGGGCTGTTCTTCGTCGCTCTGGTGCTCATGGCGATAGCCGGGTTCGCGGGCAACGACGGGCTCACGAAGGTCGGTGGCTGGTTCGCCGTCGCCGCGGGGGCGGTGGCCTGGTATGCCGCGACCGCGGCTCTGGCGCACTGGCCGACGGCTCTTCCGCGACGCGCTGCGGGTCGGGGTGTGACGGCCACCGGGTAGCTGCGCGGGCTGGGGGTTGGGCGGCCCCCGGCGTTGAAAACGGACCCCCCGTGAGTGGTGGCATCACGTGGGGGTCCGTTGCGTTGTGTGGCCTCTGCGGGTGTGTGGGGGCTGGTCGCGCCCACGCGGCGGAGCCGCAAATCGATACAGCCCCGCGCCCCTAAAGACCAAAAGCCGAAGCCTCTACTCGACCGTTACCGACTTTGCGAGGTTCCTCGGCTTGTCGATGTCCCTGCCCAGGGACAAGGCCGTGTGGTAGGCCAGGAGTTGGAGGGGGATGCCCATCAGGATGGGGTCCAGTTCGTCCTCGTTCTTGGGGACGACGATCGTCTGGTCGGCCTTTTCCTGGTGCTGGTGGGCCACGGCGAGGATCTTGCCGCTGCGGGCCTTGATCTCCTCCATGGCGGCGCGGTTCTTCTCCAGGAGGTCGTCGTCGGGGACGATCGCGACCGTGGGGAGGGCGGGCTCGATCAGGGCCAGCGGGCCGTGCTTCAGTTCCGACGCCGGGTAGGCCTCTGCGTGGATGTAGGAGACCTCCTTGAGCTTGAGGGAGGCCTCGCGGGCGACCGGGTAGCCACGGACGCGGCCGATGAAGAGCATCGAGCGGGCCTCGGCGTACTCCTGGGCCAGCTTCTTGATCTCCTCCTCCTGCTCCAGCATCTCGGCGATCTGGGCGGGCAGCTTGCGCAGGCCCTCGATGATCCGCTTGCCGTCACGGACCGAGAGGTCGCGGGTGCGGCCCAGGTGGAGGGCCAGGAGGGCGAAGGCGACCGTCGTGTTGGTGAAGCACTTCGTCGAGACGACGCAGACCTCGGGGCCCGCGTGGACGTAGATGCCGCCGTCCGCCTCCCTCGCGATGGCCGAGCCGACCACGTTCACCACGCCCAGGACGCGGGCGCCCTTGCGCTTCAGCTCCTGGACGGCCGCGAGGACGTCGTACGTCTCGCCGGACTGGGAGACGGCGATGTAGAGGGTGTCGGGGTCCACGACCGCGTTGCGGTAGCGGAACTCCGAGGCCGGCTCGGCGTCGGCGGGGATGCGGGCCAGCTCCTCGATCATCTGGGCGCCGATCATGCCCGCGTGGTACGAGGTGCCGCAGCCGAGGATCTTCACGCGGCGGATCTGGCGGGCCTCGCGGGCGTCCAGGTTGAGGCCGCCGAGGTGCACGGTGGAGAAGCGGTCGTCGATGCGGCCGCGCAGGACGCGGTCGACGGCGTCGGCCTGCTCGTGGATCTCCTTGTGCATGTAGGTGTCGTGGCCGCCCATGTCGTAGGAGGCGGCCTCCCACTCGACGGTGGTGGGCTCCGACGTCGTACGGGTGCCCTCCGTCGTGTAGGTGCGGAAGTCGTCGGCCTTCAGGGTGGCCATCTCGCCGTCGTCCAGCGTCACTATCTGGCGGGTGTGGGTCACCAGCGCGGCGATGTCCGAGGCTACGAACATCTCCTTCTCACCGATGCCGAGGACGACCGGGGAGCCGTTGCGGGCGACGACGATGCGGTCCGGGAAGTCGGCGTGCAGGACGGCGATGCCGTACGTGCCCTCGATGAGCCGGAGGGTCTCGCGGACCTTGTCCTCCAGCTTCTCCTGCTGCGAGCGGGCGATGAGGTGGACGAGGACCTCGGTGTCGGTCTCGGAGAGGAACTCGACGCCGTCCGCCTCCAGCTTGCGGCGCAGGTCGGCGGCGTTGTCGATGATGCCGTTGTGGACGACGGCGACCTTGCCCTCGGCGTCCAGGTGCGGGTGGGCGTTCACGTCGGAGGGGGCGCCGTGGGTGGCCCAGCGGGTGTGGGCGATGCCGGTGGTGCCCTTGAAGCGTGCCGGGACCTTGGCCTCCAGGTCACGGACCCGGCCCTTGGCCTTGACCATCTTCAGGGCGGGAGCCTTGGGGGACGAGACGACCACGCCGGCCGAGTCGTAGCCGCGGTACTCCAGGCGCTGGAGGCCCTCCAGCAGGAGGGGGGCCACGTCACGCTTGCCGATGTATCCGACGATTCCGCACATATATAGAGGTATCCCTAGCCGTAGACGATCCGGCGCAGCTGGCGGAGCGTGAGCTCCGGCGGTGCAACGGTCCGGTATTTCAGGTCCGCCTCGATCCGTTCGAAGATCGTCGCGTTCACCAGGCCCTGGGCCTGGAGCTCGCGGTGGCGGCGACGGACGAACTCCTCGGTCGTCTCGTCGAAGTAGGCGAGCACGTCCTGGATCACCCGGGTCGCCTCGCCCCGGCTGAGGGGCGTGCTGCGGGTCAGATGATCAACTAGGTCGTCGTGCACTCGGTAGATCCTGGAGTATGGGGGATCGGTTCGCAAGAATTCTGCCCGATTTCGGGCAAGAGGGTGTCAGGGGCCTTTGGGAGAGTTATGGAACGCCCATGGGTGTTCGTTGGGCGGTTGTTCCGCGGGGGGATGTGTGCACAGACCAGCTTGTGGCGCCATGGACATTCCTCGCATGGGTGTACCCCAGCAGCTGGCCGAGCGCATGAGCATGGCCGAACAGCACGAGTACCTGCGCGCCCGGTTCTCCCGGCGCAACATGATCAGAGGCGGCGCCGTCACCCTCGGCGCCGTCGCGGGCGGCACGTTCGTACCGGGCGCCACCGCCCGGGCGGCCGTACCGACCCAGAAGGCCCCGCGCACCGAGACCGTCGACGGCGCCCTCGTCGCCCCCTTCGGCCGCCACCTCGCCTACGGCAACGACGCACGCACCGAGATGACCGTCTCGTGGCAGGTCCCGGTCGCCGTACGGAAGCCGTTCGTCCGGATCGGCGCCCACCCCTGGGACCTCTCCCGCAAGATCGAGGCCGAGGTCCGCACCCTGTACACCCCGGCCGGAGTCGGTGCCAGCGCCGACCACACCCAGTACTACCTCCACGCCAGGCTCACCCATCTGCGCCCCGGCCGGACGTACTACTACGGCGTCGGCCACCAGGGCTTCGACCCCGCCGAGCCGCACCTGCTGGGCACCGTCGGCACCTTCACCACCGCCCCCGCCCACAAGGCGCCCTTCACCTTCACAGCCTTCGGCGACCAGGGCGTCAGCTATCACGCGCTGGCCAACGACAGCCTGATCCTCGGCCAGAACCCGAGCTTCCATCTGCACGCCGGCGACATCGCCTACGGCGACCCGACCGGCCAGGGCAAGGCCTCCGACACCGGCTTCGACTCGCGCACCTGGGACCAGTTCCTCGCCCAGACCGAGGGGGTCGCCAAGTCCGTGCCGTGGATGGTGTCGTACGGCAACCACGACATGGAGGCCTGGTACTCGCCCAACGGCTACGGCGGCGAGGAAGCCCGCTTCACGCTCCCCGACAACGGGCCGGACCGGAAGAACCTGCCGGGCGTCTACTCCTTCGTCCACGGCAACACCGCGATCATCTCGCTCGACCCGAACGACGTGTCGTACGAGATCCCCGCCAACCTCGGCATCTCCGGCGGCACCCAGACCACGTGGTTCGAGGCGCAGCTGAAGAAGTACCGGGCCGCGCACGACATCGACTTCGTCGTCGTGTTCTTCCACCACTGCGCCTACTGCACCTCCACCGCGCACGCCTCGGAGGGGGGTGTGCGCCAGGAGTGGGTGCCGCTGTTCGAGAAGTACCAGGTGGACCTGGTCATCAACGGTCACAACCACCAGTACGAGCGAACGGATGTGATCAAGAAGAACGAGGTCGTCAAGAAGCTGCCGATCGGCGGCACGGCGTACCCCGAGAGTGAGGGTGTCGTCTACGTCACGGCGGGTGCGGCCGGTCGCAGTCTGTACGCGTTCTCCGCGCCGGACTCCTACGAGGGGCACGAGCACGAGGTCGAGTCGGTGGCGTCCTTCGTCAACCTCAAGGAGGGCAAGAAGGACGAGACGGTCACCTGGTCGCGGGTGCGGTACCTGAACTACTCGTTCCTGCGGGTGGACGTGAACCCCGCCCCGCGTGGCCGTTACGCCACCCTGAAGGTGCAGGGCATCGCGGAGACCGGCGACCGGATCGACCACTTCACGGTGGCGCGCCGGGCCAAGTAGGCCGGCTACATCCGTTTCAGGACCGCCTGCTTGGCCATCGTGAACTCGTCGTCCGTGAGCACACCCGAGCGGTGCAGCTCACCGAGCTCGCGCAGGCGGCGCAGCAGGGCGTCGTGGTCGTCCTCGGCGGACGCGACCGGAGGAGAGGGCAGCTCCGGTCGCGGCTGCGGTACGTCCGTGGCGATGGCCCTGGCCGGATGCGGGAGGCGGGCCTGGACCGCCGCCGCGACCAGGGCCATCAGCGGGTCCTTCTTGAAGCCCCACAGCTCCACGGCGTTGGGGTCGTACTTGGGCGGGGCCTTGGTGGGCGCGTTGCGCACGGTGAAGCGCAGGTGGCCGTTCTCCAGGCCCGCCGCCGGATGCCACTCCACCCCCGTCAGGTCGGCGAGGGCCAGGGTGCGCGAGCCCGCGGCGGCCTTGGCGTCCTCCGTCTTCCAGTTCCACTCCAGCCGGATGTGCTCACCGTCGAAGGTCGCGGTGCCGTCCCCGGCCGAGACGGACAGCGGGACGGAGGGACCCGGCAGCAGATACGCGTCGACGGGGTCGGCCGGGACCTGGTCCAGCAGCAGGGCGTTGCGCACCTCCTCCACCAGGTACTCGGCGACGCCGTACCGGTCGGACTCGACGATCAGCTGGTAGGGGTCGTGGGGCTCGGTGAGCCGGCCGCCCGTGGCGTGCAGCAGCGGGTCGGCGCCGTCGCGCAGCCGCAGCCTGAGCCGGCCGGCCTTCTTCCCCTGCTCGAAGGAGACCCCCGCCAACGCCCCCAGGGGGACGACCAGTTCACCCAGTGTCTTGCGGAACAGGCTGACGTTCTTGTCCCGTCCGGGCGTCAGCCTCAGGGCGTCGCCGTCGAAGACCCACGTGCCGTCCTTCTGGATGATTTCCGCCATGGGGTGGATTGTTCCACCTGTCTCACGAGAGAGTGGTCCAGACCTCTTGGAGTGCACGGCTCATGGAAGGACGGTTTGGTGAGACAGCGCCACAGAACGTTCCGCCTTCTCGGTTCCCTGCTGCTGGTCGCGATGGGCGCCTCGGCGACGGGCGCCGCCCCGGCCCGGGGGCCGGCCTCGCCCACCCCGCTGGACCGGGTGGTCCCGGCGCCCGCCTCGGTCGACCCCGGCGGATCCCCGTACCGCATCACCCGCGACACCCGCATCAGGGTGGACGACTCCCGCGAGACCCGCCGCGTGGGCGAGTACCTCGCCGACATCCTGCGCCCCTCCACCGGCTACCGGCTCCCCGTCACCGCCCACGGCTCGGGCGGCATCCGACTGCGCCTGGCAAAGGGCACGTTCGGCGCGGAGGGCTACCGCCTCGACAGCGGGCGGGGCGGCGTCACCATCACCGCCGCGGGGGCCGCCGGCCTCTTCCACGGCGTGCAGACCCTGCGCCAACTGCTCCCCGCGGCCGTCGAGAAGGACTCCGTCCAGCCCGGCCCCTGGCTGGTCGCGGGCGGCACGATCAAGGACACCCCGCGCTACGGCTGGCGCGGCGCGATGCTCGACGTCTCCCGGCACTTCTTCACCGTCGACCAGGTCAAGCGGTACGTCGACCAACTCGCCCTGTACAAGATCAACAAGCTGCATCTGCATCTGAGCGACGACCAGGGCTGGCGGATCGCCATCGACTCCTGGCCGCGGCTGGCCTCGTACGGGGGCTCGACGCAGGTCGGGGGCGGGGCCGGTGGGTACTACACCAAGGCCGACTACAAGGAGATCGTCCGGTACGCCGCCTCCCGCCATCTGGAGGTCGTCCCCGAGATCGACATGCCGGGGCATACCAACGCCGCGCTCGCCTCGTACGCCGAGCTGAACTGTGACGGGGTGGCTCCGCCGCTGTACACCGGGACCGAGGTCGGGTTCAGCTCGCTGTGTGTCGGCAAGGACATCACGTACGACTTCGTGGACGACGTGATCCGGGAGCTGGCGGCGCTGACGCCGGGGCGGTATCTGCATATCGGGGGTGACGAGGCGCACTCGACCAGCCACGAGGACTATGTGCGGTTCATGGAGCGGGTGCAGCCGGTTGTCGCCAAGTACGGGAAGACGGTGGTGGGGTGGCATCAGCTGACTGGCGCCACTCCGGCGGCTGGGGCCGTCGCTCAGTACTGGGGGCTGGACAGTACGAGTGCGGAGGAGAAGGCGCAGGTTGCGAAGGCCGCGCGGAACGGGACCGGGGTTGTTCTGTCTCCGGCTGACCGGGTCTACCTCGACATGAAGTACACCGCTGATACGCCGTTGGGGCTGGACTGGGCCGGGCTGGTCGAGGTGAAGCGGTCTTACGACTGGGATCCGGGCGACTATCTGCCCGGGGTGCCGGCTTCGGCGATCCGGGGTGTTGAGGCGCCGATGTGGACGGAGACGCTCAGTCGGTCGGCCGACCTTGAGTACATGGCGTTTCCTCGGTTGGCGGGGGCGGCGGAGTTGGGGTGGTCGCCGGCTTCTACGCATGGCTGGGAGGGGTACAAGGTGCGGCTGGCTGCGCAGGGGCCGCGGTGGGAGGCGTTGGGGATCAACTTCTACCGGTCGCCTCAGGTGCCTTGGTGATTCGTCTGCCGGCCGGTGGGGGCTGGTCGCGCCCACGCGGCGGAGCCGCACATTGATACAGCCCCGCGCCCCTAAAAGCAAAAAAGACGGGCACCCCGGAGGACCGTACTCCAGGGTGCACGCCTGTCTGGAGGGGCTACAGCCCTGCTATCGGGTTCCTCAGGTTGCCCACCAGTTGCAGGGCGCCGGCCGGGTCCGCCAGGTCGACCATCTGCTTGTTGTTGCGGAGCTGGAGGCGGTTGAGGCAGGACAGGGCGAACTCGGAGGCGAACATGTCGTACTGCTTGAACTTGTCGGCGAGTTCGGGCACCGAGTGCTGGTAGTCCCGGGTGACCTCGGCGACCGTGCGCCAGAAGTCGTCCTCCTCCAGGATTCCCTCGGCGGCGAGGTTCGCGGCGAGGAAGCGGAAGAAGCAGTCGAAGACGTCCGTGAAGATGGACAGCAGCTTCTTGTCCTCGGGGACCTCCACGCGGAGTCGTTCCACCGTCGGCGGGAGGACCGCGTCCGGGTCCATGACGGCGATCTCCTCGGCGATGTCCTTGTAGATCGCGCGTTCGACGACGCCGTCCTTGAGGACGAGGATGACGTTCTCGCCGTGCGGCATGAACACCAGGTCGTAGGCGTAGAAGCTGTGCAGGAGCGGGGTGAAGTAGGCCTTGAGGTAGCGGCGCAGCCACTCCGTGGGGGTCAGGCCCGACCGTTCGATCAGGGCCCCCGCGAAGGACGCGCCCTCGTGGTCGACGTGGACCAGGGAGGCCATGGTGGCGAGCGACTCGCCGTCCCGGAGGGAGGAGACCGGGCTCTCGCGCCAGAGCGCGGCCAGCATCTTGCGGTACGGCGAGTAGCGGTCCGTCGCGGCCTCGTACTCCAGGTGCCGGTAGCCGACGGCGGCGCGCTCGCGGATGATCGACAGGCCGGTGTCGCACAGGATCGGGTCGCCGGCGATCAGCTGGGCCAGCCAGTCGTTGATGGCCGGGGTCGCCTCCATGTACGCCGCCGAGAGGCCGCGCATGAAGCCCATGTTGATGACGGACAGGGCCGTCTTGACGTAGTGCTTCTCGGGGCTGGTCGTGTTGAAGAAGGTGCGGATGGACTGCTGGGCCAGGTACTCGTCGTCGCCCTCGCCCAGGCAGACCAGGTGCCGCTGGGCGACCTCGGCGGCGAAGGTGACGGTGAGCTTGTTCCACCACTGCCAGGGGTGGACCGGGATGAGGAGGTAGTCGGCGGGGTCCAGGTCCTGCTCGCGCAGGACGGCGTGGAAGCGCTCGACGGTCTCCGTGCCCAGTTCGTCGCGTACGAAGGACTCGTACTCGATGCCGACGCCGGCCGTGAAGGCGGCGCGCGAGCGGTGGGCGGCGAGCCAGACCAGGCGGACCGGGCTCGCCGTCTCGGGGGCGTACGACAGGTACTCGTGCATGCCGAAGCCGAGCCGGCCGTTGTTGGCGACGAAGCAGGGGTGGCCCTCGGTCATGCCGGTCTCGATGGCCTGGAAGCCGCTCCTCGCCAGCTCGGCGACCGGGACCTGCGGCTTGGTCAGCTTGTAGCAGATGCCGGAGAGAGTGGAGGAGATCTCCTCCAGGTAGACCGGCAGCACCTCGTCGCTCAGGCCCAGGGACTTCTGCAGCTCGATGAAGAAGTCCAGGGCGGCGAGCGGGCGCTCGGCGCCGTCGCGGTGGCGGGTGATCGAGTCGGCGTCGACCTGCCAGTGGTCGAGGGCGCGGACCGTGGCCGTGAAGGTGTAGCGGGTCAGGCCGTCGTCGCTGCGGACGGCGTAGGTGCCGTCGCCGGTGGCCTCGGGCGTGATCAGGCGCTCGTGGGCGAACTCGGCGAGGGCCTTGCGGATCAGGAGGCGGTTGGCCCGCGCCCAGCGGTGGGGGGACAGATGCGCTACGGCGTCGGACAGGGTCATACGGCAACTCCTCGGGCGGCCTCGAACTGCTCACGGGTGCAGAAACTCAGCAGCGCCTTCTTCTCCGGCTTCTGGATCTCGCGCTCGGGCACGAAACCGACGGCTTCGTTCAGGGCGTGGACGGCCTTGTTCGACACGTCCGGTTCGACGACCACGCGCCGCACGTCCGGGTCCTCGAAGAGGTGCGCCATCACGGCGGTGATGACGGACCGGGTGAAGCCGCGGACGGGACGGTCGGTGGGCGGCGTCAGGAAGTGCATGCCCACGTCGCCCGGCAGCGGCTCGTACAGGCCGGCCAGTTCGCGGTGGACGGGGTCGTACTTCTCCATCAGGAAGGCGGGCACGCCGTCCTCGTCGAGGCCGAGCAGCGCGTGGTGGTGCTCGTCGGCCGCGATCTCCATGTACGCCCGCTCGACGTCCACCAGGCTCGCGTCCTGCATCATCCAGAAGGCGGCCTTGGGGTGGGTGACCCAGGCGTGCAGGAGCTCGGCGTCCTTCAGGGGGTCCAGGGGGCGGAAGGTGAACGTACTGGTGGCTGTGGTGCTCATACGGAGAACTCCTGGAACGCGATCGTCTTCTCGACCGGGTAGTACTCGGTGCCGAGCAGCTCGCGGATGATGTACGCGTTCCGGTAGGGGCCCATCCCCAGGTCGGGGCTGGTGATGCTGTGCGTGTGGACGCCGGCGTTCTGGAGGAAGACCCCGCGGCCGGTGACGTCGATCGCGTAGTTGCGGGCGACGTCGTAGTTGCCCTGCGAGTCGTACACCAGGCGGTCGCGCACGGGCCTGAGGAACTCGGGCTCGGCGTACTTGTAGCCGGTCGCCAGGACCAGGCCCTGCGAGTCGAGCTCGAAGTCCTTCTGCTGCTCCTCCTGGCGGAAGGAGAGGGTGTACGTGCCGTTCTCGTACCGCGCGCCGTTCAGCGAGGAGTTGGTCAGCAGCCGGGTCGGGACCGGGCCGCCGAGGTTCTTCTGGTAGAGCAGGTCGAAGATCTCGTTGATCAGATCGCCGTCGATGCCCTTGAACAGGCCCTTCTGCTCGGCGGTGAGCCGGTAGCGGGTCGCCTCCGGCAGCTCGCGGAAGTAGTCGACGTACTCCGGGGACGTCATCTCCAGCGTGAGCTTGGTGTACTCCAGCGGGAAGAAGCGCGGGGAGCGGGTCACCCAGTTCAGCCGGTAGCCGTGGACGTCGATCTCGCCGAGCAGGTCGTAGTAGATCTCTGCGGCCGACTGGCCCGAGCCGACCAGCGTGATCGACTCCTTCTTCTGGAGCTCGGCCTTGTGCTGGAGATAGCGGGAGTTGTGGATGAAGTCGCCGCCGAGCTCCTGGCAGGCCTCGGGTATGTAGGGCGGGGTGCCGGTGCCGAGGACCAGGTGACGGGCGCGGTAGGTGTCACCGGCGGCCGTCCGCACGACGTACACCTCGTCCTCGTACGTCACCTCGGTGACCGTCGTGCCGAAGCGGACGCTGCTCAGTTTGTTCGCGGCCCAGCGGCAGTAGTCGTCGTACTCGACCCGTAGGGGGTAGAAGTTCTCGCGGATGTAGAACGAGTACAGCCGCCCTTTCTCCTTCAGGTAGTTCAGGAAGGAGTACGGCGAGGTCGGGTCGGCGAGGGTGACCAGGTCCGACATGAACGGGGTCTGGAGGTGGGCGCCTTCGAGGAACATGCCGGCGTGCCACTCGAAGTCGGGCTTGGACTCCAGGAAGACGCCTTCGAGTTCGTCGATGGGCTCGGTGAGGCAGGCGAGGCCGAGGTTGAACGGACCGAGTCCGATGCCCACGAAATCGTAGGTCTTGGTCGGGTTTTCAGGACGCGCGGTCAAGGGACTCTCCCAGGTACTGCTCGGCGTGGCCGGCGATCAGGTCGAGGACGGCGGCGATGTCCTCGGCCGTCGTCTCGGGGTTGAGCAGGGTGAACTTCAGGTAGTGACGGCCCTGGACCTTCGTGCCCGCGACCACCGCGTCGCCGGAGGCGAACAGGGCCTTGCGGGCGTACAGGTTGGCGCGGTCGATCTCGGCGGGGTCGGTGACGGCCGCCGGTATGTAGCGGAAGACCAGGGTGGACAGGGTCGGCTCGACCACGACGTCGTAGCGCGGGTCGGCGGCCAGCAGCCGCCAGCCCTCCACCGCCAGGTCGCAGACCTCGTCGAAGAGCTGCCCGATGCCGTCGGCGCCCATCACGCGCAGGGTCATCCACAGCTTGAGGGCGTCGAAGCGGCGGGTGGTCTGCAGGGACTTGTCGACCTGGTTGGGGATGCGCTCGGTGACCATGCGCTTGGGGTTGAGGTACTCGGCGTGGTACGTCGCGTGGCGCAGGGTCGAGGCGTCTCGGACCAGCACGGCGGAGGAACTCACCGGCTGGAAGAAGGACTTGTGGTAGTCGACGGTGACCGAGTCGGCGCGCTCGATGCCGTCGATACGGCCCCGGTACTTCACGGACGCGAGCAGTCCGCAGCCGTAGGCGGCGTCGACGTGCATCCAGGTGCCGAACTGCTCGCACAGCTCGGCGATCTCGGGCAGCGGGTCGATGGAGCCGAAGTCGGTGGTGCCGGCGGTGGCGACGACCGCCATGGGGACGAGACCGTCGCGGCGGCAGCGCTCCAGTTCACGGGCGAGGGCGACGGTCTGCATGCGCTTGTCGTGGTCGACGGGTATGGAGACCACGGAGTCCTGACCGAGGCCCAGCAGTTTCGCGGACTTCTTCACGCTGAAGTGGCTGACCTCGGAGGCGAAGATGCGCAGTTTGGCGAACGAGTCGGTCTTGGCCTCCTCGCGGGCGAGGAGCAGGGCCTGGAGGTTGGACTGCGTACCGCCCGAGGTGAAGACCCCGTCGGCGTTCTCGCCGAGCCCGATGCGCGCCGTCGTCCAGTCGATGAGCTTGCGCTCGATGAGGGTGCCGCCGGCCGACTGGTCCCAGGTGTCCAGGGAGGAGTTGACGGCGGAGAGGATCGCCTCGCCGAGGACGGCGGGGATGACGACCGGGCAGTTGAGGTGGGCCAGATAGCGGGGGTGGTGGAAGTAGATCGCGTCCCGCAGGTAGACGTCCTCCAGCTCGTCGAGGACCGCGGCGGTGTCCAGCAGCGGCTTGTCGAGGTCGATCGCGTCGATGGCGGGGGAGAGGGCGTCGACCGTGACGCCGGTGAACGGACGTTCGGTGGCGGCGAGTTTGGCGGCCACCCGCTCGATACCTTCGGTCACGGAGCGGCGGTACTGCTCCGCGGTCGTGTCATTGAGCAGGTGCGAGCGCATGGGGAGGTCCTCCGGTGGGGACGGGCCGTGATGTGCGGGGTGGTACGGGTGCTGCGGCTGGCGTCGTGCAACTTAGGTTAGCCTAACCTAAGTAACTCGGGATGAGGGCAGCCTCGATCGTGACCGTGATCACTCCGGTCTCGGGGGCAACTACTCCGCGGCGCGCAGCTGTTCTTCGGTCATCCCGTGCCGCCAGTAGCCGACGAACGTCACCCGGCGCCGGTCGACCCCGCGTTCACCGACGAAGTGCCGGCGCAGCGCCTTCACCCGGCCGGACTCGCCCGCGATCCAGACGTACGGGTGCTCGGCGGTGGGGAGTTGGGCGGTACGGATGGGGTCGAGGGCTTCCTGCCCGACCAGCCAGGTGACTTCGGCGTCCGCCTCGGTCACCAGGTCCTGGATGTCCGCCGCGTCGTGCACCTCCAGCCACACCCGCGCACGGGTGCCGGAGGGCAACGACTCAAGGATGGCGGAGACGGCGGGTACGGCCGTCTCATCGCCCCAGACGACGACGAGATCGGTGTCCTCCGGCGGCCGGAACCGGATCGCCCGGTTGTCGGCGACGGCCGGCCCGAGCAGCAGGACCCGGTCCCCGGCAGCGGCACGCGAGGCCCAGTCGGAGGCGGGCCCGGCCGGGGTGTGCAGCACGAAGTCGATGTCGATCTCATCGGGGTTCCGCCGCAGCGCACGCAACGTGTACGACCGCATCACGGCCCGCACGTCGTCCGGCAGTTCCCGCCACCCCTGCCACCACCCGTCCCCGAGCTCCAGCGGAACCTGCGGCTCCGTCTGATGGGGGTGCGGCAGGAACAACGACAGCGACTGGTCACGCCCGTCGGAGAAGAAGCACGCCAGATCGTCCCCACCAAAGGTCACCCGAACCATGGACGGCCCGAGCCGCCGAGTCCGTACGACATGCAGGGAGAAGAACCGGAACGGGGCGGCGACGGCGGTGGTCATGGGGGGCAACTCCTGAATCGACGTCAGGTGTGCCTACTCAGGGGCGCGGGGAACTGCGCGACCAGCCACAACGGACCCGCAGTCGCCCCACAACCTCAAGTGGCACCTAATTAGGCGACCTTCTTGGCCTTCTCGATGGCCTCGGCAAGGCTCGTCAGCAACGGCGTGCACTTGTCGTACGACAGAATCGGCTCCGGCGACCGAGCGATGACCTGCCCCGCCTTCACCGCGGGCAGCTTCTTCCACGTCGCCTCAGTGATGTCAGCGGGCTGAATCGTCGAGGACCGGTCGTCCATCATGATGATGTCGGCCGGGTACTTGTCGACGTTCTCCCAGCTCAGCGACTCGAACCAGCCGCCGCCCTCCTTCTTCGCGCTCTCCGGCGGCTCGACGAAGTTCACGCCGAGGGCCTTGAAGTACTCCAGGTCGATGGAGAGGTTCGTGCCGGAGACGTAGAAGATGTCCTGGCTGGCGGAACCGGCCATCACCTTGATCTCGGGGCGGGCCTTCGCGGCCTTGCGCAGCCGCTCGGCCGCGGCCTCGAAGTCCTTCTTGGCCTGCACGGCCTTGTCGGCCTTCAGGTCCGCGCCGAGGGACTCGGCCAGCGCCCACATCCGCTCCAGCGGCTGGGTCAGCTGACGGTCGTAGACGGAGATGGCGACGCTCGGGGCGAGCTTGGCGATCTTGTCCTTGGACGCCTCGGGGACGTACCAGAGGGTGCCGGCGCTGTCGAAGGTCGTGGAGAGGAGGACCTCAGGGGCGAACGCCGCGTACTTCTCGACGTTGAACTGGTCCCAGACGTTGCCGAAGACGGTCAGCTTGGTGACGTCCATGTCGCCGGCCTGGACGTCGGCCTTGCCGTCCTGCGTCGTGGTCGGGCCGAAGACGCCCTTGACCTCGACTCCGTAGTCGTACAGGGCGGCCGCGACACCGACGAAGGCGACGATCTTCGTGGGTACCTTGTCGAGCTTCACCGTGGTGCCACGGTCGTCCTTGAAGCTCCAGGGGCCCGACTTCGCGGCGGTCGTCTCCTCGCCGGAGCCACCGCTTTTCGCGTCGTCGTCTCCGCAGGCCGCGAGCACGGCACCGAGGCCGAGTGCGCCGCCCGCGGCGAGGATGCCGCGGCGGGTGAGGTGGGTGGCTCTGGCGTTGGACATGGCTACGCTGCTTTCGAACAGGGCGGATCACGCGCCGGACAATTCGAAGGTAGGTTAGCCTAACCTCAGCTGATGTCCAGGGGTGGGGGCCCTTGTGATCGAAGTTGTGCGCGGCCTGTGAAGCCATCACATAAGTCAACAAGGCCCAACGACCTTGCAATCAAGGGTAGTTGGGCCTTGCTCAAGCGGTCGACCGGCTCAGCCCACCAGCCCCAATTCCCGCGCGATCAGCATCCGCTGCACCTCGCTCGTGCCCTCGCCGATCTCAAGGATCTTGGAGTCCCGCCACATCCGGGCCACCGGGTACTCGTTCATGAAGCCGTAGCCGCCGTGGACCTGGGTGGCGTCGCGGGCGTTGTCCACGGCGATCGTGGACGAGTACAGCTTGGCGAGCGCCGCCTCCTTCTTGAAGGGTTCGCCCGCGACCAGCCGCGAGGCCGCGTCGCGCCAGGCCAGACGGGCCGTATGGGCCTTCATCTCCATGTCGGCGATCTTGAACTGGATCGCCTGGTTGGCGCCGATGGGGCGGCCGAAGGCGTGCCGTTCCTTGGCGTACTTCACCGACTCGTCCACACAGCCCTGCGCCAGGCCCGTCGCCAGCGCCGCGATGGCGATCCGGCCCTCGTCCAGGATGCGCAGGAACTGGGCGTACCCGCGGCCCTCCTCGCCCAGCAGGTTGGCGGCCGGGACACGGACGTCGGCGAAGGACAGCTCGCGGGTGTCGGAGGCGTTCCAGCCGACCTTGGAGTACGGGGCGGCGACCGTGAAGCCGGGGGTGCCGGACGGGACGATGATCGACGAGATGAGCGGCTTTCCGTCGGGCTTGCGGCCGGTCACCGCCGTCACCGTGACCAGGCCCGTGATGTCGGTGCCGGAGTTGGTGATGAAGCACTTGGTGCCGTTGATCACCCATTCGCCGGTCCCCGGGTCGAGCCGGGCCGTCGTCCGGGTCGCGCCCGCGTCCGAGCCGCCGTCGGGTTCCGTCAGCCCGAAGGCGCCGAGGATCTCACCGGAGCACAGCCTCGGCAGCCACTCCCGCTTCTGCTCCTCGGTGCCGAACAGATGGATCGGCATCGCGCCGAGCGAGACGCCCGCTTCGAGTGTGATGGCGACCGAGGAGTCCACGCGGGCCAGCTCCTCCAGCGCGATGCCCAGCGCCAGATAGTCGCCGCCCATGCCGCCGTACTCCTCCGGGAACGGCAGACCGAACAGCCCCATGCGGCCCATCTCCCGCACGATCTCGTACGGGAACTCGTGGTGCTCGTAGTACTCGCCGATCTTGGGGGCCACGACATCGTGGGCGAACTCCTCCACCGTGCGGCGGAGTTCCTCCAGTTCGGGGGAGAGACGGTGGTCCATGACTGTTCACTGCTCCTTGTGGGAGAGGGCTCGGACGGTGCGGGACGGGCTGGGTCGGCCCAGTCGTTCGGCCATCCACGCGCTCGTGGCGACGAGACGGCCCAGGTCGACCCCGGTGTCGATGCCGAGGCCCTGAAGCATCCACACGAGGTCTTCGGTGGCGAGATTGCCGGTGGCTGACTTGGCGTACGGGCAGCCGCCGAGGCCGCCCGCCGAGGCGTCGACCGTGGTGACGCCGTGCTGGAGAGCGGCGTAGGTGTTGGCCAGCGCCTGGCCGTAGGTGTCGTGGAAGTGCACGCCGAGGACGTTCGTCGGTACGCCCTCCTCGTTGAGTGCGGAGAGAAGCTCCAGCACATGGCCGGGTGTCGCCACGCCGATGGTGTCGCCGAGGCTCAGCTCGTCGCAGCCAATGTCCCGCAGTGCCCTGCACACCCGCACCACCTGGTGGACCGGGACCGGACCCTCCCAGGGGTCGCCGAAGCACATCGACACATAGCCGCGCACATGCAGGCCCTCGTCCTTCGCGCGCCGGACGACCGGCTCGAACACCGCCAGCGACTCGTCCAGCGTGCGGTTGAGGTTGGCCTTGGCGAAGGACTCCGTGGCGCTGGCGAACACGGCGACCCGCCGGGCGCCCAGGGCCAGGGCGCGGTCCAGGCCCCGGTCGTTGGGGACCAGGACCGGCAGATGGACGCCCTCCAGTCCGGCGACGAGCGGGAACAGCTGCTCGGCGTCCGCGAGTTGGGGCACCCACTTGGGGTGGACGAAGCTGGTGGCCTCGATGGTCGTCAGCCCGGCCTGAGCGAGCCGGCGGACGAACTCCGCCTTGACCTCGGTCGGCACGGTCGACTTCTCGTTCTGCAGGCCGTCGCGCGCGCCGACCTCGTGGATCCGGACGCGGGCGGGCAGGTTCGCCGCCGGTACGGCCATGGGGAGACCCTCGACTGTCATTCCTCAGCCTCCTC
Source organism: Streptomyces muensis (assembly GCF_021474425.1). Classification (GTDB taxonomy): domain Bacteria; phylum Actinomycetota; class Actinomycetes; order Streptomycetales; family Streptomycetaceae; genus Streptomyces; species Streptomyces muensis. Next base: position 10,459 of record NZ_JAKEIP010000080.1, on the reverse strand, counting down.
GTGCGGTGCGACGACCGCCAGCACCTGGTCCATGGCGACCGTGCTGCCCGGTGTGACGTCCAGTTCGGCGACCGTGCCGGCGTGCGGGGCGGAGATGACGTGCTCCATCTTCATCGCCTCCACCACCAACAGGCTCTGTCCCGCGCTCACTTCGTCCCCTACGGCGACCTTCACGACCGTCACCGTCCCCGGCATGGGCGCGGTGAGCGAGTCGGCGCCCGCGTGGGCGGCCCCGGTGAGCGAGGCGGCCACCGGGTCGTGGTCGCGCACATGCCAGGCGTCGCCGTCCCGGCCCAGCCAGTCGCCCGCCCGGTGGAAGGTGTGGCGGACGCCGTCCAGGGTGACGGCCACATGGCCGTCCGTGACATCGGCGCTGCCGCGCGGGACGTACTCCACCGGCTCCTGCACCCGGAGGTGGAACCCGACCGGCTTGGGGGCTCCGCCGAGACGCCAGCCGCTCGGCACCGAGAACGGGTCCGTCCACCCGGCACCGCGAGGCCGCAGCGCGTCCAGCCGTACGGCCGCCGCCGCCTCGTACACCTCGTCCGGTACGTCCGTGGCGACCAGGTCGTCCACCACGCGCTCGACCAGCCCGGTGTCCAACTCCCCCTCGACGACCGCCGGATGCGCGAGCAGCCGCCGCAGGAACCCGGCGTTGGTCTGCACGCCCAGCGTGACCGTCTCCGCGAGGGCGGCCCTGAGCTTGCGGAGCGCCGTGGCGCGGTCGGGGCCGTACGCGATCACCTTGGACAGCATCGGGTCGTACAGGCTGCCGACCTCCGTGCCCTCGCTGAGCCCGGAGTCGGTGCGGACGCCGTCGCCCTGGGGCTCGCGCAGCCGCAGCACCGTGCCGCCGGAGGGGAGGAACCCGCGCGCGCCCGCCTTTACGGACACAGTCTCCGCGCAGATACGGGCCTCGACGGCATGCCCGGTGAGCCGTACGTCCTGCTGCCCGAAGGCCAGCGGTTCGCCCGCCGCCACCCGCAGCTGCCACTCCACCAGGTCGAGGCCCGTGACCAGCTCGGTCACCGGGTGCTCGACCTGGAGGCGGGTGTTCATCTCCATGAAGTAGTACGAGGACGGGTCGCCGCCCGGCACGATGAACTCCACCGTGCCCGCGCCCCGGTACCCGCACGCGCGGGCCGCCTGCACGGCCGCCTCGCCCATCGACGCGCGCGTGCTCTCGTCCAGCAGGACGGACGGCGCCTCCTCGATGATCTTCTGGTGCCGGCGCTGCAGCGAGCACTCGCGCTCGCCCAGGTGGACGACATTGCCGTGGCCGTCCGCCAGCACCTGGAGCTCGATGTGCCGGGGCCGGTCCACCCACCGCTCCACCAGCAGCGTGTCGTCGCCGAAGGAGGCGCGGGCCTCACGGCGGGCGGCGGCGATCTCCTCCTCAAGGACGGAGAGGTCCCGCACCAGCCGCATACCCTTGCCGCCACCGCCCGCCGACGGCTTGAGCAGCACCGGCGCGCCCAGCTCACGGGCGGCATCGGCAAGTTCGGGGTCGCGTCCGCCGGGCACGACCGGCACCCCGGCCGCCTTCGCCGTCTCCTTGGCACGGATCTTGTCGCCCATCAGGGAGATGGCATCGGCAGGAGGCCCGATGAACACCAACCCGGCGTCGGCGCACGCGCGCGCGAAGGCGGCGTTCTCCGCGAGGAAGCCGTATCCGGGGTGCACGGCCTGCGCGCCGGTGCGGGTGGCCGCCTCCAGCAGCCGCTCCACGGACAGATAGCTCTCGGCCGCCGGCGCCGGACCGAGCCGTACGGCGGTGTCGGCCTCCCGGACGTGCCGCGCGTCGGCGTCCGCGTCGGAGAAGACGGCCACCGAGCGCACACCCAGCGAGCGGAGCGTACGGATGACCCGTACGGCGATCTCGCCCCGGTTGGCCACGAGGACCGTGTCGAACATGGTCTGCGTCATCGTCACAGTCCCCCTCACATCCGGAAGACGCCGAACTGGGGCTCACCCAGGGGCGCGTTGGCACAGGCGGTCAGGGCGAGGCCCAGCACCTGACGGGTCTCCAGCGGGTCGATCACACCGTCGTCCCAGAGGCGGGCCGTGGCGTAGTAGGCGTTGCCCTGGCGCTCGTACTGCTCGCGGATCGGCGCCTTGAAGGAGTCCTCGGCCTCGGCCGGCCAGTCCTCGCCGCGCGCCTCCAACTGGTCGCGCTTGACCGTCGCGAGGACGGAGGCGGCCTGCTCGCCGCCCATCACGGAGATCTTGGCGCCCGGCCACATCCACAGGAAGCGGGGCGAGTACGCCCGCCCGCACATGGAGTAGTTCCCGGCGCCGTACGAACCGCCCACCACGACCGTCAGCTTCGGCACGCGGGTGCAGGCCACCGCCGTGACCATCTTGGCGCCGTGCTTGGCGATGCCGCCCGCCTCGTAGTCCTTGCCGACCATGAAGCCGGAGATGTTCTGCAGGAAGAGCAGCGGGATGCCGCGCTGGTCGCACAGCTCGATGAAGTGGGCGCCCTTCTGGGCGGACTCGGAGAACAGGATGCCGTTGTTGGCGACGATGCCGACCGGGTGGCCGTGGACACGGGCGAACCCGGTGACGAGGGTCTGCCCGAACTCGGCCTTGAACTCGGCGAAACGGGAGCCGTCGACCACGCGCGCGATGATCTCGCGTACGTCGTAGGGGGTGCGGGAGTCGACGGGGACGGCGCCGTAGAGACCGTAGGGGTCGACCTTGGGCTCCACGGCGGGCTGGACCTCCCAGGGGAGCGCGTCGCGCGCGGGGAGGGTCGCCACGATGTTCCGCACGATCCGCAGCGCGTGCGCGTCGTCCTCGGCGAGATGGTCGGTGACACCCGACACGCGCGCGTGGACGTCGCCGCCGCCGAGCTCCTCCGCCGTGACGACCTCACCGGTGGCCGCCTTCACCAGCGGGGGTCCGCCGAGGAAGATCGTGCCCTGGTCGCGGACGATGACGGCCTCGTCGCTCATCGCCGGGACGTACGCCCCGCCGGCCGTGCACGAGCCGAGCACGGCGGCGATCTGCGGGATCCCGGCGCCCGACATCCGGGCCTGGTTGTAGAAGATCCGCCCGAAGTGCTCGCGGTCGGGGAAGACCTCGTCCTGCATCGGCAGGAAGGCGCCCCCGGAGTCGACGAGGTACAGGCACGGCAGCCGGTTCTCCAGGGCCACCTCCTGCGCGCGCAGGTGCTTCTTCACGGTCATCGGGTAGTACGTGCCGCCCTTGACCGTGGCGTCGTTGGCGACGATCACGCACTCGCGCCCGGCGACCCGTCCGATCCCGGCGATGACACCGGCCGCCGGGGCCTGGCCGTCGTACATGCCGTCGGCCGCGAGGGGCGCGAGCTCCAGGAAGGGGGAGCCCGGGTCGAGGAGGGTGTCGACGCGGTCGCGCGGCAGCAGCTTGCCGCGGGCGGTGTGCCGGGCGCGCGCCTTCTCACCGCCTCCCAGCCGGGCGGCGGCCAGCTTGCCGCGCAGCTCCTCCACGAGCGCCCGATGGGCCTCCTCGTTGGCCCGCCAGGCCTGAGACGCGGGATCCGCCGCGCTCACAAGCTCCGGTGCCTCGTGCATCCTGCGGTCCCCTCACCAGTGGTCCACCAGTTAATGAGCGTTAACGCATTTCCTTCAGGTTAACGACCGCTAACCTCCCTGTCTAGAATTGCTTCCATGGCCACCAGAACCGACGCCCCCACCCGCCGCGAGCAGATCCTCAAGGAGGCCGCGCGGCTCTTCGCCGAACGCGGTTTCCACGGTGTCGGCGTGGACGAGATAGGCGCCGCCGTGGGCATCAGCGGCCCCGGTCTCTACCGCCACTTCGCCGGCAAGGACGCGATGCTCGCCGAGCTGCTCGTCGGCATCAGCGGCCAGCTGCTGACGGGCGCGAAGCGGCGCCTCGCGGAGGCCGACGGCGTGCCGCCCGAGGCGGTCCTCGACTCCCTCATCGAGGGCCACATCGACTTCGCCCTCGACGACCGCCCCCTGATCACCCTGCACGACCGCGAGCTGGACCGCCTGCGCGACAGCGACCGCAAGCTCGTACGGCAGCTCCAGCGGCAGTACGTCGAGCTGTGGGTGGAGATCGTGCGCGAGGTCTACCCGGAGCTGACCGAGCCGACGGCCCGCTCGGCCGTCCACTCGGTGTTCGGCCTGCTCAACTCGACCCCGCACCTGGGCCGGCCGGGCTCGCTGCCGGGACGGGGCGTCACGGCTCAGCTGCTGCACCGGATGGCACGGGGAGCGTTCGGGGCGGCCGGGGTGGAGTGAGCCGTCCGGGGTGGCCCCCTGTACTCACGCCGCCCTTAGGTCAAGACTTAGTAAAGTAGCGGCGTGATCATCGCTGCTGCGGCCGACGCCCCCGTCGGCGGAGTCGCCGGCTGGGCCGCCGACCTGATGGAGAAGATGGGCGGTCCCGGTGCGGGGCTGGCCATCGCCCTGGAGAACCTCTTTCCCCCGCTCCCGAGCGAGGTGATCCTGCCGCTCGCGGGATTCACGGCCAGTCAGGGGCGGATGGACGTCGTCGCGGCCGTCGCCTGGACGACTGCGGGCTCGGTGGTGGGCGCGCTGGCCCTCTATCTGCTCGGCGCGCTCTTCGGCCGGGAGCGGCTGATCGCGGCGGCGGCGCGGCTGCCGCTGGTGAAGGTCGCGGACGTGGAGCGGACCGAGGCGTGGTTCCTGCGGCACGGCACCAAGGCCGTGTTCTTCGGCCGCTTCATACCGATCTTCCGCAGCCTGATCTCGATACCGGCCGGCGTGGAACGCATGCGGCTGCCCCTCTTCCTCGCCCTCACCGCGGCCGGCAGCCTCATCTGGAACGCCGCCTTCATCGCCGCCGGCTACGCGCTGGGCGCCCGCTGGCACGAGGTCACCGACCTGGTCGGCCTCTACTCCAAGGTCATCCTGGTAGCCGTGGTCGTGGCGGCCCTGGCCCTGGTGGCCGTACGGCTGCTGCGGTCGGGGCGGGGGACGCGGCGGCGTCCGGCCCGGCGGAGCGAGGAGGATGTACGGGTCTGAGCGCGGCGAGCGTGACGAGCGTTACGGACCTTGACCTCTGGACGCCTGTGGATACTCGCCGGTACGGTTGAGTGAGCAAGCGCTTAGACATGTACCGGTGGAGGTGGCGGCGTGCGCCGTACTGTGTTCAGTGAGGATCACGAGGCGTTCCGGGAGACCATCCGCGCCTTCATCGAGGCCGAGGTCGTCCCGGTCTACGACGAGTGGTTCGCGGCCGGCCAGGCGCCGCGCGACTTCTACTACAAGCTCGCCGAGCTCGGCGTCTTCGGCATCCGCGTCGACGAGGAGTACGGCGGCGCCGGCATCGACTCGTACAAGTTCGAGGCGGTGATGTACGAGGAGACCGCCCGCGCGGGTGTGCAGTTCGGCGGCTCCGGCGTGCACGTGCTGCTCGGCCTGCCGTACATCAAGATGCTCGCCTCCGACGAGCAGAAGAAGCGCTTCCTGCCCAAGTTCGTCTCCGGTGAGGAGATGTGGGCCCTCGCGATGACCGAGCCGGGCACCGGCTCCGACCTCGCGGGCATGAAGACCACCGCCAAGCTCTCCGAGGACGGCACGCACTACGTCCTCAACGGCGCCAAGACCTTCATCACCGGCGGCGTCCACGCCGACCGCGTCATCGTCTGCGCCCGCACCGACGCGCCCAGCGCCGAGGACCGCCGCCACGGCATCTCCCTGTTCGCCGTGGACACCAAGTCCGAGGGCTACTCCGTCGGCCGCAAGCTCGACAAGCTCGGCCTGAAGACCTCCGACACCGCCGAGCTGGCCTTCGTCGACGTGAAGGTCCCGGTCGAGGACCTCCTCGGCGAGGAGAACAAGGGCTTCTACTACCTCGGCCACAACCTCGCCTCCGAGCGCTGGGGCATCGCCTTCGGCGCCTACGCGCAGGCCAAGGCCGCCGTCCGGTTCGCCAAGGAGTACGTCCAGGACCGCACCGTCTTCGGCAAGTCCGTCGCCTCCTTCCAGAACACCAAGTTCGAGCTGGCCGCCTGCCAGGCCGAGGTGGACGCCGCCGAGGCCGTCGCCGACCGCGCCCTGGAGGCCCTGGACGCCGGTGAACTCACCCCCGCCGAGGCCGCCTCCGCGAAGCTCTTCTGCACCGAGGTCGCGCACCGCGTCATCGACCGCTGCCTGCAGCTCCACGGCGGCTACGGCTTCATGAACGAGTACCCCATCGCCCGCCTGTACGCGGACAACCGCGTCAACCGCATCTACGGCGGCACCAGCGAGATCATGAAGTCGATCATCGCCAAGGACATGGGCCTGTAGGGAGCCCCGCAAGGCTCCCGCAACTTCCTGCCAGTAGAAAAGGTGCCATGAACGAGGCACTACAGGGTCTCCTCGATCTGCTCGACCTGGAGCAGATCGAGGAGGACATCTTCCGCGGCCAGTCCCGCTCCGCCGTCGTCCCGCGCGTCTTCGGCGGCCAGGTCGCGGCCCAGGCCCTCGTCGCCGCCGGGCGCACGGTCCCCGCGGACCGGCCCGCCCACTCGCTCCACGCGTACTTCCTGCGCATGGGCGACCCGGGCGCGCCCATCGTCTACAACGTCGACCGCATGCGCGACGGCCGCTCCTTCACCACCCGCCGCGTCGTCGCCGTCCAGCACGGCAAGCCGATCTTCGCGCTGTCGGCGTCCTTCCAGACGTACGAGGAGGGGCTGGACCACCAGACCCCGATGCCGCCCTCGCCCGACCCGGCGTCGCTGCCCACCTCCGAGGAGCGGCTGCGCGGGTACGACCACCTCGACCCGGCGGTCGTCGAGCGGTTCCTGGAGGCACGCCAGGCGGTCGACCTGCGCTATGTCGACGAGCCGCCGTACGGCAGGTTCGGCGAGCCGCGTGAACCGCACTCCCAGGTCTGGTTCCGCACCAACGGCAAACTCGCCGACGACCCGCTGCTGCACGTCGTCCTCGCCACGTACGTCTCCGACATGACCCTCCTCGACTCCGTCCTGCTCGCGCACGGCCGGGGCGGCTGGGCCGTCGGCGACGTGGTCGGCGCCTCGCTGGACCACGCCATGTGGTTCCACCGGCCCTTCCGCGCCGACGAGTGGCTGCTGTACGACCAGGAGTCGCCGTCGGCGTACGGCGGGCGGGGCCTCGGACAGGCCCGGATCTACACGCAGGACGGACGGCTCGCGGTGTCCGTGATCCAGGAGGGCGTGGTCAGGGTCCCACGGTGACGGCTGGCCGGCCTCCTGGCCGGGAACGTCGACCGTCACCCCGGCCACCCCGGGCGGTTCACCCCCGGGCGGCTCATCCCCGCGCGTTCCGCAGTCGGGCGAACGACGTGTCCAGCCCGCTCTTCAGCAGCCGCGCCGCCGGCCGCTCCACATACCGGTGGACCAGCCAGCTCAGCCCCAGGAACGCCGCGATCACCACGGCGACCAGCAGCCGGGGGTCCATGGTGTCCCGCAGCCGGCTGATCAGCGTCGTACCGGCGAGGTAGTGCGTGAGGTACAGCGGATAGGTCAGGGCGCCTGCGGTGACCAGCCACTTCCAGCGGACACGGTCCGTGTGGCCCAGCGCGACGGCGACCATGAACAGCAGGAACGCCGTGTAGATCAGCGCGCTGCCGCGCCAGCCCGAGACATGCTCGACGGAGTCGATCCGGCGCCCGATCTCCATCTGCGCCATCAGCCACGACATGGCCAGCATGCCCCACAGCAGCAGGTCCTGGCCGAACCGGTACATCAGGTAGAGCACGAGACCGGCGATGAAGAACCAGGCCGCGACCGGGTTGACGATCAGGATCATCAGACGGAGCTCGGAGATCGGCGCGAGCATCGCGGCGGTGCCCCAGACGCAGCAGAACACCACGACCCTGCGATAGGTGAGCCCCATGGCGACCACCACGAGGAACAGCAGATAGAACCGCAGCTCCGTCCACAGGGTCCAGTACACGCCGTCGACGTGCGGTGAGGCCGAGCCGGACTGGAGCATCGTGAGGTTGAGCAGGATGTTCCGCAGCCGCAGCCGCTCCCACACGCCGGGCAGCGCCATGACGACGGCCGTGGTGAAGGCGATGGCGAACCAGTACGCCGGGTAGAGCCGGATGACCCGTGAGACGAAGAACTGCCGCGGGGTGCGGCCCCAGCACGACATGCAGATCACGAAGCCGCTGATGACGAAGAAGATCTCGACGCCGATCCAGCCGTAGGTGGAGAAGTGGAACACCGTGGGCATGATCTCGGACACCGGCCGGCCCCAGACGTTGTTGCCGGGCTGGTCGAGACGGTCGGTGCCGGCGTAGTGGTGGACGGCCACCAGCAGGGCGGCGAGCAGGCGGAGACCGTCGATGACGTACAGCCGGCGTCCCTCCCGCGCGGGCGGCGCCGACCGCTTCCGTATCGGGGCCGGGCCCGGCGGGCGTTCGGGCACCGTCTCGGCGAGCGGGGGGAGAGGCTGGGCGGGAAGCCTCGCGTGTCGTCTGTCCAAACCGTGCATCATCGGCACCATCCGTTCCCCTGAAACGCTCCGTCACGTCCGTTCCTGGTTGAACAGACAAGGACGTGTCTCAGGGGGATGTGTGCAGAGATGCGACCGCCATGAAGAAATCCCTCAGCGTTCGCCGAGATTTCAACGTGACCGCGTACAACCCCTGTCCGGCCTTACTCGGCCAGGCCCGCCTCACGCAGCAGATACGCCGTCATCGGGTCGTAGTGGCGCGGGCTGACCACGTGGTCGTCCAGCGGCACCACGACCTGCACCGTGCCCTCCGCCTCCGCGAGGAACAGCGCCGGGTCGTTGCAGTCCGCGTAGCCGACGGAGTCCACGCCGTGCTGGCCGGCGTAGCCCGCCCAGCCGTGGTCGGCGACGACCAGGTCCGGCAGCGGACGCTCCTCGCGCTCCAGGCCCGTCAGGATGGCCTTCATCGGGTCGCCGGAGTGGGTGTGCCAGAGGGTGGCGCCGTGTTCGAGGACCGCCACGTCGGCGAACTGCATGACGTAGCCCTCGTCGGTCTGGAGGCCCTCGGGGATCACCACGATCTCGCAGCCCGCCGCCCGCAGTGCCTGCGCCGTCGCGCGGTGCACGTCCAGCAGACCGCCCGGGTGACCGGTCGCGAACAGCACCCGCTGCTGGCCGTCCGCCGCCTTGCGCAGCCGGGCCGCCATGCGCTCCAGCGCGGCCACCGTCAGCTCGGGGTCGATGGTGTCCTGGCCGTGGCGGTGCTCCGCGTCGTCGTTCACGCCGACGCGCTCGGCCATCACCGCGAGCACGTCCTGCTCGTCGGTCCAGCGGTCGCCGAGCTCCAGGCCGAGCCAGTAGTGGCGATTGCCGTTCGCCAGCTGGCGGTAGTGGGAGAGGTTGTTCTCGCGGGGGGTGGCGACGTCGCCCGCGATACGGGTTCTGACGAGATGGTCGACGAGCTCGGCGCGGCTGGGTGTCCCGGGTATCGGCATGGCTCCCATTGTGAGGCAGACAACTGTGGGAACGCCCGGCTCCGGGGCGCGTGCGACGTGGGTCACTGTGTGGATCACCCTTCGCCCTGCCGCAGGGCGAACCACAACTCCATCCGTACGTCCGGGTCGTCCAGGTCCGTGCCGAGGAGCGTCGCGCAACGGGCGATCCGCTGGCGGACGGTGTTGCGGTGGACGGACAGGGCGACGGCCGTGCGGTCCCAACTGCCGTGCAGGGAGAGCCAGGTGCGCAGGGTCTCCGTCAGGGGCGGGGTGAGGGGCGCGAGCAGGGCGCGGGCGTGCGACTCCGCCGCGTCCGGGGAGAGCAGGTCCGTCAGGGCCGGGCGGTGGGTGCCGTGCCGGAACAGGGGGGTGCGGGTGGCCCGGGCGCGGGACAGGGCCCGGGCCGCCTGGGTGTCGGCCGCCGGCCACTCCTCGGCGGACGCGGGGGCGCTCACGCCCAGGGTCCAGCCGGGCTGCGGGACCGGTTCGCGGTCCGCCGGGGCGAGGACGCGTACGACGTCCTGCGCGAGGTCGACCAGCGGCGAGCCGAGGGCCGCGCCCAGCGCCGAGGCCGCCACCGGGTCGCAGGGCTGGCTGTCGGGACGGCCGTGCACCACGAGCCAGCGGTCCGCGCCGAGGAGCGGAGCCACCGCCCGCGGCTCGGCGCCCAGCAGCAGCCGTACGAGCGCCGACGACCGAGCCGCTCCCGACCCGCTCTGTTGCTCGCCGGTGAGGAGAGAGAGGAGCACGGCGGCGACGGAGGCGATGGTGTGGTCGCCGGGGTCCCGGCGCGGAGCAGCGACCCCGAGGACGAAGCCCTGTCCCGCGCCGAGGGCGTAGGCGGCGAGGTGGGCGCCGGCGGCGGTGTCGGTGGCGGAGGTGGGGGTCCCCGGACCCGAGGGACGTACGACCGCAGCAAGCTCGGCCAACGCCCCGGCCACCACCCTCTCCGGCCCTCGCCCCACCTCCTGAGGCCCTCGGCCTGCCCCGTCCGGTCCCGGTCCGGCCTTCTCCGGCGCCCGTCCGGTCTTCTCCGGTCCTCGGCCTGCTTCCTCCGGC
>NZ_JAKEIP010000079.1 GCF_021474425.1 Streptomyces muensis | reverse complement strand
CCCCGGCACGGACCCTCGCCGACGGCATCACCTGGGCACCTCTGCACCGCGTACGCCGACCTCAGCCCGCCGGCACCCGCTGCGCAGATCTTCGCCGCCCCGGACGCCGAAGCCAGGGAAGCGGGGTAACCACCATGAGCGGACGCCGCATTCTGCATCTGCAGTTCTACCTGCCGCCCGACCCCGACCTCCTTCAGCAGATGCGCCTCATCCTCGAGGACTTCACCCCCGCATGCACATGAGCGAATCGGACTCAACTGTCCTCGATGCCACCGGCGCGGCCAGTTCTGGGAGCGCGCTCCCCGCGGCATCACCGAACCCATCCAGCTGCGCGCCTTCGCGCTCCACGGGCTGCGCTGCCGACGGGCTGTGGTCGGGAACCGAACGCTCGCGGCCATGCCCTGCGGCCCCGCCCCGTACGCGAGTTGCCCGGCATCGGCGCGAAGACGCCCGCTGTCCTTGCCGAGCACGGCCTGCACACCGTAGGCGACGTCGCCTACGTCCCCCCAGAGCTCACCCTGCAGCGCCTGCTCGGTGCCCGCGCCGGCCGTGCCAGATGAACGAAGGGGACTGTCAGGACCAGGCCGGGTGCCAGGCGAGGGAAGGCTGAGTCCGGCGGTGAGGGCCGGACCGCCTACCGGGCCCAGGGCGTGTATCGGAAGCGGATCAAGTCGTAGTGGCGAGTTCGACGATGTGCCGGGCCGTGCCGGCGGGATCGATGATCTGATGGAGGTGTGCGCCCGGCAGGTGTGCCACGCGCCAGCCGCGTTCGCGCGCCTCGGCCGCAAGGTCGTCATACGGAGGGCCGAACAGCAGGTAGGAACAGGGATGGTCGTCCCAGCCGTCGGGGACCGGGATGTGCTGCTCGTAGTAGGACAGCGGCAGGGTGGGCTGCTCCTTGATGACTGTCTGCCGCACCGTCGGATCAGAGAACATGGGTGCGACGTCCGCCTCGTCCCACCAGTCGGTCCAGCGCGGCAGCCTGCCGTCAACCGTCATCGGGCGGAGGAACTCCAGCAGATCGAGTGTGGCGACAGGGGTCGGTCCGGTCCGGGCCGGCAGCGCGGCATCGACGAAGATCGAGCTGGTCACCGGATGGTCGAGGCCCGAGCGGATCACCGGGAGAAACAAGCCTGCGTTGCTGTGGGCCACCAGCGTGACGGGGCTGCTGGCCGGGACCTGCCTCAGATCGTCGCGGACGGCGTCCACAATGCGGGGCCAGAAGGGCGGGGCGTCGGCGCCGATGTGCAGCAGGGACGGCACCCGCACCTGGTATCCCGCCGTCGTCAGGTGTTCGGCCACAGGGTGCCAGGTTGACGGACCCACGGACGGACTGTGCACGAGAACGAAGATCGGCTGCATGGAACTATCCTGCCGCCCATGTCATGGGACGTGGGGCAATCTTGGCTGACAGCAGAGGTCTTTGTTTGTCCCAGCACAGCCGTTTAAGAAGCTGTGAACGAACCCTTGTCGTCCGCTGCGAAAGGCTGCGCAACGAGGGGGCGTTCATGAGCCTGAGCGCGATAGCCGGCCAGCGATACCTTGTTCGGCCTGCATGCCCCCGGATATCAGTCGGCCTGACCTGGGGGTTAGCCTCAGCGGATGAGTCCTGCGTCGACACCGAAGGTCATCACGCGCCACCGCGACGGCAAGATCCACGCCTACGTCGTGGACTCCAGTGCCTGCGGGACGCTGGAGCCCGCCGCGGTCATCCAGCCGCGTGCCGGCGACGAGGTCGTGGAGTCGGTGGTCCGGCACGATCTGGCGCAGGTCGTGTATACGACGCTGAACGGTGTCGTCTGCCTCACGCGTGCCGGCGACCTCGTGTGGGCTTCGGACTTCGAGCCGCACTCTGACGTACGCCATGGCCATCGGCCCGGGTGTGCGCTGTCTTTGGACGGCCGAACGGTGTGGGTCTACCGTCCGGACGCGATGGCGGGACGCGGTGGCGGAGATCAGTGGGTCGTGCACGACGCGGAGAGCGGTGTGATCCTCGCCCGCCGGGAGCTGGGGACGGTCGGGCACGGCGCCGGCCACCACGTGCACCCCGCGGACGGCAGCGTCTACCTCGACATCGGTGAGGGCCAGGACGGCTCCGTCATTGTCCGGGGTACGGTCGGGGTGGGTGGAGAGCCGGAGTTCGTGACGTACCCATGGTCGGATCGCTGCCTGATCGACCTGGCGCCGTCCGGGAAGCAGTTCATGACCGTCGACCACGATCAGGCGGACGTCGCCTTTCACGCCCACCCCGACGGGGACGTGCTTTTCACCCTCCCCGTCGAGGCCTTCGGGTACGACCTGGAGGAGTGCTTCGTGGAATGGAGTGGCGGCTACCTGACCGACGACATGGCCGTCGTCACCCTGGGCGGTGAGAGCCAGGACGAGGAGGAGTGGTTCCGCCACCACCTGGTCGACGTACGCACAGGCACGCTCGGCGGCGAATTCGCCGTCGAGGTGAGCAACCCGTACGAGCTGGTGCCCCTGGGCGACGGATCCTGGCTCACTGAGGGCCCCGACGGCCACCCCGTCCGTTGGTCCCACGCTCCGAAGCCGCCCGCACAACCGCACCCGGCAGGTTGAAGGGCGCCAACGCCTTGGGACTGGCGGGTCATGCCGACAGGTGAGCCTTCCTCCGCAGGTCGTTATGCAGTCAGGCGCATGGTTCGCGCAGCGCAACGGCGCCGGGGACAGCCGAATCGCATCCGAGCCGGCACCGCTCCGCACTGGTCGAGGCTCCGGAGACCTGTCCGCTGGAGGGGCGATGGCCCGCGCCTTGACTGGTTTGGCGAACCGCCGTGTCATCAAGGTGATGAGAGTCCACGAGATGTGTGCCTCGCCGTGTTGGGGAAGGCGCTCGTACTCTCGGACGTTGCGGCGGGCTCTCATGATCCAGCTGATCACCCTCAGCGGATGCTCGAGCCCGGTTCGGCATCGGTGACGCGGCCCTTGAAGGGTTCGCCCGCATCCCCATGGCCACCCGAGCGGACCGAAACCTCGCCAGCCCGCGCCGGACATTCAGCAGCCTTCGTTCGACCGCGTTCCCTCCCGATCTCCAACGACCGAAACTGCCCGACAGCCGCAGAAGCCGTCTTTCGGCAGTTCATGCACGGCTTCTCACAGCCATTCGTTGATGGCCGCGACGAGGACGGTGGCTTCGTAGCGGACCGCGAGCGTGTCGTACCTCGTGGCCACGGCCCGATGCCTCTTGAGGCGATTGATGCCCCACTCGACCGCGTGCCGAGCCCTGTAGTCCTGCGGATCGAACTTCGGCGGTCGGCCACCGCGCGAGGCGCGCTGTCTTGCAGTACCGGGCCCTGGTCGGCCTTGTCCGGGCTGGGGACGTCATCGACGCCGTTCGCCGGCGGCATTGACTGGTTACTCCTCGGGCTCCCAGGCGATCAGCTGCTCGAACACCCGCTGGTCGCCCTCGATCTTCAGGTCGCTCAGCGAGAGGCGGCCCCAGACGAAGAGGAGCAGTTGCTCGGCCGTGCCCGTGGCCGAGGCGGAGGCGGGCGGGGCGTTGTCCGTGAGGGGTGCGGGCCAGGCGCCGGTGCCGTCCAGCGTGAGGAGCCAAGAGCGGCCCTCGGCGGCGTGGTAGTGGATGGTGGCGGCCTCGTGCGGCCAGGCCGTCGGGGTGGAGTTGCAGGTGTCGAGAAACTCGGCCACGCCGTCGATCGCGACGTCCGCCGGCATCGGCTGCACGGCGCCTGCGGCGAGCTGGGCGTCGTAGGTGTGCACCAGCACCTCGTGCACCCGGCGCCGGGCAACGCCCCAGGCATTCGCCGGCGACACGCCGGCGCCCCACCACGTCCAGCACTCGCGCTCCGGGCCGGCCTCGCGCAGTGCACTCAGCAGCAGCTCGTTCGACTCGGCGTACCAGGCCAGCAGCGCCTCGAGTTCGCGCGGCACCTCCGCAGCACCCTTGGCCGGCGGAGCCTCGGCCGGACCCGCGGCAACGATCGCTGCCCACCACCGCTGGCCCGTACCCAGGTGCTGCACCAGATCGAACAACGTCCACTCGGGGCAGGACGGCACCGGTGCGTCAAGGCTGGGCGCGGCGGCAACCGCACTCCGGAACGCGGCCGACCGCTGGTCGATCAATTGCAGCAGGGCGGAATACTCAAGACTCTCTGTCACATCGCTTACCTATCACCCCAGTTCAGCCGACCGCACCCTAATTCCAGGCCGTCAGCTGCGGGAGTGAGAACAGCCAATGGATAGCCTGGTCGTCGTCGCCATATCCCCTCCCGGGCCGGCTCGTTGCACGAGTGATGGGGGAAGGGGAACGGTCCGCCGTGGATGGTGCCGGACGACCTGTGGGGCGGATCGAGCCGTGGCTGCCGGTCGGGCAGCGGCGTGTCCGCGCCATCCCGGCCGACTGCCACTGGACGACCGAGGTCGGCACGTCTCTTGCGTGGCCGTTGACCGCTGGCATGCCCGCCGTGATGGTGGGCACGCAGACGAGTCAGGGATCGCCGGCTTCGTGCGGGGATCAGCCGGTGATGGTCACGCAGGGCAGGCCGACACTGGCGCCACCGCGGAAGCCTTCCGCGCACAGCCTGGTGCCCGCGGGGAAGTGGCGTTGAGGGTATGCCTGGTCGCGGTAGGTCCGGAACTTGGCGACGTCCTCGGCCTTCGTATGGGCGCTCCACCCGTTGGTGGTCCACACCCGTGCGGAAATCCTGTTGGGCTGGTTGGTGTTGGTGACCGACACCTCCACCCTGCCGAGGTAGGTGCCCGAGTCGTAGGTCTCGATACAGACGGAGTGGTTGCACCACTTGCCGGCGGCCGCCGCGGGTGGCCCCGCGGCGAAGGCGATGCCGACAGCCGCGGCTGTCGCCCCGATCCATGCGACGATCTTCCTGGATGCAGTCATGCCTTGATCAACGACCGCGCCGAGTTCCCGTCACACACCGCCGGCCGCGCGAGTGGCGCTCGGGGAGAGCTCGTCGCATCTGTCATGACGGTCAAGCGCCCTGCCGGCTCCCGCCGCTCGACTCCTCGGACAGACCTTGGGGGCAGGGGAAGCCTGAGCCCGCCGCCCCGTGCGGCACTGTCCGTGGTGACGTGACGAGGCAGCTGGAGTACGCCACCGATTTCGAAGTTCGTGCCCCAGCATCTGCCGCGCAGGGACTGGTTGGGCAGCTGCCAAATGCAACGGACGGTTGGGTTTCCGTCGGTGGTGCAGCCCTCTGGACGAGCGGTGCCTCGACTTGCGGCTGGGCTCCGTGCCGGCGGGTCTACAGCGCGGGTCGGCGCACACCACCGATGACCCTCCACCGCGTACACGGAGACTGGAACTACGTCGTTCACCCCGCGGATCACCGATCACCCCTGGGCCTCCCCCGGCAACGCGAGTGATCGGCCGAGACTTTCACTCACTCACGACCTGCAGGACCTCGAGCTGACCGGCATGTCCCGCAAACAACTCAGCGACCTTACCCGCACATTAACCCCCGAGCCGGAAGGGCGACGCGAGCAGTTTCTACCTGCGAAAGCACGCGGTGATTCCCGGCAAGCCCTTACTGGAAGGTCGGCACGACTTCCTTGATGAACAGCTCCAGGGACTTGCGCTTGTCCTGGTGCGACATGCTGTTGTCGATCCAGAAGCTGTACTCGTCGACGCCGAGCTCCTCATAGACGCGCAGTCGCTCGATGACCTCGGCCGGAGTGCCGATCATCGCGGTCCTGTGCAGCGACTCCGGCTCGAACTCCGGCCGGCCCTCGAACTTCGACTCCGGGCTGGGCTCCAGGAAGCCGTTCGTCGGCGTGGTCTTGTTGCCGAACCAGGCGTCGAAGGTCCGGTAGAAGCGGTTGATCGCCTCCGCTGCAGGACGCCAGCCCTCGGGCTCGTCGGAGGAGTGGACATGCGTGTGCCGCAGCACCATCAGGTCGGGGCGCGGCACCTCCGGGTGGTTGGCCACCGCGGTGTCGAACTTCTCCTTCAGAGCGACGACCTCCTCGTCGCCCTTCATCAGCGGGGTGACCATGACGTTGCAGCCCTGTGCCACCGCGAAGTCGTGGGAGGCGGGGTCGCGGGCGGCGATCCACATGGGCGGGGTGGGCTGCTGCACCGGCTTGGGCACACTGGTCGAGGTCGGGAACTGCCAGATCTCGCCGTCGTGGGCGTAGTCGCCCTGCCAGAGCGCCCGCACGGCGGGCACGAGTTCGCGCAGGTGCTTTCCGCCGTCGGCGGCAGGCAGTCCGCCTGCCAGTCGGTCGAACTCGAACTGGTAGGCACCCCGGGCGAGTCCGACCTCCATGCGACCGTTGCTGATGACGTCGAGCAGCGCGCATTCACCGGCGACCCGGATCGGGTCCCAGAACGGGGCGATGATGGTCCCGGCCCCCAGGCGGATGGTGGAGGTCTTCGCGGCGAGGTGGGCGAGGAGCGGCATCGGGCTGGGGGAGATGGTGTACTCCATCCCGTGGTGCTCGCCGATCCACACCGTGCCGAACCCGCCGGCCTCGGCCATCAGGGCGAGTTCGGAGAGGTTCTCGAAGAGCTGCCGGTGGCTGACCTCCTCGTCCCAGCGCTCCATGTGCACGAACAAGGAAAACCTCATGACTGCTCCGTAAGTTGTCGGGCGGTGGGGGCCGAGGTGCCGGCGGCGTCCATCTCGGTGAGGGTGACGTCACCGGTGGCCCAGTGCGTCCGTGGGACCTCGTGGACGACGACGCGGATGTGCTCGGGCCGGGTGTTCACGGTGCGCAGGACCGCGCTGTGCACCTCGTGCATCAGGTCCCGGATCTGTTCAGGGGTGCGGCCCTCGACGAGGGTGATGGTGACCTGTGGCATGTCGGCTCCGATCAGCTCCGCATGGTGAACGGGTCGGCCACGGGCTCCTCGCTCGTGTTGATCCAGACGCTCTTGAGCCGCGTGTATTCCTTGATCGTCTCGGTGCCGTGCTCGACGCCGACGCCGCTGGTCTTGAAGCCCTGGCGCGGTGACATGGGCGACATGGCCCGGTAGGTGTTGACCCACACGGTCCCGGCGTCCAGGCGTGCCGCCATCCGGTGTGCCCGGGAGAGGTTCGTGGTCCATACGCCGGCCGCGAGGCCGTAGTCGGTGTCGTTGGCCAGGCGTACGACCTCGTCCTCGGTGTCGAAGGGCATGATGGCCAGGACGGGGCCGAAGATCTCCTCGCGTACGACACGCATGTCGTTGTGGACATCCACGAGGACGGTGGGCTCGTAGAAGTAGCCGCCGAGGCCGCCGTCGGTGGCCCGGCCGCCGGTGAGGACCCGGGCGCCCTCGCCGCGTCCGAGGTCGACGTACCCGGCCACCTTGTCGCGCTGGTCCTCGAAGGCCAGCGGGCCCAGTTCGGTCTTCTCGTCGAGGGGGTCGCCGATGACGATGGTCCGGGCGCGTTCGGTGACCCGCTCCAGCAGTTCGTCGTAGACGGACCGGTGTGCGAACACCCGGCTGCCGGCGATGCAGGTCTGTCCGGCGGCGGCGAAGATGCCGGCGACGACGCCCATCGCGGCGTTCGGGATGTTCGCGTCCTCGAAGACGATGTTGGGTGACTTGCCGCCGAGTTCGAGGGTGGAGCCGATGAAACGGCTCGCGGTCGCGGCGGCGATGCGTGCCCCGGTGGCGGTGCTGCCGGTGAAGGAGATCTTCGCGAGGTCGCGGTGGTCGACCAGGGCCTGCCCGGCCTCGGCGCCGAACCCGGTGACGACGTTCACCGCACCCGGCGGGAACCCCGCCTCGATGGCCAGCTCGGCGAGCCTGAGCACCGTGGCCGAGGTGTATTCCGAGGGCTTGATCACGACGGTGTTGCCGACGCAGAGCGCGGGCGCCAGCTTGCTGCTGGTCAACGTCAGCGGTGAGTTCCAGGGCGTTATCGCCCCGACCACACCGAGCGGCTCGCGGGCCGTGTAGTTCAGCACCTGGCGGTCGGAGGTGGGGATGAAGTCGCCGTGGATCTTGTCGGCCAGTCCGGCGTAGTAGTGGTAGTACTCCGGCAGGGTCGCCAGCTGACCGCGCATCTCGCGGAGCAGCTTGCCGTTGTCCAGGGTCTCCATGCGGGCCAGGTCTTCGGCGTTCTCGGCGATCAACTCGCCCAGGCGCCGCAGCAGATGGCCGCGCCGTGTCTGGCTGAGGTCGCGCCAGCGCGGGTCCTCGAACGCCTTGCGCGCGGCCGTCACGGCCTTGCCGACGTCGGCGGAGTTCCCGCGCGCGGCCCGGTAGAGGGTCTCGCGGGTGGCCGGGTTGGTGCTCTCGAAGTACTCGCCCGACGCGGGCTCCACTCGCGCCCCGCCGATGAAGTGCTGCAACGTGGTGAGGTCAGACATGTGAACACTCTCCGAGGAACGTCGTGAGGGAGTCGACCAGCGCCTGAGGTCGCTCCACGGGCAGCATGTGACGCGCCTCGGGGACGACGACCGCCCGGCAGTCGGGCAGCGCCGCGGTGAGCCGGCGGGTCATCTCCGGGGTGGAGCCCGGATCGTTCGCACCCGTCACAGCCAGCGCGGGTACGGCGATGCGGCCCAGGTGCGGCCCGAGTTCCGCGTCCGCCGAGGCGAACACGCGATAGCAGGCGAGGAAGGAGGCGACGTCATTGGCGAGCAGCGTGGCCTCGGTGCGGGCCACCCGGTCGGCGTCGACGTCCGTACCGTCGTACCAGCGCTTCAGGGACGCGGTCGCGCCAGCCGTGAAGTCGGCCTCCGCGGCGCGCAGCCGGGCGAGGACCGAGGTCCGCTCCTCGGCGGTACGCCGGCACACCGAGCTGACCGAGGTCAGGGTCGCCACCAGCCGGGGGCGGTGCAGCGCCAGGTGCTGTGCGACGAGCGCGCCGAGCGAGAATCCGACCAGGTGCGAGCCGTCGGGGATCTGATCGGCCACGCCGTCGGCCAGGTCGGCGAGGATCACTCCCTGGTCCACCGGCGGGCGCGTGCCGTGGCCCGGCAGGTCGGGGGTGATCACGGTGAAGCGGTCGGCCAGGAGCGCGGCGGTGGGCTCCCACATGGTGTGGTCGAGCCCTACGCCGTGCAGCAGCACCACGGTGGGCTTGCTCATGTATGCCTACTGCTCGGTCGAGAGCGGCGCCAGACGCTGCTGCGGGCGCCCCTGGGCGGCCGCGGCCAGCGCGATGACGATCTCGTTCGGGTGGGGGGCGTCGCTGAGGCGGACCTCGACGGTCTGGTGGTGCGAGCGGATCGTGGCGTCGGTGATGTGCTTCAGCGGGATGTCGAAGACCACTCCGGCGGGACCGCGCTTCTCGACCGCGGGCAGCAGGGTGGTGGCGTTCGCGGCCTTGCGGAAGTGGTCGCCGAACTTGAGCGTGTGGATCAGTCCCGAGCCGTGCTCGATCTCGCCGTCCAGGCCCACGATGGCAGCCTTGCCGTACGCCTCGGCGGGCGCTTCGAGCGCGTCGAGCACGGCCGGGGCCAGCAGCGCGCCGAGGTCGGAGGCGTGTGCGTCGATGCCGGGAGTGAGGTCCTCGACGAAGCCCTGACCGGCCCAGGGGTTCTCGATCACCGCTGCGACGACGGCGATCCGGGCCGGGCGGTCGAGCGCGCGGCCGCCTTCGGCGCGGATCTCCTCGACGACGGTCACGATCTTGCGGACGCTCATGAGGCGACAACCTCCAGGGTTTCGGTGGTGACGACGGGGTCGGTCATGCGGTCCCCGATACGGGGGTGCGGACGCGGTCCCGTGGACGCGGCCGCGACGACGACGATCTCGTCCGCGCGCGGAGCGTCGGAGACTCGGGCACTGATGGTCTGGTAGTGGCTGCGCGTCGAGGCGTGTGTCTTGTGCCAGAGCGGCACGACCAGCGTCTCACCCGCTTCGGCACGCGTGTCGGCGAAGCAGATGATCGACTCGCCCTGGAGGAACTCCCGCACCAGGTTGCCGAAGTACGGGGTGTGGATGAGGGCACCGGCGTGCTCGATCTCGCCCGCGGTGCCGACGATGGCGGCCTTGCCGAACGACTCGATCTCGTCCACGCCGCCCAACGCGGCGACGAGCCGGCCGGTGAGCAACGAGGCGAGGACGGGGGCGATGCGCTTCTGCTCCCGGGACAGATCAGCCGTCGGGCCCGTACCTGCCCACGGGTTCCGGATGACAGCGGCGACGCTGGCCCGCCGCGCGGGCTGTGCGGGTGCCGCGCCCGCCTCGGTCAGGACGACGTCGCGGTAGAGCACGAGCTTGCGGAGACCGATGCTCTCGTCGAAGTGATCCATGCGCTCTTGCATGCCACAGGACGATAGGTGTCGTCTCTTGTATCGGTCAAGGGGGAAGAGGTAGGGGCGCCCGAATGCTCTTCGGCCCACCTGCCGAGATCAATGTTGAAGCCAATGACCTGGGATTATGGGTCCACGACCTGGACTTATAAGCGGCACGCAAAGTTGTGATGTGATTCCGCTCGACCGAACCCTTGACGCTCCATCTGTGCCATGCCTTACTGCTGCTTGTATGCCAGAACGGATGGCCGTCGAGCCGCGACCCAAGGAGTTTCATGTCCAGTCACCTTGGAACGGGCGAGGAAACGACGCCCGCGACGTCGTCGGCGAGCGGTGGGGAATGCACCACGGACGGCACCGAGGCCGGCCGCGACAGCGGTGGGCGACTCGGTTCCGTTTTCTGGACCTCGCTCGGTATCTCCACCGTCTTCGTAGCCTGGGCGGTGCTCTTCACGGACAACCTGAACACAGTCACCAACAAGTCGTTGAACTGGGTGACGGCCACGTTCGGCTGGTCCTACCTGGTGGTTACGCTGGCCATCCTGATCTTCCTGGTGTTCCTGGCCTTCAGTCCTGCCGGAGACATCCGGCTGGGCAAGGACTCGGACCGCCCGGAGTTCTCGACGCTCACCTGGTTCGCCATGATCCTCAGCGCGGTGATGGGTATTGGACTGGTCTCCTACGGCGTCGCCGAGCCGATCTCCCACCTGGCCACGCCGCCGCACGGCCTCGCCGAGCCGAACACTCCGGCGGCAGCGGTGCGTGCCCTGCAGTACTCCTACTTCGACTGGGGCCTGCAGGCCTGGGCGATCTTCGCCGTCTTCGGTCTGGTGATCGCGTACTCCACCCACCGCAAAGGCCGACGCACCCTGGTGAGCCAGATGTTCCGGCCGCTGCTCGGCGACCGCGTGGACGGGCCGATCGGCAAGACGATCGACGTGCTCGCCGTGTTCGCGACACTCTTCGGCACGACGACCTCCCTGGGCCTCGGAGCCCTCCAGGTCAACAACGGTCTCGGCAGGCTGTGGGGGATGCCGGTCAACAACGTGACCCAGGTGCTCATCATCGCCGCCGTCACCTCGATCTTCACGCTCTCGGCGGTGACCGGTGTCAGCAAGGGCATCAAGTTCCTGAGCCAGGGCAGTTCACTGCTGGCTGTCGCGCTGTTCGTGTTCATGCTGGTCGCCGGCCCGACCGTGTTCATCGCGAACCTGTACATCGAGTCCGTGGGCCAGTGGGCCACCGACTTCTTCCGGATGAGCCTGCAAGGCACCGCGTTCGGCGGGCTCGAGTGGATGCAGTGGTGGACCTACTTCATGATGGCTTGGTGGGTCTCCTGGGGCGCCTTCGTCGGCGTCTTCCTGGCCCGCATCTCGCGGGGACGAACCATCCGTGGCTTCATCATGGGCGTACTGGTCGTCCCCAGCGTGGTGTTCTTCACCTGGTTCACGGTCTTCGGCGGCACCGCCATCCACATCGACATGTTCGAGAAGGGTGACATCGCCAAGCAGACGGCGGCCGACATCAACAGCGCGTTCTTCGCGACCCTGGACCATTTCCCGCTGGCCTCGGTCACTTCGCTGATCGCGATCATCCTGGTCGTGATGTTCTTCGTCTCCGGTGCGGACGCCAACACCTATGTGCTGTCCATGATGACCTCGGACGGATCGCTCACTCCGCGCCGTTCGGTGCTCATCCTTTGGGGCGTCCTCACCGGTGTCACCGCTGTCGTCCTCATGCTCGCCGGAGGACTGAACGCCCTGCAGAACACCGTCATCGTGACGTCGTTGCCCTTCCTCGTGATCATCGCCGGTCTGGCGGTGTCCTTCTGGAAGGAACTGTGCGCAGACAGAAAGGAGAAGGCCGGTGTCGAACTCTGACGCCCGTCGTGGACTGATCGAGAAGGCGTGGGCCGCGGCCTGGGGCCAGGGAGACGTCGATGCCCTCGACGCGCTGCTGAGCCCGGCCTACCTCCGGTACAGCCAGGATCCGCACCCGCAGGACCTGGCGGCCTTCAAGGCATCCATCGTCTCGACCCGGTCCGCCTTCCCCGACCTGGTGACGACCATCGACGACATCGTGATCGAGGGAGACCGGGCCGCGATCCGCTGGCACAGCACCGGAACCCACCAGAGCTCGCTCCTCGGTGTCCCCGCCACCAAACGGCGCGTCGAGGTCAGCGGCGCCACCTTCGCCCGCTTCGAGGACGACAGGATCGTCGAGGAGCACGTGACGTGGGATCCGCGGGCGCTGCTCTCGGCGCTGGGCGTCATCCGGGTGGGGCAGGACTGACAAGTCACGTGGGACAGGACTGACGATCAAGATGACAAGGAGCACATCCATGACCCCACTCGCCTCGAAGCCCGACCTCGATGTGATGAAGCAGGTCAACCGGCAGTTCGTCACCGGTGTCACGGTCGTGACCGCAATGGACGGGGCGGTCCCCAGGGGGCTGGCCGTCAACGCGTTCTCGAGCATCTCGCTCGACCCCGCCACCGTGATGGTGTGCATCCAGCGCACCTCGTCCACCCACGACTGTCTGTTCAGCGCGAGCCACCTCGCGATCAACATCCTGTCCACGGACCAGTTGGACGTCGTCGGTACGTTTGCGAGCAAGGCCACGGACAAGTTCGAGAAGGTGGAGTGGGAAAGTGGCCCGTTCGGCAGCCCGCTGATCGCCCGGAGCAGTGCGCAGATGGAGGTCGAGATCCGCGAGCGGTTGCAGGCCAGCACCCACACCGTGTTCATCTGCCGGGTGGTGCACGCCGTTGTCTCCGAGCGTCATCCGATGGTCTACAGCGCGGGTAAGTTCTTCGACGGCGGCGCACTGGCGCCGCTGGGATGACCGGCGGGCGGCTCGGGAGACGGAGGAGAGTTCGGTGAATCGCGCACAGAGCGAACCGAAGTGGGGATCCCCCCGGCCGGCGGCTGGGGGAGGGTCGATGCAGGCCAGGGTGATCGCCGAAATGCGCCGGCGGATCATCAAGGGCGACATAGAGCCCGGGGCTCCGCTCTCGGAGCTCGCACTCGCGGAGGAGTTCGGCGTCAGTCGTACACCGGTGCGCGAAGCCCTCAAGCAGCTCCAGACCGAAGGCCTGGTCGAGATCCGACCCCGCGTGGGGACGTTCGTCACCACGCCCTCCCGCCGCGAGATCACGGAACTCTTCGAGATGAAGGAACTCCTCGAGGGCGCGGCCGCCCGCCTCCTCGCCCGGCGCGGCCGCGTCGCGGAGATCGACCTGCTGGAGCGGAACCTGAGCGAGGCCGACGAGGCGGTGGCGAGGGACGACCGGGGGCGGTACGCGGAACTGGTCCAGGAGTTCCACGACCTGCTCATCTCGGGAGCCGACAACAACAAGTTGGAGGCCCACTACCGGATGCTGATGAACCAGCTGGCCTACTCCCGGCTGGTGAATACATCGCTGAGCCAGCCGGGCCGTGCTCTGCAATCGGACCGTGAGCACCACCGCGTCCTCGAGCTGATCCTCGAGAAGGACGGCGACAGCGCCGAGCAGGTGATGCGTGAGCACGTCAGGGCGAGTCGACGGGCGGTGATGGCGGGGTTGCCCACCGGTGTGCCGGACGTGAGGCCTGGTGCCGCCGGCTGAGCGTTTTCCTCCCACAGCGGATCAGGGCCGGTTTCGCCTCTTCGGGGGCGGCGCCCGGCTCTTGGCTTGAACGATGCCTTCGATGGCTTCTCTGCCACGGAACAGTCCCCTGGCTCGGGCAGATAACATCAGGGCCCGGCATGGTTCCCAACAAAGGCGACGTCAATGGATCCGGCCGCAGTGCCTTCCTCCGCAGCGAGCATCAGCCTGCGCCAGTTGCTGATGGCTCTGGGCGACTCGTTGGTGGAGATGCAGGTCGCCCCCGCCGGCCTCGACGTCGAGATCCGAAGCGTTGCCCTGCTCGACCCCGAGGACCCTCCGAGCGCCCAGCTGGGCGAGTTGGTCCTCCTCATCGGTGCCCGTGGCCGCGCCGCCCTTCCCGCACTGCGGGCCGCCGCCCGTGATGGAGCCACCGCCGTCGTGGTGAAGCTGGACGGTGCCGGTCAGGCCACAGCCCTTGGTGAGACCGCCGCTGAGGTCGGCGTGGCTCTGCTCTCGCTGCGCGGTGAAGCGCGCTGGGAGCAGGTGCACGCGCTGGCCCGCGCCGCCCTCGACGATGCCCCTCCGGGATACCCCAGCGTAGGGGCGCAGGAGGGCGACTTGTTCTCCCTCGCCCAGACCACCGCTGTCCTCACCAGCGGCGTTGTCAGCATCGAGGACTCCGCCAACCGGGTGCTCGCCTACTCTCGGTCCACCGACTCCGACGAGATCGACGACCTGCGGCGGCGCTCCATTCTCGGCTGGCAGGGACCGGAGGCATTTCTGGCGAAGCTGCGCGAGTGGGGCGTCTTCCAGCACCTGCACTCCAGTGACCAGGTGATCGGTATCGACAGCCACCCGGAGCTGGGGATCCGCCGCCGCCTCGCGGTGGCGATCCGGTCCGGGGACCGGCAGTTGGGCACCATCTGGGTGCAGGAGAGCTCGTCACCCCTGTCCGAACACTCGGAACAGGCACTTCTGGGTGCCGCCCGGGTTGCCGCGCACCACCTGGTGCGCCGCCGCCGAGAGCTCTCCGAGAATGTGACGCTCACCCGGACCCTGCTGGCCGGGCTGCTGGAGGGAAGTACCGGGCCGCAGCCGCTCGCTACGCACCTGGGGTACGACGCCACCCTGCCAGCCGCCGTCCTGGGGTTCTCGTACGGGACCGCGGAGGTGGTCGCCGCGCCGGAGCTGACCCACACCGAGGTCACCAATCTGATCTCGGTGCACATCGCCGCCCGGCACCGCAACGCGCTGGTCACGCAGCTCGATCCCCGTATCTATGTGCTTCTGCCCCAGCTGCCTCGCAGTATCGACACGGACACGCTGCGCGGCTGGTGCCAGGAGATCACCGATGCAGCACGTCGTCACCTGGGCCTGCCATTGAGGGGCTCGGTCGGTTGTGTGGTGTCCGGGCTCGGGGACGTCCCTGAGTCGCGCCGGGAGGCCGATCGCATCCTCGACGCCATGATGAGTGCCGACCTTCCCACCGCGGTCGCCGCACTGCCGGACATCCAGGCGGAAGTGCTGGTCAGCGAGATGCTGACGCTGCTCTCCGCTCACCCCGAAATACGGGACCCTCGGCTGACCGCCCTGGTGGCGCACGACAGCCGGCACCAGGGGCGGCTGGCCGAGTCCCTGCTGGCCTATCTGAATGCGCTCGGTGACGTCCGGGAGGCCGCAGGCCAGCTGCATGTGCACCCCAACACGCTGCGTTACCGCCTTCGTCGGGCTGAGGAGCTGACCGGTCTCGATCTGAGCCGTCCCGACCAGCGCCTACTGGCCATGCTCCAGCTGCGGCTTCCGTCGTCCACCTGACGACGCCTCCGCATTGTCCGGTTGCACAGGCAATGCGGGCAAGTTTGTTCATCATTCACAAACATGTCGGCCCGTGGCCCCTCATAAGCTTGCGCAAATCCATTTCCCCAAGTGACACGGCTCACCTCCCACAAGGAGGCAGAGCGAGACGCTCCATGCCGTGACCGCTTTCCCGGGGCCATCCACTCCGCGCCAGGCCCTCCCAACCACTCAATGGATGTCGACATGACTACACGTCCCCCTGGTTCTCTGGCAGCAGACACCGCCCCGCCCGCAGATGGCCTGCCTCCGGAACAGGCCGGTCTGCGAGCCGGTCTCAAGAACCGCCATCTGTCGATGATCGCCATCGGCGGAGTGATCGGCGCCGGCCTCTTCGTGGGTTCCGCCTCCGGTATCGCTGCCGCCGGACCCGGCATTCTGGTGTCGTATGTACTGGTCGGCGCCCTGGTCGTCTTCGTGATGCGGATGCTCGGCGAGATGGCCGCGGCCAATCCGACCTCCGGCTCCTTCTCCGCCTACGCGGACCGGGCGCTCGGCCGCTGGGCCGGTTTCTCGATCGGCTGGCTGTACTGGTTCTTCTGGGTCGTCGTGCTCGCCGTGGAGGCGACCGCGGGTGCGGTCATCCTGGAGCAATGGGTGCCGGCCGTACCGCAGTGGGCATGGGCACTGATCGTGATGGTGGTGCTCACCGCCACGAACCTGGCCTCGGTCGGCTCCTTCGGCGAGTTCGAGTTCTGGTTCGCGGGCATCAAGGTCGTCGCCATCGCGGGCTTCATCGTCCTCGGCGGTCTGGCGATCTTCGGTGTGCTGCCCGGCTCCGACCACGCCGCGACCGGCTTCGGCAATCTCACCGAGCACGGCGGCTTCCTCCCCAACGGCCCCGGCGCGATCCTCACCGGCATTCTGCTGGTCGTCTTCTCCTTCATGGGCAGCGAGATCGTCACCCTCGCCGCCGGCGAGTCCCCGGACGCTCGGCGGGCGGTCGCCAAGGCAACCAGGAGCGTCATCTGGCGAGTCGGGGTCTTCTACGTCGGGTCGATCCTCGTCGTGGTCTCGCTGCTGCCGTGGAACGACCCCTCGATCAAGAAGGACGGCTCCTACGTGGCGGCCCTGGACTCGATCGGCATCCCGCACGCCGGGCAGATCATGAACGTCGTCGTGCTGACCGCCGTGCTGTCCTGTCTCAACTCCGGCCTCTACACCGCCTCCCGCATGGCCTTCTCCCTCGGCCAGCGGGGCGACGCGCCGCAGTCCTTCGTCCGCACGAACGCCCGTGGTGTCCCGCAGACCGCGATCCTGGCCTCGGTGGCCTTCGGTTTCGTCGCCGTTGCCTTCAACTACCTGTGGCCGGACACGGTCTTCCAGTTCCTGTTGAACTCCTCCGGCGCGGTCGCGCTCTTCGTATGGCTGGTCATCTGCTTCTCGCAACTGAAGATGCGGGGGATCATCCTGCGCGAGAGCCCGGACAAGCTCGTCGTGCGGATGTGGCTCTTCCCGTATCTGACGTGGGCGACGATCGGGATGATCTCGTTCGTGCTCCTCTATATGCTCACCGACGACAGCGAGGGTGGCGGCCGTAGCCAGGTCTTGCTCTCCGTACTCGTGGCCGTCCTGGTGATCGTGATCTCACTGGTCCGGGAGAAGACCCGGCACAACCGCACTAAGAGCTCGTAACACGATCTTGCTGAGGTACGCGGTGTGCCCGAGCGCTTCGGTTGGCGCTCGGGCAGTTCAGGTGGCACTTTGGGCGCTGGTCTCGCACACGATGCGGGGCACAGGGGATGGTCACTAAAGGGGCGGATGACGTGAGCGCAGGCGAGGGACGGGAGCACTGGGAGTTGCTGCCCGGAGCCGGGCTGGGGCCACTGCGGCTCGGGATGAGCCCGGCCGAGGTCGCCGACGCGCTCCGGGTCTCTGAGCCGCAGAAACGAGCGGGCGGTCCCTACGAGCAGGAAGACTTCGCCGACGGGGTGAAGGTGTTCTACGACGCGGGCAAGTTGGCGTGCATTGCCCCGGAGGCGGTCACGGGTCCGCAGGTCTTGCTAGCGGACTTTGCACTGGCCGGCCGCGATCCCGAGCAGGTGCACCAGTTCCTCCTTGACTACGCCGCCGAGCACGGGAGTTGCCTGTTGTACACCCTCGATGACTCCCTCGCCCTGACCGATCTGGGGGTTCTTCTTCGCGCACAGGAGGTCGGTGGCGTGCGGATTTCGCGGCCGATCTTCGTGAAAGAGGACTGGTTGGAGTCGGAGTACTACCGAGACCGCCTTCCTTTGGAAGGCGTCCCCGTCACCGATGCATCGCCCTGGCCGTCGTAGATGCGCGTGCCGCTGCCGCAGCGGGACGGGCGTGACCGGTGCGACGATTCGGCTGTTTGGGAGACGGAGCCATCCACCCCTAACTGGCCACGGCTTGAGCATCGACGCGTGGCTGCGTGGTGATGACGCATTCGCCGAGCGGTGCTGATGTTCTCTGGAACACAAAATGTGTCGTGCCGACGGACTCCCTTGGCTCATGGAGAGCTGCGACGGAGCGATTGTTTTGTGAGGCTGTGCGGCAGTTGGTGCCGACCATTTACACAGTTCGCGCAGGGCGGCGTTGACCGCGACGGATTGCTGGGTGTGCGGGTAGTAGCCGGGGACACGTAGCAGTCGGGCGCCGACAGAGTCGGCTACGGCCTCGGCGCAGGCAATTAGGGGTTCGCCCGCGTACGTGCGGTACAGCTCTGGCGCGCGGGTAATGCTCCGGCGTCACCGACTCTGGCACACCGGCGCTCCCTCGTAATCGGTGCAGTATGGTCTTGACGGCCGGGTGGTCAGTGGCCGCAGGGAACGCGGCTGGCTGAATCAGAGGCAATGACCGCACAAGTTCGGGATGACGTCCGGCAGCGAGCATGGCTGCCAGGCCGCCATTGCCGTGGCCGACCTAGTGTGCGCCTTCGGTTTGTCGCGCCAGCAGTTCCACCAGTTGGTCGGCGTCGGTGTCGAAGTCGCTGCGGGCAGTATCAGGGCTGCGACCGTGGCCGCGGCGGTCCATCAAGAGCGTGCGATACCCGTCGGCCAGGGGTCGTTGGGCCGCGAACCCGTATACCTCGTCGTGCCCCACGTGAAGATTTGTGCGCGAAGGTCTGCCCTCTTCCGGAGGGACAGGGCCTGGTCCCGCCAATCCTTACAAGAGCCTGACGAGGCATTCGATTCCGCTCATGCGGCCTGCCACATCCGTAACTCTGGTTGCGAGGTTACGGGAGACGGGCGGCACTTGAACGGTCGGCGAAACCGGCTCCGGCATCACGGGCAGAGTGACCGAGCCCTCGATCGTCCGCCCCACGAATCCAGCTTCGCGAACTCGACCGCGCGGCGACCGACAGCGGCGCCGTGGCGGCTCGAACGAGATCTCTCAAAGGAGTCCCATGCCACGAAATACACGCAAGCGATCAAAAAGGGCCCGCCGGGCAGTCGCCGCACTGGCGGCGACTGCCCTGGGGGCTGGAGGGGTGGTGGTGGCGAATGTGTATGCCTCCGCCGGTGAGAGCGGGAGCGGCAACACCACCAGGAGTTCGCCGCAGGACGCCATCGGCCAAGCCATGGAGGCGGGATCCGCCACCATCGACTGCCCCGACGTCGGAACCCGGCTGCGTCAGGTACCCGACCAGGCCAAGTCGGAGGTTGACAAGGAACTTGCGCTTCTGGACCAGCAAGTCGCGGAAGCCTACAAGCGGTTGCAGGACTCGACCCGAGTCATACGCCAGGACAGCAAGTTCGCAGACAACGCGGTAATGGGCCCGCTGAAGGACAAGCGGACCGCGACTATCGAGCGCATCATGATCGCCCTCGACCGGGTGGCTGACCGGCCGCAGGGCCTGGAATCTCTTGCCGCCTGTACGCTCCGCGCCTCGGGCAACCAGGCCGGCACCGGCAAGGGCGAGAATCAGAACGGCCAGGGGCAGGAACTGGGGAACGGGCAGGACCAGGGGAACGAGGGAGGGGATGCCGCCAACGGTGGACAGGCAGGCAATGGCCCAGTCGCCGCCGACTTCGTGGACATCACCAGTGTCCAGCCCAATGTCAGCGTCCCGCAGAACCAACAGAACGCCTCGCTCGGCAAGTTCACCACCGATTGCGGTGTGAACGAGAACAAGCTGTACAACACTGACAACGTGATCGTCGCGCCCGGCGTCGACAACGGGGCGCACCACACACACGACTACGTAGGCAACCAGGCGAACGACGCCTTCGCCGGCAACGAGGAGTTCGCGGCCGGGGAGACCACGTGCCGGAATCAGGGGGACAAGTCGTCGTACTACTGGCCGGTTCTCCGTCTGCAGGACGGCACCGAGGAGTTCGACGCCAACCAGCAGGGCGGCGGTGCGGAGGGCAACGTCGGCAAGATCCTCAACGCGTCAGAGGTGACCCTGGAGTACGTGGGCAACCCGAGCAGCAAGGTCGTGGCGATGCCGAAGTTCCTGCGCATCATCACCGGAGACGCCAAGGCGTTCACCAACGGAACGGCCAATGCCAACGCCGCGTGGAGTTGCACCGGCTTCGAGGATCGGCAACTGACGGACAGGTATCCGATTTGTCCCGAAGGCAGCAGCGTGGTTCGTACCTCCAAGTTCCAGAGTTGCTGGGACGGTCAGAACATCGACAGCGCCAACCATCGCGATCATGTCGCGTTCGCCGACCCGAATACCGGTGCCTGCCCGAACGGCTTCCAAGCCATTCCGCAGCTGGTACAGCGCCTGGTTTACGACATCGCCCCGCCGAGCCTCAACGACAATGGACAGTCGAGTCCATTCTTCTCTGTGGACGGTTTCCCCGAGCAGTTGCACAAGCCGGTGACCGACCATGGAGACTTCGTCAACGTTTTCGACGAGCAGCTGATGAACCGGATGGTGGAATGCATAAACGCCGGCCAGAATTGCCAGTGACCGCGATGAACTGAGCCTCAGGCCTGCCCGCGGCCGTTCCTACCCCGGGCAGGCCTTCCTTCGTTGCGGCCGCCTACGTCGAATCCGTAGCCACCTTCAGCGTCCTGATGTATGTCACTGCAGCCTGGTTGTGGTGACATGAGTCCGAGATGCTCGGCCGTATTCGAGCTGAGTCTTTGCTGGCAAACACCAGGCTGATGTCCTGGCGCCGGCACCGCTCTTCGTGGCCCTGTGGCGTGCATCGATCCGTGA
The DNA here is from genome assembly GCF_021474425.1 of Streptomyces muensis. Lineage (GTDB taxonomy): Bacteria > Actinomycetota > Actinomycetes > Streptomycetales > Streptomycetaceae > Streptomyces > Streptomyces muensis. Next base: position 12,332 of record NZ_JAKEIP010000079.1, on the reverse strand, counting down.
TCACTCAGTAGGGCCCGGTTGCTGTGAGATGGGTAGGGCTGCTCCTCGGCTGTCGAATTCGGCTGGGTGCGCCGGGCTGACGTGACGGGACCGCGGGACCGTAATTCCGCAACACAGAGATGAAGTGCGAGATGTCCCGCGGTCAACACGAATTCCGGTGATCGGATCCCTGCCCTGTGGGCTTGGGCAAGGTATGGCTCCCCACCGACCCCTCGGCAGGGCAGCCATTTCTTGGTGTCGCTCTGTGTAGGTGCTCTTGCCTCGCTGGGCATGGCCTCACACCGTGGCGATGCCTTCCATGCCGGACTCGGCGAATGCGGGGAGGCCACGGCAGCTGTAGTTCCGGGTCACAACTGGTCTTGAAGTAGGTGTCATTGCTGGTGACAGGCGCGGGCGGTGGCCTGGTGGTGGCGGCGCCAGGCGGTCCAGTGCAGGGCGTGGTCGCGGGCCGCTGCAAGATCGCGCGAATGCCCTCAGCAGGACTTCATGCCGTCGAAGGTGGCCCAGCGGAAGTTGGCCGGCTTTTCATTGTGTTTGGTGTCCCCCGGCCTGAAGATGTAGCACGGACTGTCCGGCGCGCCGCCCCACACGAATTTCCGGTAGAGCTTCACGCTGCACGGGTTGTGCGCCCATGCCGTGTCGCGGATGATTCCGGAACCGACGTTGCAGGCCGCGGAGGCCGGGGAGGCGGTGGTCAGGCCAAGACCCGCGCTGGACAGAAGAATCGCAGCTGACGTCAGGCCGATCTTGATTCGGCGGGTACGGGTGCGCATGTTTCCCCCTTCGTAGGGCTCAGGCAGTGGCGCGCTGGATCAGTCTCACCCCCTTCGTAGCGTTGTGTACCTATAACGTTTCAGGGTGCGTTCGACGATGACCGCCTAGGTGGTAGTCAGACACGGCAGCTGTAGTTCCGGGTCACAACTGGTCTTGAAGTAGGTGTCGTTGCTGGTGGCAGGCGCGGGAGATGGCCTGGTGACGGCGGCGCCAGGTGGTCCAGTGCAGGGCGTGGTCACGGTCGCGGGCCGGCGGCGGCAGGACGAGTACGCGCAGGAGGCGTACGAGTTCCGGGCAGGTCAGCGGGACGAGACGGCCGGGTCCGGCCGGGGCTGTGTTCGTGGTGGCCGCCAGGGTCAGGGCGAGCACGGCTTGGGCGATCAAGGAGAACAGCGACCAGCGCATCCAGGAGTTCCAGCAGGTCACCTGGCCCTGATCGAGGCCGGTGAAGCCCTTGGCGAGCTGGAAGGTCTCCTCGATCCGCCAGCGTCGGCAGATCACCTCCACGAGCGTGCCCAGCGCGATGTCGCCGGGGGTCCAGCAGCGGAAGTAGGAGACCTCGCCGGTGTAGCGGTGACGGCGGGCGACGAGCACGCTGGTGCCGTCCCCGTGTCCTTCGGGGGTGTCGTCGGGGCGGATGTCGAGCCAGGCCCAGTCGTATTCGCGGGTGCCCTTCGTGCCGTGGCCGGTCGCCCGCCGCATCCACTGCCGTGGCCGCACCTTGTTGAGTATCTTGCAGGCCTCCCACCGGCGTCCGGTCCCGTCCGTGACCTGGTGCGTCGCGGCGACGCCGACCGTGTAGCCCAGTCCCAGGGCCCGGATGTCGCGGCGCAACTGCCGCCCCGAGTACACCTCGTCACCCGCGAACCAGCGTGCCTGTGCCCCGGCGTCGAGGGCGCCGGAGACCATGGCCACCGCCTGCTGCGGCTTCGTGGCGAACCCGATCTCGTCCGGTACTCCGGTCAGCTCGCGTCGCTCGTCGTCCGCGGCCCAGTCCGCCGGGAGATACAGGGCCCGGTCGATGACCACCCGCGCCGCCGGCGTGACCACCGCCAGGTGCACCGCCACCTGGCACAGCCCGACTCCGCCCAGCGCGCCGGAATACTGGTGGCCGGCGCCGACACAGTCCGTGGAAGACTTCGCGTCCCCGGTCTCGTCCACCACCAACATCGCATCCTGGCCTGCGAGTTCGCCCAGGATCAGGCGGGCGAGGGCCCTTCGCGCCGCATCGTGGTCGAACCGGGCCCGGGAGAGCAGGTGCTGCAGCCTGTGCGGGCCGGCGTGCCCGAGCGCCTGCGCCAGTGTCCAGCAGTTGCGGGTGTCCAGTTCCAGCAACAGCCCCGCCGTCAACTCCGCTGCTGTGGCGCGGGCTTCACGCCGCGCGAAGCAGCCCACGATCGTCTCCATCGCGGCCCCGAATGCCCTGGCCCACGCCTGCTCGGCTATCGTCGCCTCCATAGCCACCGCGTCCTTGATCGTCCTCACAAACGTTCATGATCACGGTGGCCGTACCCGCGCCCTCACCAACCCCCGGCGAAACGCTGACCAGCCCTGACGCCGGAACTACAGCTGCCGTGGAGGCCCTCGGTGGTGGTGACCTTCGTGAGAGATCCGTTCTTCTCGATGCCGACCTCGTCGGTCAGGGCGAGCCTTCCGTGCTTGCCCATGCGGTAGCCGCTGACGGTGGAGTTGCCGGGGTTGCCGCCGTAGAAGTAGATGCCCGCGTGCTCCAGCCAGAACAGGACTTCCTGGCCGTTGGCCAGTGTTTCTCAAGCACCTTCAGCTTGCCGGCACGGTGGAGCTGGTAACTGGGCACTCTGGACTTCTCGGCCTCGGCGGCCAGCATCCGCCTGCCGGTCCTGTCGAAGCTGATGGCGAACGGCACGTTCTCGTTGTCGAGGCCCAGTGAGCGTTATGAGCCTTGCAGTGGCCTGAGTCCTCCGCTGGTGGGTGATCCGGAAGCCCTGGACACTGCCCTCGCCGTCCGCGTTCATGACATACGCGATCTTGCCCCGCACCGCGATGCTGGCCGTCGGGCGGCGGCCCACCGGTTTGGGGAGCGGCGGGCGACGTCAGCGATCTGTAAGGACACCAAGTCCCTTATGCCTTCTTTGCGTTCGTAGGGTGAGTGGGGTGATCGAGACAACCCCTCCATCCGTGGACGTCGTGCTGCCCTGCCTCGACGAAGCCGAAGCCCTGCCGTGGGTGCTGGATCGGATCCCGCCCGGCTGGCGTGCGATTGTCGTCGACAAAGGCTCCTCCGACTCCGCCTGCCGAGCGGGGCTGACCGCCGCCACGGCCGACATTGTCGGCTTCTGCGACTTCGACGCATCCCTCGACCCCCACCTGCTGCCGCGGGTGGTCGGGCCCGTTCTCGACGGCTCGGCCGACCTGGTGTTGGGCCGCCGCCGGCGGACCACCTTCGGAGCTTGGCCCCTGCACGCAAGGCTGGCGAATCTCGAACTGGCCCGCCTGATCCACCGCCGTACCGGTCTGGCCCTGTGCGACCTCGGCTCCATGCGAGCGGCTCGTGGCAAGCCTCTGCCGGCACTCGGGCTGACCGACCGGCGTTCCGGCCACCCGCAGCAGATGGTGGTCCGGGCGGCTGACGCAGGCTGGCGGATGCAGGAGACAGACGCGCCCTACCACCCGCGCACGGGCCGTTCGAAGGTGACCGGCACCTGGCTTGTTACCTGGCGGGCGGTACGGGACATGCGCACTGTCCTCGCCGAGTGTCCCGTCACCGGCCCGATCGCGACGCTTCCAGGGGGTGCGCGATGACCGCCGCGCCCACAGGGCCCGCCGCGCTGCTGGTGATTGCCAAGGAACCGGTGCCCGGACGGGTCAAGACCCGGCTTACGCCGCCCTACACCTCGCAGGAAGCGGCCACATGGGTTGGAGCCTTCCTCACCGACACCCTCCACATGGTGCTCCGCGCCCCTGCCCGGCGCAGGGTCCTCGTCCTGGACGGCGATCCCGGGCCCTGGCTGCCGCCCGGATTCGAGGTGGTGCCCCAGGAGACCGGGGGCCTTGACGAGCGGATCGCGGGCGCCTTCGCGCACTGTGACCGCGGCCCCGCACTGCTCGTCGGAATGGACACCCCGCAGCTGACCGCCGAGCTGCTGTCCGGCGTCGGCCGCACCGGTCATGACGCATGGTTCGGCCCCGCCGCCGACGGCGGCTCCTGGGCTCTGGGCCTCGTCCACCCCTCCCGCGCCGGATCCCTGGTACGGGGCGTACCGATGTCCACCGACCGTACGGGCGCCGCCCAGCGCCTCCGGCTCACGGGGGCTGCTCGATGAGCCCCGCTCCAACCGGTAACGGATCCTTCGTCGCCGAGCGCTTCCAGCAGAAGCCCGCGGGCACGCGCCAGCAGACCGTCCCCGCGCCGTCCGCGCCATCCGTGCGCGCGGCGCCCGGCACACCCTGGGAGGCCGACCCCTACGCCCAGGCCCTGCGCACCGGCAGCGGACCGCTGTACCTGCGGCGCCTGGCGCCGCGCCCCCTCGGGACGGCGGAGTTGCTCCCGTTGGATGTGGAGCGCTGGTGCGCCGCCCCCGACGCCACCGACACCGACGTACTGCGCCGCTGCACCGGTCCCGTACTGGACGTCGGCTGCGGACCGGGACGTCTCGTGTCTGCCCTGACCGCCCGCGGGGTGTCGGCGCTGGGCGTGGACGTCTGCCCGGAGGCCGTCGCCCGGACCCGGCGCCAGGGCGGGAGAGCCCTGCGGCGCTCCGTCTTCGATCGGCTGCCGAGCGAGGGCCGCTGGCACACCGTGCTGCTGATGGACGGCAACGCGGGGATCGGCGGCGATCCGGCCGCCCTGCTCACCCGGCTGCGGGACCTCGTCCGCCCTGGTGGTCGCCTGTTGGCCGAGGCAGCCGACGACGACGTGGACGAGCGCCTCACCGTCCGCGTCGAGGACGGCCACGGACGCCACGGACGTCCCTTCCCCTGGGCCCGCCTGGGCACCACGGCCCTGCTGCACACGGCGGAGACCGCCGGGTGGATCCTCACCGGCCGCTGGACGGCGCACGGTCGCCCTTTCGTGGAACTCCACCGTCCCTACCGGGATCGCGACGTGCTCTCCATGGAGAGCGAGCGTCCCGTGGACCGGGGAGGTCCTGCCCGCCGATGACCGGCATCACCACCTCCCACCGGCCGGACCCGGATTCCGCCGCTTCGCCCTCGCCCAGCCCTTCACCACCGGCGAGCGCCCGGAGAACCCGGATGGCCGTCACAGCCACAGTGCTCCTCCTCGCCGCGCTCACCACCATCGTCGCCGGCACCCTCCACGCGGGTGACCACGAGAGCGCCCCGGGGCGGCTGCTGGTCGGATACGCCCTCGCCTGGGCGCTGTTCGCCGCCGCGGCATGGACCGTGCGCAGGCTACCGAGGCGCACCGCCACCGTCCTGGTCCTGCTCGGCACCGCCGCGGTCCTGCTGGCAGGGCTCGCCACTCCGCCGCGCACCAGCAACGACGCGTACCGCTACGCCTGCGCGGTCGCCGTAGTGCCGCACCAGGTGTGACCCGAGCAGGAGAGGGTCACAGGTCCGCCGTGTGGTCCGGGACATAGGTCCGCAGATCGCGTGGCGGGCGCTCGTGCCCGGTGGACGCGGGCCGCCTCGGCAGCCTCCCGCGTCCGGGCCGGGACGGTCGGCGAAACCTTGGGCCGATCGGCCCTCGCCTCGCCCCCGGGCAGCCCATGGGGCCACTGCCCGATCCGCCGGATGCTCGAAGTGACAAGAGGTTTGGAGGAGTCCCGCGATGACGTACGACGTGACCGACCGGCCCCCCGTCCACGCCCTTTTCGCCGACGGCACCACCGTGTGCATCCGTCCCGTCGTGTCGGGTGATCACGACCAGGTTGAGGGCTGTATGCGGGGATGTCCCCAGAGAACCTGCGCCTGAGGTTCTTCGCCGCGAGCCACCGGTCGGTCCGCCTGGCCGCCGACCGCGCCTGTGCTGCGGCCCGCCCCGGCTACCGGGCGCTGCTGGCCGAGACGCAGGGGCGGGTGATCGGCGTCGCCGAGTACGACGCCGGGGACGGCGAGGCCACTGCCGAGGTGTCCATCGCCGTCGCCGACGGGCTGCACCACCGCGGGGTGGGCACCCTGCTCGTCGAACACCTCGTCTCCGCAGCCCGTGTCGACGGCATCACGACGTTCACGGCCGACGCGCTCAGCGAGAACCACCAGGTGCTGAAGCTCTTCGCCGATCTCGGCCTCCGTACCGCTCGCCGCTTCGAGGGCCCTGAGGTGCGCTGCGCCATCACCCTCGATGAGAGCGACAGCTACCTCACGGCCGTCGAGGAGCGCGCCCGTGCCGCCGATGTCGCCAGCCTGAGCCGCTGCTGCGGCCGCAGGCGGTCGCCGTCGTCGGAGCGGGGCGCAAGCCGGGCCCGGTGGGTCGGGCGATCCTGCACCAGCTGCACGCGGGCGGCTACACCGGGCGCCTGTTCGCGGTGAACCCGGCCGCGCGCTCGATTCTCGGTGTGCCGTCGTACCCGGCGGTCAGCGCGCCGCCCAAGACCCCGGACCTCGCAGTCCTCGCCGTACCGGCCGCGGCGATCACGGAGATCGCCGAGGAGTGCGGCAAAGCGGGCGTACCCGCTCTCCTCGTCGTCACTGCGGGCCTGGACGCCGACCAGGCACGGGCCCTGCTGGCCGTCTGCCGCTCGCACGGCATGCGGCTCGTCGGCCCCAACTGCCTGGGCGTCTCCGACACCGACCCGGACCTGAGTCTGGACGCCACGTTCGCCGCCGCCCATCCGCGCCCAGGCATCGCGGGCGTCGCCGTGCAGTCCGGCGGCGTCGGCATCGCCCTGCTCGTCGGGCTGTCCCGGCTCGGCATCGGTGCCTCCTCCTTCGCCTCCCTCGGCGACAAGTACGACGTCAGCGGCAACGACATGCTCCAGTGGTGGGAGAGCGACGGCCGTACCGGTCTCGCCCTGCTGCCCCTGGAGTCCTTCGGCCGCCCGCGCGCCTTCTCGCGTTGCCCGTCGTGTGACCCGCAGGATGCCGGTCCTGACCGTCGACGCCGGACGCACCGAGGCGGGCCGGCGCGCCGCCGCCTCGCACACTGTGGCCGCCGCCACCCGCACCATGACGCGGGGCGCGTTGTTCACGCAGGCCGGCATCACTGCCATCCGCTCGGTCGGCGAACTCCTGGAAGCCGCTGCCCTGTTGCACTCCCGGCCCCTGCCCGCAGGACCGCGCGTCGCGATCGTCACCAACGCGGGCGGCGCAGGGGTGTTGGCCGCCGATGTCTGCGCCGAGGCCGGGCTGTCCCTGCCGGCGCCCAGCCCCGAGCTGATCGATGACCTGCTTGCCGTACTCCCGGACGGGGCTGCCGTGGGCAACCCGGTCGACGCCACCGCCGCCGTCGCGGAGGAGCAGCTCGCGGACTGTGTGGACCGGACATGCGCTTCGGCGGCGTCGACGCCGTCCTCGTGGCCCTGGTCCCCACGGCGGTCGCCGCGGCGACCGGCGACGACGTCGTGCAAGCCCTCGCTCGGGCACCCGGCCGGAGGGCGAAGCCGATTGTCACGGTACGGCTCGAACAGGGCTTGCCCGTCGAGCTGTTGCCCGCCAAGGCAGGCGGCACCGTCCTGTCGTACGCCGAACCGCAGGCCGCCGCACCGCGTTGGCCCACGCCGCCCACCGCGTCGCCTGGCTGGCCCGCCCCGCCGGGACCGTCCCCGACCTCGACGGCGTCGAGACGGAACGCGCCTGCACGGTCGTCGCTGACTACCTAGCCGTACACCCCGACGGTGGCTGGCTCGACCCGCGTACCTGCGCCGACCTGCTGGCCTGCTAAGGCATCCCGCAGATCCCCTGGGCCTGGGCCGCGACGGAGGACGACGCCGTCCTGGCCCCGCCGACCGGCTGCGGGGCGCCGACGGCCGAGTGGTCGTGAAGGCACACTGGCCCGGCCTGGTGCACAAGAGCCAGCAGCACGCGGTTCACCTCGACCTGCACGGTGACGCCCAAGTACGGGCAGTTTACCGCGACTTGGAGACCCACTTCGGCGGGCTGATGACCGGCGTCGTGCTGCAGCCGCTCGCCGCCCGTGGCACCGAACTGTTCGCGGGCGTCGTCCAGGACCAGGTCTGCCGCCCGCTCGTGCTGTTCGGGCTCGGCGGTATACGGCCACGGAGGTACTGGCCGACCACGCGGCTCGGCTCGCCCCGCTCACCGACCACGACGTGCACCATCTGATCACTTCCCCGCGCTGTGCCCCGCTCCTGTTCGGCGTGCGCGGCAACGGAACTGTTGACCTCGAGGCACTGGAGCAGATGTTGCTGCGGCTGTCCCGCGTGGCGAGCGACGCACCACAGCTGGCCGAGGCCGACTTCAACCCGGTCCTCGCGACACCGGGCGGCGTCACCATGCCGGACGCGCGGATCCGCCTGATGCTCTGCAGGCCCCAGTACCCCTATCTGCGCAGGCTCCGCTGAGGAGGGAACGGATATGAAGCACCACAAGGTCGGCTCCGTGATGACCACGGACGTCGTCCGCGTCTCGTACGGCACCCCGTTCAAGGAGGTCGCGCGGTTGCTCGCGGACCATGGGATCAGTGGACTGCTGGTGGTCGACGAGGACGGCATGGTCATCGGCGTCATCTCCGAAACGGACCTGGTCGCCCGGCAGGCGGCCACTCCCGGACCGTACGAACCACGCCGTCGCTCCGCGTTCCTCTCCGGGCTGACCCGCGGTGCCCGACGGCAGGCGGCGAAGGTGCACGCTCGCACCGCCGGCCGGCTGACGAGCACGCCACCCGTCACCGCGCACGCCGATGACACCATCGTCGAGGCCGCCCGCACCATGGCCCAGCACCAGGTCGAACGGCTGCCGGTGCTCGACGAGGCGGACCGGCTGGTCGGCATCGTCCCCCGCCGCGACCTGCTCCAGGTCTTCCTGCGGCCCGACAAGGAAGGCGTCGTCACGCTCACCGGTCACATGGAACGCAAGAGCGAGACCCAGATAGCCCTGTCGATGACCGCCCGGATCGACGGCGTGGTCGGCGTGGTCGACAGGCTCACCTACCGACTGGACGACGCGCGCCTGCAGACTCAGGAGCAGGCGCTGCACGGCGTGGCCGACGACTGGCTGCGCCGACTGTGAGAGGAGGTGCACCGTCATGACCGGCACCGTGTCGGTCACCTACGGAACCACGAACGGATCGACGGCACGGATCGCCGAGACCCTCGCCGACGTTCTGCGCAAGGACGGGCTGACGGTCGAGGCCCTTCCGGCCCAGTCCGTCAAGAGTGTGGAGCCGTATGACGCCGTGGTAGTCGGCGGCGGACTGTACGCCGGGCGCTGGCAGAAGCACGCCCGCCGCTTCCTCCGTCGGCACCGCCGGGCTTTGCCGAACGCCCCTGTGGCTGTTCAGCAGCGGCCCCCTCGACGCCTCGGCCTCCGAGCGGGACATCCCGCCCGTGCCGTGAAGAAGGCGATGGCCGAGCTCGACGCCAGGGAGCACGTCACCTTCGGCGGCTGCCTGGACGAGGGCGCGAAGGGATGGGTCGCGCGGATGATCCTCCGTAACGGAATGGGCGGGGACTTCCGCGACCTCACCGCGATCGAGACGTGGGCGGCGCAATGTCGCCGACGAGCTGACCCACACATAGATGCGTTTCGTAGAGGAGGCAGCCACGCGAGAGTTGAGTACGCGGAGTAAATGGTCAAGTCCCGTGGATCGTTCTGGTTGTCGTCGCCATTCGCGGGTGGAGGAGACGGCATCTACAGCCGGTCGATTGCGGAACGGACCCTGTCGATCACGTACGGGAACGACGTTCTGTCCAGCACGAGTTGATACGCCGTCCGGGCGCCCTCGGTGTCGCCTTGCGCGGCGAGTAGTTCGCCCAGATCCTCGGCGGCACCCGTGACCCGCTCGGTCTGACTGTTCTCGACAACGAACCGCAGCGCGATGATGGCCTCCGCCGTGTGACCCTCACGCTTGAACAACGTCCCGACACGTGACGCGGCAGAGCAAGCGTCCTCGGAAGTGCCGGAATCCATGGCGGCGCGCAGCGCGATTCGCGCCGTGTCGACATCCCCGGTCTGCCCGCTGTCGAAGGCGAGCCACCGAGCGGCGACGGCAACATAGTCAGGGTGACCGGAGTCGATCGCGCGCCGCAACGAGCGTGGAATCGCCCCCGTGTCGGCGGAGGCGTCTGCGAATCCGTAGGTCTCCTCAAGATCTTGCATCTCCAGTCCGGCCAGACCCATCGCCGCGAGCGGCACGGACTCCGGATCTCCGGAATCGATGCTCCGCTGAAATGCTTGCCGCGCGGGCCGGACGAACTCCCGTTGATAGCCGGCGATGTAGCTACCGAACCCCAGGCTCCGCTCAGCGACGGCCTTGTCCTCGCCGTGCATCTGTGCCCAGAGATCGACCCCCAGCCGATACGCTTCATCGGCGGCTTGCGAGTCACCGACCCCAGATCGCAGGATCCACAGGTGCAGCGCCGCAGGAACGCTGCCACGAGTGTCGCCGGAAGCGGCGGCCGTCTGGAAAGCCTCCACAGCACCCGCTGTATCGCCGCTGCGCGCCCGTCGGCGCCCCAGGTTGATCACAGCTTGTGCTGATCGGATCTGCGCGATCCGCAGACTCAGGCTCGCCATAGTCACGCCTCCATTCGCCCTTGCCCATCGACCCAGGTGAGCAAGCTAGTCCCAACGACTCGGGACCGGTCCCGGACAGGCACACGAAGCGCCTACGCAGCACCTGTTGGGTTACGCGAGCCGATCGGAGTCCGTACGGACTCTGCGCCGTTCAGCCGCGGAGTTCGGAGGAGCGGCCGTTCTCGGCGATGTCGAAGGTCACGTCCACGACCCCCTCGACGGCCCGGATCAGACGTGTGGCCACCGGGACCAGGGACGTGTCCCGGATGCGGCCGCTGAGCGTCACGACCCCGTTCCGCACCGCCGCGCGCGCGGCTGACGTCGACGCGGGGAAGAGGTACGACACCACTCGCGGCGGACTTCCTCGGCGATGTCCTCGTCGTCGAGCAGGAACACCTTCAGCAGGTGGGCGCGGCCGACGACGCCCTGCAGCATGCCCACGTCGTCGACGACGGGCAGCCGCTTGACCTTGGCGTGGGCCATGGTCCGCGCGGCCTGGGCGAGCGTGGCGTCGGCGTGGACGGTGAGGGCGGGGGAGTCATCAGCTCCCCGGCGGTCACGGCGCCGGCCTTCGCCAGGTCGGGCAGGCGGCGCAGCTGGGTGTACCTGGTCGGGGTCGCTGTCGCGGAATTCCTCCTTGGGCAGCAGGTCGGCCTCGGAGACGACCCCGACGACGCGGCCCTCGCCCTCCAGGACGGGCAGTGCGCTGACCTTCCAGTCCTGCATCATGCGCACGATTTCCTGAAGGAGGCGCCACGGCCGATGGCGGCGACCGTGTGGGTCATCACGTCGCTGACGATGTGCGGGGTGCTGTGCATGACGCCGTCCTCGTCGTTTCCGTGCTGGGGTGCTATCACTGGAGAGTGCCGCTGCCGTAGGGGCGTACAGGTCGAGCAGCCGGGTGCGGGCCGAGCGGAGGCGGTGGGCAAGGACTTCGCCCACTCACTGGGCGACGCTCGCGCCGAGTGCGGGGTCGTCCTTGTACATCAACCGGATCGTGGTGGCGTCGAACTCATAGGCGCGTACCGGGCTGGTCGCCTCGGCGCCCAGGTGCCAGGCGTGCGGGGCGAACAGCCAGGACCAGCCGATGAGTTCGTTGTGCTTGAGGCTCTCGATGACGGCGGCGCGCCGGCCGGACACGCGCATGTCGAAGTCGACGCTGCCGGTGCGGATGATCCAGAACCGGTCGGCGCGGCCGCCCTCTTCGAAGAGGCGGGTGCCCTGAGAGAAGGACACTTCCTGGGCGAAGCGCATCAGCCGGTGCCGGTGCCACGCAGAGGCGGGCGGTCGGCCCTCTGGGTGAGTGGTGTGAGTTGTAGCCAAAGCTCGTGACACGATCATGATCGGTGCTTCTTCAGTCGCCTCCAGCAGATGAGGCCGCAGGCCAAGGAGACGAAGGCGTTGTGGAGTTCGGTTCGGCGTTCCCAGCGGACGGCGAGGCGTTTGAACTGGTGGAGCAGGGCGAAGGTCTGCTCGACGACGTAGCGGAGTTTGCCCAGGCCCTTGATGTTCGGGGTGCCTTTGCGGGAGATGACCGGCAGGGTCCGGTGCTTGCGCAGTTCCTCGCGGTTCGGGTTGGAGTCGTAGCTCTTGTCCTCGAGCAGCGCATCAGGGCGACGGCGTGGCCGGCCGGGACGCCCGGCCACCGGCGGGATGCCGGTCACGCCGCAGTGCGGCATACAACTCGGCCTTCGACTGACCAGGCGGCATCGGCGGTGCTCCTTCACTGAGCACATTCACATTGCCACCGCAATCCCGCGAGTGACACTACTTCTCGCGAACAACTTCCCAGCTAACCAGCCGGTGACGTCCACTCGGACGGACAACTGACAATCCGCAAACACCGTCAGAGGCATCCTTGCGAAATCCATTGGTGCCCGGCTTGCTCCGCTGATGGAGTGGCGTCCTACCGTGAGTCTGCC
>NZ_JAKEIP010000078.1 GCF_021474425.1 Streptomyces muensis | reverse complement strand
CTACTGCCGTTTGTTGGCCACCGCGAACGCAGCCTGAAACACACAAGATCGGCCGCTACGAAACTAGGGGCAGCTCAGGAGGGCGGTTCTTCGAACCAAGTGGCCTTCCTGGTCCGGGTGTTAAGGGTCTCGGTGCCCTGGCCGGAGAGCCGGTCTTCGTGCGCAGGTTTCTGAATCCCGTCGGACGCGGGCGGGGGTAAGTCTGTTCGGCTCGGCCGGCTTCTCCCAGGGCCTGCGGAGGTCTGTGGCCAGCGGTCGGGCGAGCCGGAGCTGGGTGTACGCGGCGATCACCAGCCAGGTCCACCGGTCGGCCGCTTCCGAACTCCGAAGCCGGGGCTTGGTCCATCCAAGGGTCTGCTTGAACAGGCGAAACGTGTGCTCCAGGTCGAAACGCCGAAGGAAGGACTACCAGCAGCGGTCGACGTCCGCCGCGCTGGCGCCGGTGCCCGACCACCACAGCCAGACCGGCTTGTTCACCCCGCCGGACGGCAGCTGCTCCACGGCCAGGCAGACGACGGTGCCCTCAAATGAGTGGGGGTGCCCGAACTGCCGCAAGCAGGCCCGCCGCGTACACAGCACGCATGGTTGCGGCGCAGGCTCGGAGTCCTGTTGGCCTTCCTGAACCCGGGTCCGCGCACGACTCGGGCGTTGGGGGCTGGCATGCCAGACGGAGCCGGACACGCCTCTGTGCAACGCGGGTCACTCGCCTCGTTGTGGCATCAAATTTCCTGAAGGCTGGCACAGTTCAACATTGTTTCGGCGCCTCAGGCGCCGACCCTGCATCCGTGCCCAACGCCGCACCGCTCTGTCGTCAACCCGACTGCGGCGCGGTGAGGAAGGGGCGTGAACGATGGAGCTCTGAACCTTGCACCCGCAGGCGAGGCGTGTCGCCACCTCGAACGACTCGTTGCCATCAGGCACGAAGGAGCCCCTGCATGGATCGCCACGACGTAGAATTGAACATCCATGGAAGATAATTCACAGGAAGATGATGATGAGTAGCCTCAAGCTGCTGTACCACGAGCTGGTCCGGCTGGAGACCGAGTTGTGGGACGGGATCGATGCGCGGCTGCGGGGCGAGTACGACCTTCCGTTGACCTCGTTCGAGGTGCTGCACCTGCTGATTCGGCGGCCTGGGCCGCGGATCCAGGACATCGCGGAGGAGTTCGCGATCACGGTGGGCGGCACGAGCAAGGTGGTCGACCGTCTGGAGTCGGCGGGCTTCTGCGAGCGGCGGGCCAATCCGAACGACCGGCGTTCCTCGATCGTCGAGCTGACCGACCAGGGACGAAAACTGATGGACGGGGCGATGAAGGCCTTCGAGGACGAGCTGGCGCTGCGGATCGGGTCGGTGATTCCCGAGCGGTCCGTCCGCGAAGTCACCGAGACCCTTCAGTCCCTGCGGGCCGCCGGCCGTGCCCTCGACGCGGAGCGGAAGGCTGCGGGGCAGACGCCGGTGCCGGGGCAGCAGGGCCGGTCGGCGTCGTGAACGCGATGCCTCGGCGGATCGCGGGGTCTGTACGGGCTCAGTCGGCTCTACCTTCTTGATCGGGTTGATCGAGCCATTCGTAAGGTTGGGTCGCCCAGGGGTGCTGGGTGTGGCTATCAGTCGGCTGCCGTCTCGTGGCTTGCATCGCTTCGCCGCCCGGCACCCCACGCCGACTCGGCCGCCGATCAGGAAGTGCGAACAAGTCGCTGTGTAGAGCAATGCCGGCGAGGTCGTCCGTGGCATGAAGAGCACGAGCACGCACGTCAGGAGCGCGATGAGCCGGATATGGGCGGGGATCGACAGCGGCAAGGGCCACCATCACGGCCTTGCGTTGGACGCCGACGGCAAGACCCTGCTGTCGCGGCGGGTCGCCAACGACGAGCCCGAGCTGCTGAGAAGCTGATCGGTGACGTCCTCGACCTGGCCGACAGCCGTGAGGTCACCTGGGCCATCGACATGACGGGCGGGGAGCCCGCGCTGCTGCTGGCCCTGTTGCTCAACCACGGCCAGGAGGTCCTCTATATCCCCGGCCGCCTGGTCAACCGGGCCTGCGACGGATACCGCGGCGAGGGCAAGACCGATGCCCGTGATGCCTACGTCATCGCGGACCAGGCCAGGATGCGCCGCGACCTGCGGCCCATCCGCCCCGGCGACGAGACGGCCGTCGAGCTCAAGCTGCTGACCGGACGCCGTGCCGACCTCGTCGAGGACCGCACCCGCGTGGTGAACCGACTGCGCGGCACCCTGCTGAGCATGTTCCCGGCCCTGGAGCGGGCTTTGGACGTGACCAACACCGGCCCGCTCAGGCTGCTGACGGGCTACCAGACCCCGGCCGCTATCCGCCGCGCCGGAGTTACCCGGCTGACGAAGTGGCTGGCCAACCGCAAGGTCCGCAACGCCAGATCCCTGGCCGACGCGGCCCTCCAGGCCGCCGAACGCCAGCACACCGCGATCCCCGGGGAGAAGACCATCGCGAAGCTGGTCCATACCCTGGCCGAGGAGGTGATGGCCCTCAACGAGCAGATCTCCGAGATGGACAAGCTCATCGAGGGCCGGTTTCGCGAGCACGAACTCGCCGACATAGTCACAAGCGTCCCTGGCGTTGGTGCCGTGCTCGGCGCCGAGTTCCTCGCCGCCGTCGGTGGCAGCCTGGATGACTTCGACTCCCCGGATGCTCTGGCGGCCTTCGCCGGCGTCGCCCCCGCGCCGCGAGACTCGGGCAAGGTCAGCGGCCACCTCCACCGGCCGGTCACCTATCACCGCAGGCTCCAGCGCGTCTTCTACACCTCCGCGCTGGTCAGCGTCTGCTGCGACCCGAACTCGCGGAAGTTCTATGACCGCAAACGCGCCGAGGGCAAGAAGCACGTCCAGGCCGTGCTCGCCCTTGCCCGCCGACGCGTCAACGTCCTGTGGGCCCTGATCCGTGACCGACGGCACTACCAAGTCACACCGCCAGTTACTACAGCTGCTTGACAACAGCATTAGGAAGCGATGCCGGCGAAGGCGATGACCTTGTCGATGCGGGCGCGGACGAGGAGGTTGCCGGGGCCGCCGTTGCGGGCGGCGTACTCCTCGGTGCGGTCGTCGCCCATGTAGCGCGCCCCGAGCTGGCCGCCCCAGCGCAGCATCTCGTCCGAGTCCTCGGAGACCTCGGCATGGCCTTGGAGCAGGACGAACGCGTACGGCGGCCGGTCCTCGTCGACGCAGAGGGCGTATCGCCCGTCGCGCGCGAGGTTGCGGCCCTTCACGCCGTTCTTCTCGGTGGTGAGCACGATGTCGTCGCCGTCGAGGAGGAACCAGACCGGTGTCACATGGGGGCTGCCGTCGGCTCGGACGGTGGACAGCTTGCCGGTGCGGGTGCCGTGCGAGACGAATGCCCGCCATTCGGCTTCGGTCATCTTCCGCACGTGCTCACCTTTCGTGTGCGCAACCCGGGACGGGGAGGCGATCTCATCGCCGAGGAGCCGGCCGGGGCTATCGGGCGAAGTCGAGGCGGTCGGCCAGGCCGGCCTCGGTGAAGGCGGCCTCGACCTCCTTGCGGCCTTCCTTGAAGTGGGCCCAGCTGTCGAAGTGGGCAGGGACGACGCGGCGTGCGCCGAGCAGCTTCGCGGCCTCGGCGCCCTGAGCGCTGTCGAGGGTGACCAGGGCGTTGTCGAAGAACATCGCGTGGCGGGCACCGCCTAGGAAGAGGACGGCTGTGTCGACGGGGGCGTAGAGGTCGGCGATCTCCTGGACGTACTCCAGGGCCGCGTTGTCGCCACTGACATAGACGGAGGGCAGGTCGTCGGAGGTGAGCATGAAACCCACGACGTCGCCGGAGAGCGGTTCGCAGCCCTCGGGGCCATGGCGGGCGGGCACCCCGGTGACGGTGACGGTGCCGCCGTCGGGCCGGGTGAGTTCGGCGGTCTGCCAGAACGCGAGGCCACGGGCGTTGCCGCCGAGGCGGCCGGCGCCGCTTTCGGTGGTGAAGACGACGGGGACTTCGGGAAGGAAGGCGCGGCCTGCGGTGTCGAGGTTGTCCTGGTGCTCGTCATGGGAGAGCAGGACGACGTCGACGTGCCCGAGGTCGGCGGCGGTGACGGGCGAGGGGTCGGTCTTGACCAGGTTGTAGTCGCCGACGCCGGTGGGGTACTCGCCGGGCGGGTCGAAGGTCGGGTCGGCGACGAACCTGAGGCCTCCGTACTCGATGAGTGTGGTGGGGCCGCCGTAGACGCGGACGGGGATCTTTTCGCTGATCTTTTCGCTGGTGGCACCGGCGCCGGACATCGGGGACCTCCCGGTCGAGGGAACAGGAACAGTGGCGGGTGGTAGGTGGCCCTGCGGCTACCGGGCGGGTGCGGAGAAGACGCCGAAGTTGTTGCCGGCCGTGTCCTCCAGGCGGGCGAACGTGAAGCCCGCGGAGTCGGAGACCGGCTCCATGAGCACCTTGGCACCAAGCTCCTGGGCGCGCTGGACGGTCGCGGCGACGTCCTGGACCAGGACGTAGAAGATCGCGTAGTTGGGGAAGGCGCCCTCCGACTCCCACACGCCGCCGGTCGGCTGCTGGGCGCCCGGCGTCATCACCGAGTGGTAGGTCACGCCCGGGGTGTTGGTGTTGAGGACGTACCTCCAGTCGAACAGCTCGCCATAGAACTTCTTGATCTTCTCCGGCTGGTCGGTCCCGAACTCGAACCAGGCGACCGAGCTGAAGGCGGGGACGGTCATGACGCTCACTCCTTACGTACTCCGAACAGGCCGATACCCAGCCTTGCATTTACATTCCACGGAAGCAACTTCCTTCGATTATTGTTCCGTGGATAGACACCGAGAGGGAAGGAAGCTGTCATGGAACCGGTCGAGATCGAGGCGAAGACTCTGATCCAGAAGTCGAAGACCCCATCGAACGACTACGTCATCAACCCCTACACCGGCTGTGTGCTGGGCTGCGCCTACTGCTTCGCCAGCTTCGCGGGGCGGCAGTTCGGCCGCTCGGTGACGGAGTGGGGTGACTACCTGTACGTGAAGAAGAACGCGGTCGAGCTCGCCCGCAAGGAGCTGGCCAGGATGCCGCAGGAGAAGCGCCGGGGCACGATGCTGCTCAGCTCGGTCACCGACCCGTACCAGGGGCACGAGACGAGGTACCGGCTCACCCGCGGCATCCTGCGCGAGCTGCTGGCGGTGGAGTACCCAGGGCTGGTGCGCATCCTGACCAAGTCACCTGTCGTCACGCGCGACATCGACCTGCTCACGAGCCTGCCCCGCGCCGAGGTCGGCATGACCGTCACCACCGCCGACGACAAGGTCAGCCGCTGGCTGGAGGTCCGCGCCCCGCTCGCCTCCCGCCGCCTGCGCGCCCTCGCCGAACTCAGGGACGCCGGTATCCCCACGTATGCCTTCGTCGGCCCGCTGCTGCCCCACTTCGCCACGCAGCCCGAGCTCCTGGACGACCTCTTCGGCCAACTCGTCGACGCCGGCGTCACCGAGGTGTTCATGGAACACATCAACCTCAAGCGGTACATCCGCGAGCGCATGGACCAGGTCCTCGGCGAGGAGCCGGAAGACGTCCGCGAGGCGTATCTCCAGGCGCGGACGAAGGAGCACCGCGAGCGGCTCGACGTGATCGTGGCGGAGCTCCTGGACAAGCACGGTCTGCGGCTGCGTTTCGAGGAGGTCGTCCACCACGACGACAACGACGCTCTACGGCAGCGGCTCGCGTCGTCGGCGTGACCGGCCCGAACGCTGCCGCACGGCCGGGCGCTGTCGCGGCGACGGACGTACGTCAGACGGTGACCTCGGCCCCCGGATCCGGCACCGCCAAGGCCCAGTCCCCCATGGCATCCAGCACGTCGCGCAGACCCTCGCCGAGCGGGGTGAGTTCGTACTCGACGCGCGGCGGGATCTCCGCGTACGTGGTGCGGGTCACGATGCCGTGCCGCTCGAACTGACGCAGCCGGTTGGTCAAGGTGTGCGGGCTGATGCCGGGCAGAGAGTCCCGCAGTTCGGTGAAGCGGTGCGGGCCACGCAGCAGTTCACGCACGATCAGGGTGGCCCACGGCCCATTGAGGAGCGTGAGGAACCGGGCCACACCGCACTCGGGCAGACAGGGATCGGTCATGTTCTCAACCGTAACCCCATTAGTGCAGTTGATGTAACTGGTGCATCGTATGCACTAATGGCTCCATGACCTACGTGATTCACGGCGCCACCGGCGCCCAGGGTGCCCCCGTCGTCGCCTCTCTCGTCGCCGCGGGCAAGTCCGTGACCGCTCTCACCCGCACCCCGGACACCGTCGTGGACGGCGCCCGTGTGGTGGCCGCCGGGTACTCCTCCACGGAGGCGCTGACCGAGGCCTACCGCGGCGCTGACGGCGTGTTCGTCCATCTGCCGGTGACCTCGGAGGAGGACCGCCGCACCTACGCGCGCAACATCGTCACGGCCGTCCGCGCGGCCCGCCCGGACCGCGTGGTGTTGTCCACCAGCGGGACGCCGACCGACCCCGCCACCGGCGGCGCGGTCGCGGTCCTGCTCGGCGGCCTGGCGGACAGCGGGGTGTCGCACGCGGTGATCGAACCCACGCTGTACCTGGAGAACCTGCTCATGCCGTACGTCCTCGGCACGGTCCGCGAGAAGGGCGTGCTGCCCTACCCGATCCGTGCCGACTTCCCCGTCTCCTGGGCGTCCCACCTGGACATCGCCGAGGTCGCGGTCGCCCTGTTCGACCGCCAGGACGTCACCGGTGTGGTCTCCGTCGGACAGTACCCGGCGATCACCGGACCGGACCTGGCCCAGGCCTTCGGCGCTCACTTCGGCAAGGACGTGCTCTTCGAGGCGATCAGCCCCGAGCAGATGCGCGCCTCCGTCGCGCCCGTGATCGGCGAAGGCCCCGCCGCCGACGTCGCCGGGATGTACGCGGCCATGAACGCGCTTCCCGCCCGCTCGATCACGCCGGAGAACTCCGCCCAGAAGCTGCTGGGCATCACCCCCCGGACCACCGGCCAGTGGCTGTCCGACCTCGGCCTGTGAGCCGCCCCTTCACCCCAGCACACCGCCCCTTCATCGACGAGGAGAGCCCCATGACCATCCCCGCGGAACAGTTCATGGACGAATTCGTGAAGGTCTTCGCCAGCGGCGACATCGATGCCCTCATGGAGTACTACGAGCCGGAATCGGTCATCATGGCCGAGCCCGGTGTGGCGGTCAGCGGGACCGAGGAGATCCGCGCCGTGCACCGGAAGCTGCTCGACCTGGGCGGGCAGCTGGTCATCGGCGAACAGGCCATCCTCGAATCCGGTCCCTACGCCTTGCTCACCGTGCCCTTCCACATGGAGCGCAGGGAGCCCGGTGGGACCGCCGCCACGCCGCTGACCAGCGACTCCCACCACGTCATGCGTCGCACCGACGACGGGAAGTGGATCGTCCTTCTCGACAATCCGTGGGGAACCGCGGCCGCCCGGCCGTCCGGCAGCCGGGACGCCGGTACGGGCCACACGCCCGAGCAGATGATCCTGGACATGAACAAGGCCTTCCAGGACCGGAATCTCGACGCCTTGCTGAACCTCTACATGCCGGACGCGGTCTTCTCGCCCGCGCCGGGGGTCCTCGTGCGCGGTCCCGAGGCGGTCCGCGGCGCCAACCAGGCGTTCCTCGGCGCCGGTGACCAGATGATCAACGGTGATGTCGCCGTGCTCGAATCCGGCCCGTTCGCGCTGATCTCCGGGGGCTGGCACCTCGACACGACCGGTCCCGACGGCAAGGCCGTCATCGTCGCCGCCGGCGACTCCGTCAGCCTCCTGTACCGCTCCGAGACCGACGGCAGGTGGCGCTTCTTCCTCGACAACCCGTGGGGATCCGGCTTCGCCCAGCAGCCCACCGGCACCGGCCGGCCGACCGCACCGGTCCCACCCGTGGTCCCGGCACCCTGATCAACTGCGGACGGCCCTAAGGCCAGCAGTTCGTCCCTGGTGGGAGATTCCGCCGCCGATCTCCCACCGGGGACGCCGCGCAAGCCACTCCCCTCACTCCGGCCCTGCCTGCCGGCGCCCTAGACTCACCATCAGTAACGATCCACTCGGCGTAACGAACAGGGGGCGCGACACATGCCGCAGCTTCCGGCTTTCGATGTCATGACGGCGACCTGCCCGTCCCGCACCTCGCTCGCCCGCATCGCCAACAAGTGGACGGCCATGGTGGTCATCGCCCTCAGCGGCGGCCGGATGCGCTTCCGCGACCTGCGCACCGCGGTCGACGGGATCAGCGCGAAGGTCCTCACCGAAACCCTCCGCGACCTCGAACGCGACGGCATCGTCACGCGGCAGGTGTACGCCGAGGTCCCTCCCCGGGTCGAGTACGAGCTGACCCCGCTGGGACGCACCCTGCACGCACCCCTTCAAGCCCTGGGCCGCTGGGCCGAGGAGCACATCACCGAGGTGCTCGCGGCACGCGAGAGCTACGACGCCCGCCAGTGACGGGCGCCGGCACGGAACCCGGTTCGGTCCCGGCCACCCCTGAGCCCCTGCGCCCCCTGCCACCCGCGGCTACCGCTTCGTATCCGTCAGCCACTTGCCGCGCAGCTTTGTGACCTGCACCACACGCGCCCATTGGTTACGTTGAGGTTACTGGTTACCGATGGTGACTATAGAGCTGCACGAGGACGAACCCACCGAAGGAAAGGGGCCGGCCATGGGGCCCACCACCACTGCGCTCAGGATCGCCCGCCAGTACGTCGACGCGGTGTCCGTCAAGGACTTCGCCACGGTCACGAGCTTGTTCGCCGACGGAATCGTGTGGCACCAGCCGGGCGCCAACCGCTTCTCCGGAACCCATCGCGGCACCGCCGCGATCACCGAAATGTTCGGCGGCATGATGACGGTCACCGACGGCACGTTCGGACTGGAGCCGACCGGCGCCCCTCTGGCGAA
This sequence comes from Streptomyces muensis, assembly GCF_021474425.1. Lineage (GTDB taxonomy): Bacteria > Actinomycetota > Actinomycetes > Streptomycetales > Streptomycetaceae > Streptomyces > Streptomyces muensis. The sequence goes on along the minus strand of NZ_JAKEIP010000078.1, from coordinate 24,590 downwards.
CGGCGCGCTGGTCGCGGTACCGGTCCGCTTCTCCGCCCGGCGCGAGGGCGTGGAGATGGGGATGACCGGCATCGACCTGCTGAGGGTCGAGGACGAGCGGATCGCCGAGGTGTGGCTCTTCTCGGCGGGCCAGCAGGGCGAGGACGAATTCTGGGGCCCCGCGTCGGGGCGTGAGGAGCGAAAGACCATGACCAGCGAGAACATCAACGTCGTCCGCGCGTACTTCCAGGCCATCCAGAACGGCGACCTGGCCAAGGTCGGGGAACTCCTCGACGAGACGGTCGTCTGGCACCAGCCCGGCGCCAACCAGTTCTCCGGCGAGCACAAGGGGCGCGACGCGGTCTTCGCGATGCTCGGCGGGATGATGCAGACCAGCCAGGGCTCCTTCGCCATCGACGCCGTCCACGCCCTGATGGGCAACGGTGACACGGTGGCCGCCACCATCCACTTCACCGGCCGTCACGAGCGCGGCTCCATGGGCATGGACGGCGTGGACGTGCTGCGCCTGAAGGACGGAAAGATCGCCGAGGTGCGGCTCTTCTCCGCCGACCAGACCTCCGAGGACGCCTTCTGGGGCAAGTAAAGCCGTAGAAGGACAGGCGGTGCCGCCAACCCCTGGGGAGAGCCCCGGGGTTGGCGGTCGTTCACTGTCCCTCGCCACCCATGTACGGGTAGGTCCAGTGCAGGTCGGGGTTCATGTACTCCTTGATGTAGCGGCCGCTGACCCAGCGCTGGAGGGCGAGCCGGGAGCCGGTCTTGTCGTTGGTGCCGGAGGCGCGGCCGCCGCCGAAGGACTGCCGGCCCATGAGGGCGCCGGTGGGCTTGTCGTTGACGTAGGTCATGCCGGCCGCGTCGCGCAACACGCCGAGGGCCTCGGAGATCGCGGTCCGGTCGGCTGCGAAGATCGAGCAGGTCAGCGCGTAGGGGCCGGTGGTGTCGACGAGGGTGAGGACCGAGCTCCAGTCCGCGTCGTCGTAGACGTGGACGGCGAGGAGCGGGCCGAAGAACTCCTCGGCCATGGTGAACGCCGTGGGGTCCTCGGTGACGAACACCGTGGCATCGACGAACCAGCCGGTCTCCCGCCGCACTCCCCCACTGACCAGCAGACGGTGGCTGTCGAGCCCCTTGGCCCTGGTGATCGCCTTCTCCAGCCGGGTGCAGGAGGGTTCACCGATCACGGCGCCGAGATACGTCTCGTGCTCGGTGACGTCCCCGACCCGCAGCCCGACGACCGTCTCGGCGAGCCGGTCCTCCAATTGCCGCCACAGGCTGCGCGGGATGTAGGCGCGGGAGGCCGCCGAGCACTTCTGGCCCTGGTACTCGAACGCCCCGCGCACGAGGGCGACGAGGAGGGCCTCGGGGTCGGCGGACGGGTGGGCGACGACGGCGTTCTTGCCGCCGGTCTCGCCGACCAGGCGGGGGCAACTGCGGTAGGTGTGGATGTGCTGGGCGGTGGTCTGCCACAGGTCACGGAAGACGGCGGTGGAGCCGGTGAAGGTGACGCCGGCCAGGTGCTCGTCGGCCAGGGCCTGGGAGGCGATGGACCGGCCGTCGCCTTGGACGAGGTTGATCACGCCGGGCGGCATGCCGGCCTCTTCGAAGACCCGCATGACGACGTCGCTGCTCAGGGCCGACTTCTCGGAGGGCTTCCAGATCACCGTGTTGCCCATGAGTGCGGGGGTGGAGGGCAGGTTCCCTGCATCGACACCGGGATTGCCGCGCTGTCATACAGGAACGGCCGCCCGTGCGCCGTCCGGGTCCCTGGACGGCCAGTCCCCGTCCATCCGGCCAGGGAATCAGGAGCGGCCCGGCCGTCGGTCTCAACTCGGGCACCTGGCAGATCAGTTGCGCCCACACGATGCGGGAACCCGGCTGATGCTCACAGGGCTGCTGGGCATGCTCGCCGTGCTCCTCGGGGACTTCACCTGGCTGATGGCAGTCGGGCGTCACCCCGCAGAGGCGCTGTTCGACGCCGCCCGGGTCGTCGCCACCGTCGGCCCGGCGACCGCGCCCCATCACTCCACCGTGTATCCAGTGCTGGCCAGCGCGTTCATGCTCAGCACCATCGTCTTCAGCGCCATGTTCACCGCCGGCCTCATCGACCGCATGCTCAGTCCCCGGCTCGTCGGGCTGATCGGCCCGCGCACCATCCCCCGAACGGGCCATGTCATCGTTGTCGGCATGGGCCAGGTCGGCCTGCCCCTGTGCGGTGAATTCCGGCGCTTGGGCGTGCCCGTGGTGGGCGTGGAGCGAGATCCTCACGCCGCAGGCGTGCGCCTCGCCCGTTCCCTGGGCATCCCGGTCCTGACCGGCCACGGTGGCGACCGCGCCGTACTGGAGAGGCTGCACCTCCACCGGGCGCGAGCCCTGGCCGCCGTCGGGTCGACGACCTCGACAACATCGCCATCGCCGTGCACGGCGTCTCACCAGGAAAACGCGTGGTCCTGCGGGCAGGCGAACACGAAGTGATCGCCGAGACCCGATCCCTCCTGCCCCTGGGCACCATCCGCGACGTCACCAGCCTGTCCGCCGCCTACGTCCTGGCCCGCCTCCTGGACACACCGGCCACCGGCGTCATCGCCCACCAGCACCGCATGTTCATCCAACTGCCCACGGGCGCCTTCGCGGCCTGGCCGCTCGCGGCCCGCCACGGATGCGCCCATGTGGATGTCGCGCTGTCTTCCTGAACGGCCTTCGCCGACACCGGTTTCAGTAGGAGGCCACCGGGGCGCCGAAGAGAGAATCGTCGGGGACGATGCCCAGGCCAGGGCCTTGCGGTCGCTTGATGTGGCCGGCTTCGACGCGGAGCCCGTTCTCCTGATCGTAGTGACCGTCGATGTGGGGGGCCGCCAGCCAGACGCCTTCGAGCAGTTCAGGTGCCACCGTCGCGCCGATATGGGTGCAGGCGGCGGCGATGATGTCGCCGCCCCACGAGTCGTCGCAGGTGTGCGGCAGGTTCCTCGCCGCGCACAGGTCGCGGAACGCCCGCATCGGGTGCAGTCCGCCGATGCGGGTGACCTTCATGCCGAAGCCGTCGACCAGTCCGGTGCCGGCGGCGGTGATCACCGTGTTCAGGCTGGTGCCGTTCTCGTCCATGTAGATGCCGTGACCGACCTGCGGCCGGATCTTCCGCAGGTCCTCGATGGTGGCGCAGGGCTGTTCCAGGATGAACGGGATCTCCGGGCACTCCCGGCTCAGGCGCAGCGCGTCGCGGGTGGTCAGGCAGCGGTTGCCGTCCACCGCCAGCCGCATCCCGGAACCGCGGATGACCTCCCAGACCTTGCGGACGGTCTCGATGTCCTCCTCGATCGGCCGCCCTCCGATCTTGATCTGCAGACGCGGGTAGCCCTCGGCATGTTTCTCCGCCGCGATGCGGGCGGTCTCGTCCGGCGCGCCGACGCCGATGGCGTAGTAGGACGGAACGCGGTCCGTCAGCGCGCCACCGAGCAGGTCGGACACGCTGAGGCCGAGATGTTTGCCCAGGAGGTCGTGAGCGGCGATGTCGAGGGCGGCCTTCGCGTAGGTGTGGCCATGGAGCAGGCCGTCCATACGCCGGTGCAGCGGTACCGGCAGCACCTCGGTGCCGATCAGCCCCGGTGCCATCTCGCTCAATGCCGCCACGGCTCCCGCGGCGTGCGATTCGGCGTAGGTGGGGCCGACCGGGCAGGTCTCGCCCCAGCCGAAGAGTCCGTTGTCGGCGACCAGTTTCACCAGCGTCGTGGAAAGGGACCGGATTTCTGAATGGCCCATCCGGTAGGGGCCGTTGTGGACCGGCAGATCGTGCCGGTAGACATGGATCTCGGTGATCTTCATTTACCGAACCTCCGGTGGGGCTTCACTTGAGCAGCCTTGGTGTCAATGGCCCCGGTCGATCCAGTCCTGGAGGTGCGGGGTCTCGCCGCCGATCGAGGTGTCGGCGCCGTGTCCGGTGTGGACGATCGTCTCCGGGGGGAGGGTGAGCAGTTCGCCGCGGATCGAGCGGATGATGGTCGGGAAGTCGGAGAACGACCGGCCGGTGGCACCGGGGCCGCCCTGGAAGAGGGTGTCTCCCGTGAACACGGCCCCCAGTGCGGGTGCGTGCAGGCAGACCGCTCCCGGAGTGTGACCGGGGGTGTGCAGGACGACCAGTTCCGTGCCGGCCACGGCAAGCACGTGCCCGTGGGCGAGGGGGCCGTCCGGCGTGCGGTCGGGGTGGGTCTGCTTCCACAGCTCGTGGTCGTCCGCATGGAGCAGGACCGGTGCCCCGGTCCTGGCGGCGACTTCCGGGGCCGCGCCCACATGGTCGTCGTGAGCGTGCGTGCATACGATGGCCCGCAGCACGCGGTCCCCCACCGCCCGCGCGATGGCCTCTGCATCGTGGGAGGCGTCGATGACCATCACCTCGTGGTCGTCGCCGACGATCCACACGTTGTTGTCGACCTCCCAGGTGCCGTCGTCCAGCGAGAACGTGCCCGAGGTGACGAGGTGTTCGATGCGAGCGCCGGTCATCAGAGCACCACCACCGAGCGCAGGACGTCACCGTCGTGCATCCTGGCGAACGCCTTCTCCACCTCGTCCAGGGAGATCGTCTCGGTGACGAAGGAGCCAGGTCCAGACGTCCCTGCAAGTGCAGATCGATCAGCATCGGGAAGTCACGGGAGGGGAGACAGTCCCCGTACCAGGACGACTTGAGCGCGCCGCCCCGCCCGAAGACGTCCAGAAGCGGCAGTTCGACCTGCATCTGGGGGGTGGGCACGCCCACCAGCACGACCGTGCCGGCGAGATCGCGGGCGTAGAACGCCTGCCGGTACGTCTCCGGACGGCCCACCGCCTCGATGACGACGTCGGCACCGAAGCCGCCTGTCAGGTCACGTATCGCACCGACAACCTCCGTGTCACGGGAGTTGACCGTGTGAGTGGCGCCCATGCTCTGTGCCGTCTGCAGCTTCCGGTCGTCGATGTCCACGGCGATGACCTTCGCCGCCCCCGCCAGCCGCGCGCCGACGATCGCCGCATCACCGACACCACCACAGCCGATCACCGCGACACTGTCACCACGCCCCACATCGCCGGTGTTGATCGCCGCCCCGATGCCGGCCATCACCCCACACCCCAGAAGACCGGCCACCTCCGGGGCAACAGCCGGATCGACCTTCGTGCACTGCCCGGCCGCCACCAGCGTCTTCTCCGCGAAGGCACCGATACCGAGGGCGGGAGACAACTCGGTGCCGTCGGTGAGGGTCATCCTCTGCTGCGCGTTGTGGGTGTCGAAGCAGTACCACGGACGCCCACGCAGACAGACCCGGCAACTCCCGCACACCGCACGCCAATTGAGAATCACGCAGTCACCGGGCTCGACGTCGCTCACACCGTCGCCCACTGACTCCACCACACCCGCGGCCTCATGGCCCAGGAGGAAGGGGAAGTCGGCGCTGATGCCTCCCTGCTTGTAGTGCAGATCGGTGTGGCACACTCCGCACGCCTGCACCCGGACCACGGCCTCACCCGGACCGGGATCAGGAACCACGATCGTCTCGACCCGCACCGGCTCGTCCTTGCCCGGCGCGATGACGCCGCGTACTTCCTGTGCCATATCCAGCTCTCTCCTCGAATTACCGCGTTCCGATGGGTGGTTCGGGCCGTTCGTGCGCGCCGTACTCCTGCGCGGTGGCGAGGCAGGCGGTGGGAATGCCGGCCATGATGGCCGCGAGTCGGCGGTCGGTGTCCTCGAAGGACCAGGCGTCACGGGTGGCGTTCTGCCGCATCTCAAGTGCCGAGGTGGCAACGCCGCCTGCGTTGGCCGCCTTGCCGGGACCGAACGCGACGCCCGCCTCCTGGAGCAGCCGTACGGCCTGCGGCGTGGTGGGCATGTTGGCGCCCTCGGCGACCGCCACCACTCCCCCGGCCAGCAGAGTCCGGGCCGCCTTGCCGTCGAGTTCGTTCTGCGTGGCGCAGGGCAGCGTGACCGAGCAGGGCACGTCCCAGACGGAACCGCCCTCGACGTACCGGGCCCAGAACTCCTTGACCAGTCGACGTCGATGCCCGCCTTGTCGACGACATAGCCGCCGGAGTCGGACATCGCGACGACTCTCGCGCCGAGTTGGCGCGTCTTCTGTCACGGTGCCGTACCCGGTGGCCTCCGTCCGTACATGGGAGCCGCCCCAGGCCAGGCCCTTGCCCGTGAGTACGCGGACTCGTAACGGTTGGTGATGCGCTTGTACTGGCCGAGAGGCAACCGTCATGAACGACTGCCAGAACCGCATGATCTCGCTGTCCGAGCGGCCCCTGGGGTCGAAATAGGCGCCGCCCTTGCCGCCGCCGATGGGCAGACCGGTCAGCGCGTTCTTGAAGATCTGCTCGAAGCCGAGGAACACGCGGAAGACCAACTGCCGCTCCGGCTCGCACAGGCGCTCCAGGATCCGGTGGCGGACGTACTCGGGGTGGCGGGCGCGCATGGGGTCCAGGGACTCCAGCACCTCACGTGCCGTCTGGTGGAACTCCAACTGTGCGGGATCCCGTGCCTGGAGGGCGGCGTATATGCCGGCGGTCAGGCGAAGGTCCGGGGCTGGGGCCGCGTCCTGCTGAACGGTCATGAAGTCACCTTCAATCGCCCCAGCTCATGTCGGGGTCACCGAGAACATCCAGGTCGACCTCGATCCCCAGCCCCGGCGAACCGCCGGGCAGCACGCCACCTTCGGTGAACCGGACGTCGACCTGCGCCGTCTTCAGGGTCACCATGTCCTCGCAGTTCAGGACGCAGCGGAGCAGTCGCTCGGGGACGGTGGCGCCGAGTTGGACGATCGCGGCGAAGGCGATGGACGAGCCGACGGTGTCCTGCACACTGACGGTGAGGCCGGAGGCTCGGCAGATGTCCCGTTGGCGGCGGCCGGGGGTCAGACCGCCGGCTTTGGAGATCTTCAGTCCGATGCCGTCGGCGATGTCCTCGGCCGCGATCAACGCGATGTCCTCGTCGGATTGGGCGAGTTCGTCGATCAGGATGGGGTAGGGACACCTGCTGCGCAGCGACTTCGTTTCACGCCAGGTGGCGCAGGGGGCCTCGACGGCGAAGTCCAGACCGGGCGGCAGCAGCTGGATCATGCGCAGGGCCGTCTCCGGGAGCAGTCCGCCGTTCGCGTCGGCCAGGAAGAACTCTCCCGGACGCCGGTCTGCGAGGCACGCGGTGATGCGTTCGGCGTCGAGGGCCGGCCCGCCTTCACTGTCCAGAGAGCCGACCTTGATCGAGTGGCCCAGATACCCCCTCGCCCGGTGATCGGCCACACGGGCACGCATCTCCTCCGGTTCGCCCGCGTGGATGGAAGAGATCATCGGCATGGGGAGGTCCGTGGATCCGCCGAGGAGCTCGCACACCGGCAGGCTCACCGACTTGCCGAAGGCATCCCAGCATGCGACGTCGAGGGCGGTCTTGGCACTGTTGTGGCCGACCAGGGTGGCGTCCATCAGCTCGGCGATCCGGTCCGTCCGGCGGGGATCCCGTCCCAGCAGGGCCGGCGCCAGCTCCGCGATCCCGGCGCGGGTGCCCAGCGGGTGCGCGGCGACGTAGGTCGAACCGAACGGAGTGCTCTCGCCCCAGCCCTCGGTGCCGTCGTCGCAGGTGATACGGACGATGGACGCGTCGAAGGACTCGTATGTGCGGCCGCCCGAGAGATGGTAGACCCCGCCCGAGTACGGCAGTTCGACGTTGTAGAGGTCAATACGCGAGATCTTCATGCCGTGTTCCCTCCGGAAGGCGGGACGAGCACCAGCTTTCCGAGGTGCTGTTTGCTGAGAAATTCCTCTTGAGCGCGGGCAATGTCCTTCAGGGGGTAGGTGCGGGAGACGACCGGCCGTACTTCGCCGCGTTCGACGTAGCCGATGAGGTTCTCGAAGACCTCGTCCTCCTGGAACGTGCAGCCGAAGAGCGAGAGATCCCGGAGATAGAGCGTGCGCAGGTCGATCTGTGCGGTCGGCCCGCCGATGGCGCCCGCGACGGCGTATCGCCCGCCGGGGCGCAAAAGATCCAACAGCTGCGGAAACTGCGGACCGCCGACAAGGTCGATCACCACGTCGACGGATCCTCGGCCGAGTTCAGCGATCAGATCCGTGCCCCGGTCGACGGTCCCTTCGGCGCCCTGCGCCAGGACACCGGCGGCCTTCGCGGCTGAGGAAACCGCGATGACCGTCGCACCCCGGCGCCCCGCGAGCTGCACGGCGGCGAGTCCGACTCCCCCCGACGCACCGGTCACCAGCACCCGCTCCGGCCCGACGGCAGCCCTGTGCAGCATGTTCTCCGCGGTGGAGTACGCGCACGGTACGGCAGCCAGCTCCTCGTCGCTCCAGTCGCAGTGCACGGCATACGTCTCCCGGGACGGAGCGACCGTGAACTGGGCGAAGCCTCCGTCGCACTCGCTGCCGAAGGTCCAGCACTCGAAGGGCCGATAGTCGACGGGCGTGCGCAGCATGTTGCGCACCAGGACCCGCTCGCCGACGCGGTCGGGCGAAACGCCCTCGCCCACCTCCATGATCCGGCCGCAGACGTCCGCTCCCTGGATGCGCGGGAATTCGAGAGCCTTTCCCGACCACGTGGCGTCCACATCGTCGACGGCGTCGAACCCGGACCTTCCTCCTTCCCCGGTCCCGGAGGTGACCGCCTTCGAATACCACCCGATCCGTGTGTTCACGTCGGTGTTGTTGATCCCGGCGGCGGCTACCTGGATGAGCACCTCGCCCTTTTCGGGGCGGGGAACCGGTACATCCGTCCGGTATTCGAGTTTTTCCAGCCCGCCACGGCCGGTGAGCACCGCTGCGGCCATGGTCCGGGGCTGTGAAACGGGACGGTTTCCCACTGTGCTCCTTACTTCAGCCAGGAGTCGACGACCGACTTGTTCTGGGCCATCCATTCCTTGGCGGCTTCCTGCTCATTCCCCTCGCCCTTTTTCTGGATAAGCAGTTCGAGCTCGCCCAGCTGGTCCGAGGTGAGCTTGAAGTTCTTCAGCCAGCCGGCCACGTCGGGGTGGTCGTCGGCGAAGCCCTTGGGGGCGATGGCCTGGACCTTGTCGGGCTTGCCGTAGGCGCCCTCGGTGTCTTTGAGGGCCTTCAGCGGAAGCTTCGTGTAGGCCCAGTGCGGCCGCCACAGGGTGACCACGATCGGCTTCTTGCTCTTGATCGCACTCTGCAGCTCGGAGAGCATGGCGGGGGTGCTGCTCTCGGTAAGCTGGAAGTCGTCGAGGCCGTACTTGGGCATGACGCTCGTTCGGGTCAGCCGCATCAGGCCGGTTCCCGCCTCGATGCCGTAGATCTGGCTGCCGAACTCGGAGGCATGGGCCTTGAGATCGGCGATGGTGTTGACGTCCTTGACGTAGGTGGGAACCGTCAGGTTGAGGTCGGCCGGCTCGTACCAGGTGGAGGCGACGTCCAGCTTGTCGCCGAACTTCTTCCAGTACGGCTCGTGTGTGGTGGGCAGCCAGGCGTCCAGGTAGAGGTCGATCTGTTTGTTCGCGACACCGGCGTAGGAGCTGGCGATGTCCAGTTCCTGGACGTCGATCTTGTACCCCTTCTCCTCGAGAATCTGCTTCCACAGGTACGTCGCGGCGATGTCCTCGTCGTAGCCCGGGGTGAAGGAGATCGTCAGGCTCTTGGAGTCGCCCCCGTCGTCCGAGCCGGAGTCCACGGTCGCGGTCTGTCCGCTGCAGGCGGTGGCGACCAGGGTGAGGGCGGCGGCTGTACAGCCGACGAGGAGTGAGCGGCCTGAGGTGTGGTTCATGAGCGGTTTCCTGTTCTCAGGGGTGTTCTCAAGGGGCCTTCACACCGAAACCGGAGCGGCGGCTGGTTCGGGAACGGGAGTCGAGGCTGTCTCGTCGGCCGTCGCGGCGGGCCGGGTGCGGTTCTTGCGGGGCCGACGCTGCCTCGGCGCGGCCAGGGCGCCGGTGGTGCGGTCGAGGAAGATGGCCAGGAAGACGACGGCGAGTCCGCCCTGGAAGCCGACGCCCACGTCGAGGTTGCTGACGCCGCGTACGACGATGGTGCCGAGGCCTTGGGCGCCGACCATTCCGGCGATGACCACCATCGACAGCGCCAGCATGATCACCTGGTTGACGCCGGCCATGATCGAGGGCAGTGCGAGCGGGAGCTGGACCTCCCGCAGGATCTGCCGGGGCTTGGCGCCGAACGCGTGCGCGGCCTCGACGACTTCCTTGTCTACCTGCCGGATGCCCAGTTCGGTCAGGCGCACGGCGGGCGGGACGGCGAAGATCGTGGTCGCCACGACGCCCGGGACGAGGCCGATACCGAAGAAGGCGACGGCCGGGATGAGGTAGACGAACACCGGAAGCGTCTGCATGAAATCGAGCGCCGGCCGGACGATCGCGCTGGCCAGCCGGCCCCGGGCGGCCCAGACGCCGATCGGCACCCCGATGACCACCGCGAGCGTGGACGCGACGAGGACGACCGCGAGGGTCTGCATCGCCTCGGTCCACAGGCCCATGCCCTGGATGAGCAGGAAGGCGACGACGGTGAACGCGGCGAATCCCCACTTGCAGGCGAAGAACGCGAGCACCGCGAACACGACCGTGATGACGAGCGCGTGCGGTGCGGTGAGGACGAAGAGGAAGGCGTTGACCAGATCCGTCATCACCGAGGAGACGGCGTCGAAGAAGCCGCCCAGATGCTCGGTGAGCCAGTCGACGGCGTACTGGACCGGGGTGCCGAGGTCGATGGTGAACAAGGTGTCGGCGGAGAGACTAGACATGGGCCGCTTCCTTCGGTGTATCGCTCGGGTCCGTGGTGCGGGCGTCCGAGAGCGCGGTCAGCAGGGCGGCACGGGGGACCACACCGCGCAGCTTTCCGTCGTCGTCGGTCACCGCCAGCGGCACGACATGCCGCCCCACCCGCGGGCACAGATCCACCAGCAGGGTGTCGGGGCCGGTCTGCTCGTAGTCGTCCGTGAGGCAGTCGTGCAGGGAGGTGCGGCCCTCCTTCACCGCCTGGGCCAGCAGCCCGTCGTGGGCCACGCCGACGATGCGCCCGCCCTCCAGCACGAAGACGCCGAGCGCCTCGATGCGTGACAGGCGGCTCAGCACGTCCCGGGGGTCTTCGCTGACTTCGGCCGTCATCAGCGGCTCGCTCATGATGGTGCTCGCGGTCAGCACGCGGGAGCGGTCGACGTCGGAAACGAAGTCGCGGACGTAGTCGGACGACGGCGTGTGGAGGATGTCGGTCGCGGTGCCGAGCTGCACGACCCGCCCGTCCTTCATGACCATGATCCGGTCGCCCAGGCGCATCGCCTCGTTCAGATCGTGCGTGACGAAGACGATCGTGCGGCGCAGGTCCCGCTGGAGGCTGAGCAGCAGATCCTGCATGTCCCGGCGGATCAGCGGGTCGAGCGCGCTGAACGGCTCGTCCATCAGCAGGACCTCGGCGTCCGTGGCGAGCGCGCGGGCGAGCCCGACGCGCTGGCGCTGTCCGCCGGACAGTTCACTGGGGAGGGCGTCTCCCCGGTCGCCGAGTCCGACCGTCTTCAGCGCCCAGTCGGCGCGCTCCAGCCGCTCGGCCTTGTCGACTCCGCGGATGCGCATGCCGTAGGCGGCGTTCTCGCGGACGGTGCGGTGCGGGAACAGCGCGAAGTGCTGGAAGACCATGTTGATCTTGCTGTTCCGCAGCTCCCGCAGCTCCGCGTCGCCCATCCCCAGCACATCGCGGCCGGCGATACGCAAGGTGCCGGAGCTCGGCTCCACCAGCCGGTTCAGCATGCGGAGCAGGGTCGACTTGCCGGAACCCGACAGCCCCATGATCACGAAGAGTTCTCCGGGCGCGACGTCGAACGTCACGCCGTCGACCGCGTGCACTCCGTCGGATCGCGAGCCGTAGATCTTTTTCAGACGGGATGCCTCAATCACCGTGCCCCACCTCCGGGGATCCGCACGGGGGCGGAAAGTGAGCCAGTCTTCGCGGGCTGCCGTCTCGCTTTGCGAAACAGATGTGCAATGCGGTACGACGATGTCCCCGCACGGAGCGACTCGTCAAGGCCCCTGCAGGGAGGAGATGGCGAAATCGCGCTGGACTGTGATCAACGGCAGGCACACCACACGGATGTCGGCACTGGCCTGTAAGCGGCTGACCCGGACCCTCCGGAACGCCTCGGCCGCTCGACTACTCTTCCGTCATGACCAGCAACGGGAGCCGCCCACGTGACCACTCGGTGCAGTCCGTCGACCGCGCCGTGTCGATCCTTCAGGTTCTGGCGAAACAGGGCCCCAGTGGCGTGACCGAGATCGCCGAGGCACTCGCCGTTCACAAGTCGACCGTGTTCCGACTGCTGGCCACACTCGAATCACGGGGCATGGTCGAGCAGGACGCCGAGCGCGGCCGGTACCGAATCGGGTTCACCGTGGTCGAACTCGCCACCGGGGCCGGCAAGGTCAACGACCTGTCTGTGCTGAGCCACGCCATCTGCCAGGAGCTGGCCGCGGCCGTGGGCGACACCGTGAACATCGCGATCCGCGACGGAGACGATGTGATCAGCATCGACCAGGCGATCGGCTCGTCGATCATGAGCATCGACTGGGTCGGCAAGCGCACCCCGATACACGCCACCTCGTCGGGCAAGCTCTTCATGGCCCACATGACCCCGGACGAGATCGCGGAGATCTTCGCGAAGCGTCCGAAGAAGTACACCCCGCACACCATCGTCGACCCGACACGCCTCGCGGCGGAGCTCGAAACGGTCCGCGAGCGGGGATACGCCGTCACCAGCGAGGAGCACGAGGTCGGACTGGCCGCCATCGCCGCCCCGATCCACTCCCTGACCGGCAAGGTCATCGCGGCCGTGACACTGTCCGGGCCGACCTTCCGCATCAACGAGGACACCGTTCCCCACCTCGCGGAACAGCTCCTGGCAGCTGCCGCGAAGATCTCCTGGCGCCGCGGGTACGTGAAGCGCGGCTGAGCACGGCACCTGACTGAGGCGGCCTGGCGGGACCGAGTGACGCCGGGCCGGAGCGGATCGGGCAAGCCAGGACTCTTGACGGCTGCGGACATCCAGGCTCACCATTTGTCTCGCATAGCGATTGTGTATCGCATAGCGAAACAAATGCCGACCAGGGCTGATCCCTTCCTGAGGCGCGGCGCGATCAAGCGCAGCCGACGCCATCAGCCCAAAGCGTCCGGAGGAGCGGCCGTGCCCTCAACCACCCTGGATCCCCTGCTCCAGCCCTTCCAGCTCAAGCACCTCACCCTGCGCAACCGCGTGGTCAGCACGTCCCACGAACCGGCGTTCGGCGAGGACGGCATGCCCAAGGACCGCTACCGCGCCTACCACGTCGAGAAGGCGCGGGGCGGGGTCGGTCTGACGATGATCGGCGGCTCGGCGGTGGTCTCCCCCGACAGCCCGCCCGCCTTCGGCAACCTGCTGCTGTACCGCGACGAGATCGTGCCGTGGCTGCGCGGGCTCGCCGAGGAGGTACACGAGGCCGGGGCCGCGGTCATGTGCCAGGTCACCCATCTCGGCCGCCGTACCAGCAACTACGCCGGCGACTGGCTCCCGGTCGTCTCCGCCTCCCCGCTGCGCGAGCCCGCACACCGCGCCTTCCCGAAGGCGGCGGAGGAGTGGGACCTGGACCGGATCGTCGCCGACTACGCCGCCGCGGCGGTCCGCTGCAAGGAGGGCGGCCTCGACGGCATCGAACTCGAGGCGTACGGCCACTTCCTCGACAGCTTCCTCTCCCCGTCGACCAACCACCGCGACGACGAGTGGGGCGGCAGCTTGGAGAACCGTCTCAGGTTCCCGCGGCGGGTGATCCGCGCCGTCCGTGAGGCCGTCGGACCTGGCTTCGTCGTAGGCATCCGGATGTCGTTCGACGAGGCGCGCCACGGCGGCCTCGCACCGGACGAAGCCCTCACCGCCGCCGAGCAGTTCACCACCGACGGTATCGACTTCATCAGCGCCATCCGCGGCTCCATCGAGAGCGACGCGTCCCTGGCGAAGACGATCCCGTCCATCGGCACCCCGCTCGGCCCGTACCTGGAGTTCACCGGTGAGATGAAACGCCGACTCGCCGTCCCGGTGCTGCACGCGGCCCGCATCGCCGACATCGCCACCGCCCGACACGCCCTACGCGAAGGACTCCTCGACCTGGTCGGCATGACCCGCGCGCAGATCGCCGACCCTTACCTGGTCGAAAAGGTGAAGTCCGGCCAGGAGGACCGCATCCGCCCCTGCGTCGGCGCTAGTTACTGCCTGGACGCCATCTACGACTCCGGCGACACCAAGTGCATCCACAACCCGGCCGCCGGCCGCGAACTCCAGCTGCCCCACGTCATCTCGCCCACCATCGGCCGCCGGAAGAAGGCAGTGGTCGTCGGTGCCGGGCCCGCCGGTCTCGAAGCGGCCCGGGTGCTGGGCGAACGCGGCCACGACGTCGTCCTGTTCGAGGCCGGCGACCAGCCAGGCGGTCAGATCAGGCTCGCGGCGTCCAACCCCCGCCGCCACGATCTGATCCAGATCGTCGACTGGCGCTTCCTCAAGTGCAAGCATCTCGGCGTCGACTTCCGACTCGGGACGTATGCCGAGGCCGGAGACGTCCTCGCCGAACACCCGGACGTCGTGATCGTCGCGACCGGCGGCATGCCCAACCGCGCTTTCCTCGCCAAGGGCGAAGAACTGGTCTCCGACACCTGGGACGTGATGACGGGCTCGCTACGCAACCCGCGCGGGGCGATCCTGGTCTACGACGACCACGGCGGCTACCCGGCCATGGACGCCGTGGAGATGCTGACCCGGTCCGGTGCCCGGATCGAGTACGTCACCCCCGAGCGCACGCTCGCACCCGATGTCGGCAGCATGAACTCCCCCGCGTACATAAGGACGTTCACCGAGTACGGCGTCACAATCACCCTCACCCAGCGGCTGCGCTCCGTGCGCCGCACGCCCGACGGCCGCCTCGCCGCGACGCTGTACAGCGAGTACACCGAGGCCGAGACCGAGCGGATCGTCGACCAGGTGATCGTGGAGCACGGCACGCTGCCGAACGACGAGCTGTACACCGATCTCCTCCCCGGCTCGACCAACCTCGGCGAGGTCGACCTGCGCGCCCTGCTGGCCCACGAGCAGCAGACGGTGGTCCGCAACGAGCAGGGCCGCTACGAACTGTTCCGCATCGGCGACGCCGTCACCTCCCGCAACATCCATGCCGCGATCTACGACGCGCTCCGGCTGTGCCTGCCGATCTGAACCCGAACGCCACGTCAACTCCTGAGATTCACCGGAGACATGCGATGAACCCTGCGACACCCACCGCCGCAGTGGGCGACCTCGTCACCCGGCGCCTTGTCGGACACAGCCTGGAAGCCCCGTTCTACGTCAGCGAGGAGCTCTTCGGCCTCGACGTCGAAGCGGTCTTCGCCCGGCACTGGATATTCGTCGCCACCGAGGCCGAGGTCCCCGAGCCCGGCGACTACGTCACCGTCACGCTCGGGCCGTACTCCGTCATCATCGTCCGCGACGACGACGAGGACGTACGGGCCTTCCACAACGTCTGCCGCCACCGCGGCGCCCGCATCCTCAACGAGGAGCGCGGCTCGGTCGGCAACATCGTCTGCGGCTACCACCACTGGACGTACGGCGTGGACGGCAAGCTGCTGCACGCCGAGTCCCAGGCGCCCGACTTCGACCGCTCGTGCTTCGGGCTGCGATCCGTGCACGTGCGCACAGTGGCCGGACTGGTCTACATCTGCCTCGCCGCGGAACCGCCCGCCGACTTCGACGAGATCATCACCCGCGTCGAGCCTTACCTCGCCCCGCACAACCTGGCCAGGGCGAAGGTCGCCACGCAGATCGACCTGATCGAGAACGCCAACTGGAAGCTGACCCTGGAGAACAACCGGGAGTGCTACCACTGCACCGGCCACCCCGAGCTCCAGGCCTGCTACTTCCCCATCTACGGCTACCAGGAGCAGGACGTCCCTGCGGTCCTGCGCCCGACGTACGAACGCTTCCTGCGGGCCGACGCCGATGCGCGTGCGACCTACGAGGAACTCGGTCTGCCCTACGCCACGATCGAGGAACTGGACACCCGCCCGACAGGCTTCCGCATCCAGCGCGAACCCCTCGACGGGGCCGGCGAGTCCTACACCGCCGACGGCACGGCGGCCTGCAAGCGCCTGCTGGCCGACTTCCCCACCGCCCGCCTGGGCCGACTGTCCTTCCACACCCAGCCGAACGCCTGGTTCCACCTCATGGCCGACCACGCGATCACGTTCTCCGCGATCCCCCTCGGCCCCGACCGCACCCTCGTGCGCACCACCTGGCTGGTGCACGCCGACGCCGTCGAAGGCGTCGACTACGACCTCGACACCCTGACCAAGGTCTGGAAGGCCACGAACGTCCAGGACGCCGTCTTCGTCGAGCGCGCCCAGCGGGGCGTGAGCAGCCCGGCCTATGTGCCGGGGCCGTACGCCCCGACGGAGGCTCAGGTCGAGGCGTTCGTCAACTGGTACGTCACCCGGCTCGAGGCACACCTGGAGCAGCAGCGATGACCGAGACCGAGGAACTGCTGGTGTGCCGCCAGGTCCACCCGCTCACTCACGACGTCACCACGTTCGTCTTCGAGTACGCCGAACCCCGCCTCTTCCGGCATGACCCGGGCCAGTTCGTGACACTGACCGTCGACATCGACGGCCGCCCCGTGCAGCGCTGCTACACCATCTCCTCCCCGCCCACGCGCCCCTTCCTCCTCTCGATCACGGTCAAGCGCGTACCCGGCGGACTGGTGTCGAACTGGCTGCACGACCACCTCAAGCCCGGCGACACCGTGCGCGCACACGGCCCGCTCGGAGACTTCTCCACAGCCCGGCACCCGTCGTCCAAGTACCTCTTCCTGTCCGGGGGCGTCGGCATCACGCCGTCGATGTCCATGACGAGGACGCTGTACGACCTGGCCGACCCGGCCGACGTGGTGTTCGTGCACAGCGCCCGCACCCCGGCGGACATCGTCTTCCGTCACGAACTCGACCTCATCGCCGCGACCGCGCCCAACATCCGCGTGGTCCACGTCTGCGAGGAGGACCGGCCGTACGCACCCTGGGGCGGATACCGCGGCCGACTGACGCTCGAAACGCTGCGACAGGTCGCCCCCGACTTCCTCGACCGCGAGGTCTTCACCTGCGGCCCCGGCCCCTACATGGCCGCCGTACGCACCATGCTCTCGGACGCGGGCCTCGACATGGACCACTACCACGAGGAGAGCTTCACCTTCGAGACGCAGATCGCGGCGGCCGAGGCCTCGCCTGCCGCCGGAACACTCGCCGGCTTCAAGATCGAGTTCACGCGCAGCGGCCGCACGATCGAGTGCGCCCCCGACACCGCGATCCTCGCCGCCGCCTCCCGAGCCGGGCTCAGCCTGCCGGCCTCCTGCGCCCAGGGCATGTGCGGCACCTGCAAG
Organism: Streptomyces muensis; assembly: GCF_021474425.1. Taxonomy (GTDB): domain Bacteria; phylum Actinomycetota; class Actinomycetes; order Streptomycetales; family Streptomycetaceae; genus Streptomyces; species Streptomyces muensis. Next base: position 7,179 of record NZ_JAKEIP010000078.1, on the reverse strand, counting down.
GCGACCCTGCTCTCAGGCTCCGTCGACATGCGCCACAACGGAGGCATCCGCCCGCGCGAGATCGCTCAGAACAAGGTCCTTCTCTGCTGCTCGAAGCCGTTGGAGGACCTTGTAGTCGAGGCATGACCGTGAAAGGTGTCGCGTCAATTGCACGCGCCCACGCGGCCACTGCTCCCGAAACCCCCTCCCAGCTACGTTTCCGCAGGTCAGAAGGTTCTCGTATTGGTGCCCGCTGGTGGGGCGGATGGGACACGACTCGGGCCTGTACGGGTGACGCTTCTCGCCCTTGGCTTACTCGGTGGAAGCAGGGCAAAACCGACTGGCCGACCCTGCCACGGGCTACGGCCCACGGCCCACCTCCGTTGGACGCCGCCGCCAAGGCCCACGCCCGGCTGGCTGAGGGCGACCTGAACGGACGGATCGTGCTCATTTCCTGAAGCCGGGCAACACTCCAGGTAGGAGGGGCGAGGTGGAGCGGGGCGCCGCCGCAGCCCACCAGGCGCGCGACTCGACGCTCTTCGCCTCCGGCTCACCACACTGCTGGACGCGGCCCGCCTCGACTGGGGAGGTAGCAGCCGGGCGAAGGAACTGCCACAGCCCGTCGATGAACCGGTAGGTCGTCTCCGGCCGCCGCCGTCGAACGGTTCAACTTCCCCGTCTGTGAGGCAGAAGCATCTGCCGCACGCGCGGCGGCAAATTTGCCATGACGCACCACACCCGGCGCTTCATGGCCTCGACGCGCTGCATTGCCGGGGCACCAATGAGGTGCGCGTGTCGATGCGCAGCTTGCGGCACCGCAGCAGCTTGTCCTCGACCAGCTTGCTCCGCAGGGCGGCTTTCAGCTCTTCCACCGCCTGCGGTCCGCGCGGCGCACCAGCCAGCGTCCTTTTACCCCCGAGGCACGTAACACCACCCTCACCCTCGGCCACAACCGCTTCCACTGTCGTGGCCATAACCCGGCCCTCACCTGCTCTCCCTCAGAGGCAGACCGGACTTCCTCAAGGACACGTAGCCAGGCCAAAACAGCGATCTCCCTCTTGCATGTTCTATGGCATATAACATAAGTTACTCACAGGTAGCCACGCTCGACGGGCATCAGCATCAGGAAGGTGGTGGGGCGGGTGAGCCCGCGCAAGAGTGACAGCCGTGACCGGATGATCCTCAGTGCAGCTGTGCTGTTGGCCGAGTACGGGGCCAGCGCCACGAGTGTCGACCGGGTACTCGCTCACGGCGACGCCCCGCGCGGCTCGGTCTACTACCACTTCCCCGACGGGCGAGCGCAGCTGATCAACGAGGCGGTCGCGCTCGCGGGTGACTTCATCGCGGGGCTGATCGACGCCGCCATGCAGACTGATGACGCGCTGGCGGCGATCGACGCCTTCTTCGGGCTCTGGCGTCAACGGCTCGTCGACAGCGACTTCCGCAGCGGCTGTCCGATCGTGGCGGTGGCCGTTGAGACCAACGACGACGCGCCGCAGCTGGCCCGCTCGGCGGCGGCCGTCTTCGCCCGTTGGCAGGAGGCCCTAGCCTCCCTGTTCCTGAAAAACGGCCTGGCGGAGGAGCGCAGCAAACGATTGGCCGCGTTCGTCATCGCCGCGGTCGAAGGCGCGGTGATCATGTGCCGTGCCGAAGAGAGCACCGCCCCACTCGAGGCGGCCGCAGCCGAGATCCACGAGCTGCTCGCCCTCACCCTGCCTCGCCGTCCCTGAGCCGCGCCACTTGCCACAGGCGTGGCGCACACCCCATCCCACCCACATCCAGGAGGACTCATGCCCACGCTCGACCGTCAGGAAAGCGTCTTCGTACTCGACCTCGGGGGCGACGAGAACCGCTTCCACCCTGACTGGATCAACTCCGTCAACGCCGCGCTCGACGAGGTCGAGAAGGCGGAGGGCCCTCGCGCCCTGGTCACCGCCGCCACCGGCAAGTTCTACTCCAACGGCCTCGACCTGGACTGGCTGTTCGCCCACGCCGACCAGCACCAGGACTACGTCATCTCGGTCCATGAACTGTTCGCACGGATGCTGTCGCTGCCGGTCATCACCGTGGCCGCGCTGCAGGGGCACACCTTCGCCGCCGGCGCGATGTTCTCCCTCGCCCACGACTTCCGCGTGATGCGCGCCGACCGCGGCTACTGGTGCCTGCCCGAAGCGGACATCAACATCCCCTTCACCCCCGGCATGGCCGCCCTGATCCAGTCCCGGCTGTCGCCTCAGACCGCCCACGCGGCCATGCTCACCGCCCGCCGCTACGGCGGCGCCGACGCCGCGGCCGCCGGCATCGTCGACCAGGCGGTCAGCGAGGACTCCGTGCGCTCCACCGCGATCGAGATCGCCCAGGCGCAGGTGAACAAGGCCGGCGACACCCTCGGCACCATCAAGGCCCGCATGTACGCCCCTGCCCTGGCCACGCTGCGCGACACCACCAATCCCATGGGCTGACCTCACGGTCCGCACCTCCCCACCCGCCGCGCCCCACCCCCTGGCTGCGGACTCCCACGCCAAAACGGTTGGCGGTGTTGACGAGGAGAAATCACATGACTGACCAGGCCGACACTGCCAGTTGGCACAAGACCGCATGCATTCTGTGCGAGAACAACTGCGGCATCCAGATCCAGACCGACGGCCGGCGCTTCGCAAAGATCCGTGGCGACAAAGAACACGTCGCCACCAGCGGCTACACCTGCAACAAGGCCCTGCGCCTCGACCACTACCAGAACGGTGTGGAACGCCTGACCACGCCTCTGCGCCGAGAGGCAGACGGCAGCTTCACCCCCATCGACTGGGACACCGCTGTGCGCGAGATCTCCGCCCGCCTGAAGTCGGTGCGCGACACTCACGGCGGCAAGTCGATCTTCTTCTACGGCGGCGGAGGCCAGGGCAATCACCTCGGCGGCGCCTACAGCGGCGCCCTGATGGGTGCACTGGGCGCTCGCTACCGCTCCAACCCCCTGGCCCAGGAGAAGACCGGCGAAGGTTTCGTCGACGCCCATCTGACGGGCGGTCACACCGTCGGGGACTTCGAGAACGCCGAGGTCTCGATCTTCATCGGCAAGAACCCCTGGCAGACCCACGGGGTCTCCCGGGCCCGCACCGTGCTCAAGGACATCGCCAAGGACCCCGCCCGCACCATGATCGTCATTGATCCGGTGCGGACCGAGACCGCCGACCTCGCCGACATCCACCTGCAACTGAGGCCCGGAACCGACGCCTGGTGCCTGTCCGGCATCCTCGGCGTCCTGGTCCAGGAGAACCTCGTCGACCACGCCTTCCTCGACATCCACACGACCGGGGCGGCAACCGTACTCGAGCAGCTGAAGGCTGTGGACGTCGCTCACTGCGCCGCCACGTGCGGACTGGACGAGGAACTCCTGCGCACGACGGCCCGCCGGGTTGCGTCCGCCTCCAGCGTCTCGACGTACGAGGACCTGGGCGTTCAGCAGGGCCCCAACAGCACCCTGGTCTCCTACCTCAACAAGTTGATCTGGCTGCTGACCGGCAACTTCGCCAAGCAGGGCGCGATGCAGCCGCACTCATGGGTCGTACCGCTCGCCCGTTACAGCACCCGCCCGCGCCGCACCCCCGTCACCGGCGCGCGGATGCCCGGCGGCCTGGTGCCCTGCAACGTCATCGCCGAGGAGATCCTCAACGACCATCCCGACCGGTTCCGGGCGATGGTCATCGAGTCCTCCAACCCGGCGCACTCCCTTGCCGACTCCGCCGCCTTCGCCGAGGCCCTCGACAAACTCGACCTGGTCGTCGTCATCGACATCGCGCTGACCGAGACCGGGCGCCGGGCCGACTACGTGCTGCCGGCCGCGTCCCAGTACGAGAAGTGGGAAGCGACCTTCTTCACCTTCGAGTTCCCGCACAACACCTTCCACCTGCGTGCCCCCGTGCTCGACCCACTGCCCGGCACGCTGACCGAACCCGAGATCTACGCCCGCCTGGTCCGGGAACTCGGCGCCGTCCCCCGTAGCCGCCTCTCCCTGCTGCGCGCCGCGGCCCGCCTCGGCCGCACCCCGTACAAACTCGCTTTCGCCGCCCTGGCTGTCCTCGACAAGAGCACCATCAAGTTGGCCCCGTATCTGCTGTACGAAACCCTCGGCCCCACCCTGCCCGACGGTGCCCGCTCCGCCGCTGTGCTGTGGGCGCTCTGCCAGCGCATCGCCAAGGAGTACCCCAAGGCCATGCGCCGCGCCGGGCACGGCGACGCGGAAGCCCTGTTCGAAGCGATCCTCAAGGGCCGTTCCGGAGTCACCTTCACCGAGGACGAGTACGACGACGCCTGGGGCTACGTGCCTCATCCCGGCCACCGCATCCCGCTTCCCATCCCCGAACTGCTCGAACTGCACACCGGCCTGGACACCACTCCGGCCGTGCACACCACCGAGGAGTTCCCGATCGTCCTGGCCGCCGGCCAGCGGCGTGCGTTCACCGCGAACACCATCATTCGCGACACCACCTGGCGCCTGCGCGACAAGGGCGGCACGCTGCGCATCAGCCCGCACGACGCCGAGCAGCTCGGACTCGACAACGGGGCGCCCGCCCGGATCACCACCGAACGCGGCACCGCAAACGCCACCGTCGAGATCGACGACCGCATGCAGGCTGGACACGCCGCCCTGCCCAACGGTTTCGGTCTCGACCTGCCCACCGGCCACGGCGGGATCGAACGCACCGGCGTCGCCCTCAACACCCTCACCGACTTGCGCCGGCGCGACCCCATCGCCGGCGTCCCGTGGCACAAGCACGTGCCCGCCCGCATCGAGGCTCTCCCCGCCTGACCCTCCACCCGCGAGAGGCCAACACGTCCGCGGACCCCGCTGCACGGGTTCGCGGACCCGCGGCACACCCCAAGGGCAGCACCCCGGAGTAGGTATGGACGCCCCACGCCTTGGCCGTCCCGCCCACGGAGTGCCTTCAACACACCCTCGGCGTCCTCGTGTCCGCAGAAAACCGCAACACCGCAGCCTGGACCGTGGCCCGGGTTCGCTGCTTTGCCGACGGCGTACGCCATGACCCTCTCCACCAGGGCAGGCCCGTCAGCCCAGCAGCGCGAGCAGCCGCGCCAGCCCCTCCATGACGGGCCTACCCGCCTCGCCCACGGTCGGCGCGATCTGCGAGACGGACGCCAGGATCATGCCGCCCTCACGTAGGTCGGCCCGGTCGGGGGTAAGCGCGGGCAGCAGGTTGTCCACGGCCTGAGCCTGGCCCGAGGTGAGCTCCGGGCGCAGGTCGTTGAGGAGACAGGTGAGGTCCCTCACTGCGGCTTGGAGCTCAGTGTCCTGAGCGGTGCTGTCGTTGTGGACTACGGTGCCGTGATGATGCCAATGATCCTTTCGGCGCCTTCACGTTGACGACGTCTCCGTAGTAGTTCGATGTGTCGCTCATAGTCTGATCCCTGTGTTTCCCCTGCCGCCGTTCATGTTGACGACGGAACCGAAGTTGTTCGTGGTGTTGTGCTGCTCGAGGACGGCGGAGAACTCGTATTCCGGGTGGTCGATCGCGTACACGATCTGCCCGGCGATCACCCGCAGTTCATCCATGGTCGGCAGGGTCAGGACGACCCTGGAACCGCTGTTCAGCTCGACGACCAGCACCGGCTTCCTCGACCAGAGCAGGACGGCGCAGACAACGACCAGGGCGAACAGGGTCAGGACGCCCGGGGCAGAGCCGCCGCCCCCGTCCGTGGAGTCGAGCCGGGCGGAGACCAAGTAGGCCAGGACCACCAACAGCAGGAAGTAGATGCCGGCCTTGCCCCAGGCGGGCTTCAGCCTGAACACTTCGACCCAGCTGACATTGCGCAACGGAACCGCCGCCGACCCCACCCACAGGATCTGCCGCTGGACCCGGAGTTCCAGCGGCTTTCCCCTGCGCGGAGGCAGCGGCATCGGCGGTATCTGAGGAGGCGCCTGCGGAGGCTGAGACGGGGGCCGGGGCGGAAGCTGTGGTGGCGGCCCGGGAGGTGTCCCGGGAGGTGGTACTCCGATGCCGCCCGTGTGATCCATGGTTCCCCCGTGCTGTCGTCACACCACCCGCGCAGTGCGTGGCGCGGGAGCATCATTAAGCCTGTGTGGCGTCGTGGGACGGCAGACGAGATACGGCCAATTTGCCTTGCTCCCGCACGGGTGAGCTGGGGGTTCGCCGTCGAGTGCAGGGGACTGTGGACTCTCCGGATACCTCGAAGCCGCCCACATCACTGTCGAGTCTGTCGTAGTCGTGTATGCGTGGCGCAGGGCTTTCGGCAGCCACGCGATCGGCGAGTCCCAAGCGCAGGCACCGGGCCGACCCGCCATGTCACAGCCTCACAGGCGGAACGCGCTTGCGTGGGAGAACAGGGTTCCGGGCTCACAGGTAAACAGGGCATGCCCGACGTCTGGCGTCCGGGAGTATCCCAGGTTCCGCTCGGCGACCTGTGAGGTTGCGGAGGGCGAGGTCACAGGAGGTTCGTGTGGGCGCAGCGGTGCTGACCGCAGTCGGCGCGCCCCATGCAGAAGGCCCGCGGCATCTGGCCCGGGCAGGGGCAGATCGGGTTGTAGTCAGGGGTGTCCTCGCCGGGATGGACCGTCTCGCCGAACGAGGGATACGGCCCAGGCGATGCCCCTCCAGTCTGCGAGCAGCTCTTCGTAGTGGTGTCCGATGGCGCTGTGCTTTTCCCAGACCGCGACGACGGCGCAGTGCTCCAGGTGCTCGCTCATGCCGGGCTCCCCACGGAGCCGGCTGGCTCCGTGGCGCGGGTGAGAAACGCGGCGAGGGCGGGTTCGGCGGTTACTGCACACGGGCCTGGTGAGGGTGGTGCGGGTCGGTGGGGCAGGCGTACAGCTGGAGGGTGGCGGCGTCGGCTACCTGAAGCATTGCCGGGGTGGGGGATGACCCGTGGTCTTCGAGGGGGGTCCAGGAGGCGGACTCGTCGGTCCACTCGGTGGAGGCGAGAGTGAGGAGCGGGGTCATCCGCGCCTCGCAGGCGGGGCAGGGCACGGGTTCGGGGTCGGTCAGGCCCCAGGCGGGCCAGCCGCCGACCTTCGAACCGGGGGCGTAGGAGAGATCGTTGAGGTAGGCGAGTTCGTCGCCGTCCCAGGTGTCGGGGTCCTCGAGGCGGGCGGCGAGGTCCGGCTCCAGTTCCATGGGGTCGGGGTACTCGGTGACCTGCTCGGGGGCGAGGAGGCAGGGTTCGGGG
>NZ_JAKEIP010000077.1 GCF_021474425.1 Streptomyces muensis | reverse complement strand
GCTCCCGCCTGTTCCCGTGTCTCCCCCGCCCGCCTGGTACGCCACGCCCTGACGCTGCTCCCGCTGCTGCTGATCGGGGCGTGGGCGGTGGCCGACTGGCACACCGTGCGCGACGGCGCCGTCCGGCTCGCCTCCGCCCACCCCGGGTGGCTGCTGGCCGGGCTCTTCTTCACCTGCATGGGCTGGGTGATCGCCGCGGTCGTCCGCCAGGGCGCCCTGCCGGAACGGCTCCCACCGGGCCTGCTGCTCGCGTCGCAGTTCGCCGCCGGCGCCGCCAACCAGGTGCTCCCGGCCGGCCTCGGCGCCCATGCCGTCACCCTTCGCTTCCTCCAGAACCGCGGCATCCCCCTGGCCCGGGCCACCGCGTCGCTCGCCCTGTACTCGCTGGTCAAGCCGATCGCGAAGACGGCTGTGCTCCTCGCCTTCCTCGTGGCCTTCCCCGACCTGCTGCACCTCGGCCAACTCGTCCCGGACGAACGGACGCTGCTCATGGTCGCCGCGGGCGTGACGCTCGGCCTCGTCACGGCGGGCGTGCTCGTGACAGTCGTACGGCCGCTGCGGCGCCCCCTGCTCCGCTTCCTGCGCACCGCCCTGACCGACGCGCGGATCCTGCACACCCGGCCCAGCCGTGTCCTCGCCCTCTGGGGCGGAGCCGCCGCCACCCCGCTGCTCCAGGCGAGCGTGATCGCCTCGGTCGGCTTCGCGCTCGGTCTGCCGCTGTCCTGGACGCAGGTCGTCCTCGCCCACCTCCTCGCCAGCACCGCGGCCGGCGCCGTGCCCGCGCCGGGCGGCATCGGGCCCGTGGACGCCGCCCTGGTGTTCACGATGGTCACCTTCGGCGCCCCGATGGGCCTGGCCGCGGCCACCGTCATCGGTTACCGCGTCCTGACGGTCTGGGTGCCGCTGCTGCCGGGCGCCCTGGTGCTGTCGATCATGGTCCAGCGCAAGATCCTGTGACACCTGGGACCGCCGGACCTACGCGCGCACCGCCGGCCCCACGCACGCACCCCCGGACAGACGCACTCACTCCTGCCCGACCCGCACCACCGCCACCGTGATGTTGTCGGGCCCGCCCGCCTCGATGGCGGCCTTCCACAGCTCGAAGGCCGCCCGGCCGTCGTCGTGCTCCCGCAGCACCTCCTCCAGTGCCTCCTCCGGCAGCGGGTCCGTCAGCCCGTCCGAGCAGACGAGATAGCGCTCGCCGGGGGGCAGGGGCCCGGCGGCGACATGGGGATGGACGGCGCGATAGGTGGGCGAGCCGCCCAGGCACTGGGTGACGAGCGAGGTGGTGCGCCCGGCGGGGTGCGGCGGGCTGTCGTCGACGCTCAGCTGGCGCAGGCCGTCGTCCGACGCCGCGAAGACCCGGCTGTCGCCCACGTTGAACGCCATGAGCGAGTCGGGCTGGACGACGACCCCGGCGATCGTCGTCCCCATGGCGCTGAGCTCCCCGCCCCGGTCGCCCCCGGCCGCCTGGTAGACGGCGCGGTTGCAGGCGTTCAGGGCGTCACGGACGGCGACCTCGCCGGTCAGGGCGGGGCCGAGCGAGGCGATCCGGCGGACCACCAGGGCGCTGGCCAGGTCGCCGCCGGGATGCCCGCCGAGCCCATCGGCGACGGCCACGACGAGGGGCGTGCCCAGCGGGAAGATCAGGGTCTGCGGGTTCTCGGTGACGGTGGCGCACAGCGTCCACGGTCCGACGACGAGGCTGTCCTCGTTGCGCTCGCGCAGCAGTCCTGGATGGCTGATCGCACTCACCGCGACGTACGGCATGCAGCGCCACCGCCTTCCCGCACCGGACCCACCGCGCCGGCCGGCCGCCGGGCGGGACGTCCCCTACGAGTCTAGGAACACCGGCATCCGGCGTGCCAACGCGGCGGGAGCCTCATGCCGAAGGCACCGACACGGACAGGAGCCGGCCGTCACCCAGGTGCAGCAGCCCCTTGCCGGGCTGCACCGGATAGCCCACCGCACTCCTCGGGATCCGCAGGCCCAGCAGTTCGCCGGAGAGGGACATCTGGGGCGACAGCAGCAGCCCGCGCCGGGCCCTTCTCGCATCGAACTGCCAACCGGAGTACCCCGAGCAGAGACCCTCCTCGTCGCCGCCCAGCACGAGCCCGAGCCCTTGCTCCGCGCCGCGCTGCACCAGCCGCTGGAGGGAGGCGGCGGCGGCGCAGTGGCGGAGGGCCTCGGCGTCGTCGACGACCACCACGATCGGCGACTCGGCGGTGGCCGACTCGACGGCACGGTCGAACTCGTCCTCGGGGAGGTCGTCGGGTCCGGTGAAGACCGCGAGGACACCCGCCGCCCCCGCCAGGTCCCGCAACGGCGAGGGACGCGGGGCCGCCACGACCAGGCGTACGCCCTGGACGAGACAGGACCTGGCCATGTTCAGCAGCGTCGTGGAGCGGCCCGATTTCGGCGGTCCGGCGATGACGAAAGCCGGGACGCCGGCCGCGAGGTCGGGGCCGTACGCCGTGATCTCGTCGCCGCCGACCCCGGCCAGCGCCCACAGCCCGGACCGCGAACTCTCCGGATCGCGCAGCCGCCACGCCTCCTCGAAGGAGATACGGCCGGGCAGCGCGTCGACGCGGAACGGGCGCAGCTGACGGGGAACGTCGCTGTCGCGGACCGCCGCCGCAGCTCCGATCGCGGCGAGGGCCTCGGTCTGCGCCTGGTCCGTCGCCTCCTCGGCCAGCAGCGCGAACTGGACCTCCGTGCCGTGCTCGGCCCGCAGCGCCCGGCCCGCCGGCATCTCCGCGGGGACGTCACCGGACCGCACGCCGATCAGGGAGTAGTCGGCGCGGTCCAACAGCCGCAGCCCGTACTTGTCCTCGGTCAGGGTGCCGATCCGGCCGCCGAGCAGTTGCCGGTCACCGGTGACGACGAGATGGATGCCGACGCCCGCGCCCTCCCGTATCAGGGTGTACACCGCGTCCGTGAGCCCGCCGAAGTCGTACTCGCCGAAGGTCGGCAGCCACCCCTCCCAGCCGTCGATGAGCACGACCAGGTACGGCAGCCGCCGCCCCGGTTCGGCGCCGGCCCGCTGCTCGGCGATGCCGACGAACCCCTGACCGGCCAACACGTCCTGGCGGCGCCTGAGTTCGTCCGTCAGCCGGTACATCAGCCGGGCGGCGCGTTCGGTCTCGCGGCGGGTGACCAGGGCGCCGCAGTGCGGGAGTCCGGCCAGCGCGGCGAGTCCGCCGTGGCCGCAGTCGACGCCGTAGAGATGTACGTCGGCACAGGAATGGGCGCGGGCCAGCGCTCCGGCGATGGTGCGCAGGACCTGTGAGCGGCCCGAGCGGGGGGCGCCGCCGATCAGGAGGTGGCCGAAGCCCGCGAAGTCGACCAGGACCGGGCGGCGGCGCTGCTCGGCGGGCAGGTCCTCGACCCCGAACGCCACCGGAGGCAGCGTGCCGGGACCGGTCCGCGCCTCCTCGGTCCCGGCGGGGCCGGTCTCGTCGAGCAGGAGGAGTTCGGGCAGCGGGGGCAGCCACGGGCTGTGCGGGCGGGGCAGGCCGAGCGCGGTGTGGGCGTCGCGGACGGCACGGACGAGCGCGTCGAGATCGGTGATGAGGTCCTCTTCCCGGTCCGGCACCGCCCTGGGCGGCTCCATGGCCGCCCGGCCCAGATCCGACCAGGTCAGAGGGGCGACCCACGGGGTGCGCCGCGCCGAACCCGCGGTACCCGCACGGCGGCCGCCGACACGTCCCGCCTGGAAGGGGATGAGCGTGGAGTGACCGAGACGGGCGTAGCCGCGACCGGGCGTGGACTTCGGGATCCTCCCGGCCTCGGGCGAGTCGACGATGTCCTGGGACTCGGCGCCGTCGGTGACACGCAGGGCGATCCGCAGGTTGGTGTTGGCGCGGATCTCCGCGGAGACGACACCGCTGGGCCGCTGGGTGGCGAGCACCAGGTGGACGCCCAGGGATCTGCCCCGTTGCGCCACGTTGATCACCCCCGTGATGAAGTCGGGCAGGTCGCGGACCATCGAGGCGATCTCGTCGATGACGATGACCAGCCGGGGCAGGGGGCCGAGGTCGCCCGGGTTTCCTGAATCCCGCCGCCGCAGGTCGTGGTAGTCCTCGATGTCCTTGGCGCCGGCGGCGGCCAGCAGGTGCTCGCGGCGCCGCAGTTCGGCGGTGAACGAGTCCAGGACCCGCTGGACGAGGTAGGGGTCGAGGCTGGTCACCATGCCGACCGTGTGCGGGAGGAGGTCACAACGCTGGAACGCCGACCCGCCCTTGTAGTCGACGAGCACGAACGTGAGGTGCTCGGGCGAGTTGGCGACGGCGAGCGAGGCGATGACCGTCTGGAGCAGTTCCGACTTGCCGGAACCGGTCGTACCCGCGATGAGCGCGTGCGGCCCGTCGCGTCGGAGATCGATGCCGAAGGGGCCGTCGTAGGTCTCGCCGATGACGGCGAACGTCGACGGGGGCCTCGACGTCCAGCGTTCGGCCACGGCCTGCCCGGTGGGCGGTTCGAGTTCGAGTACGTCGAGCAGTCGGGTCCGGGTGGGCAGGGCCGAGCTCGCGGTGCCGCCGCCGACGTCCCGCAGGGGGGCAAGGGAGCGGGCCAGCCGCTCGCACCACGCCGGGGAGACGAAGTCGGGCCGTACGTCACGCTCGCGGGGCTCGTGCGCGGTCTCGACCCGGAGCCGCAGTACCGGCCGGGTGTGGGAGGCCGGGCGTTCGGCCGCGGCCGTCGCGGCGGCGTGCCAGAGGTCACGGACCGGGGGGCCGGGCGGCGGTTCGGCCACGACGATGGCCCGGCACTCGGCGGGCAGGAACCGTTCGTCCGTGTCCAGGCAGAGCAGGCGGATTCCGACGGCCGGTCCTTCCCGCAGCAGCATCACCATGCCGGGGAACGAGAGCAGGTGCCGGACACCGTCGCAGACGACGACGATGTCGGGGTCCGCGGACGCGTCGGGGTTGCCGCCGCCCTCCCGGTCCCGCTGACGTTCCTGGAGGAAGCCGAGCAGCTCACCGATACGGCGCCCGACGGTCCCGGCGTCCGTGCCGACGGTGGTGTCGGTGTCGGCGCCGCCGACGGGGCGGGCGTGCGGAAGCCATCGCAGCCAGTCCCAGGAGTGCTCCGCGAACTTCGCCGTGAGGACGTACACACGGACGTCGAGCGGGCTGTGCAGGGCGGCGAGCTGGGCCACGATCCACCGCCCCGACGCCCGGGCCGCGTCACCGGGACCGGCCACGCCGATCACACCGAGGTCGCCGAGCGGCAGGGTGACGGGTTTGTCCGTCGGGACCCACGCGCTGAGCGAGCCCTCGGTGGGGCCGGTACCGACTCGTACGAGCAGGTGGTCCTGATCGCCGCGGCTGCGCTCCCAAAGGCCTGCGCGGGGGCCGGTGGCGAGGGAGAGGACGGCTCCCGGGGAGGGGGCCGCGCGACGGAGGAGGCGGAGTTCGGTGCCGAGGGTTTCCTGGGTCTCCTTCGTCATGGGCGCGTTCCGCGCCCCGGACCCCAGTCCGAGTCTCAGCCCCAGCAGGAACATCACCAGCGACATCGGCGTGAGCGCCAGCCAGTACCAACGCTGGGTGAGCACCGACTCGACCACGGCGAAGCCGATCAGCACCAGCGGCGCCACTCGGTAGAACAGAAATTCCGAGAGCGGTGGCCGGGACCGGCCCACCGGGGACCGGGGAATCAACACCGGCTCACGGCTTGCGTGCTCCAATGCCGGCAGCAGCCGCCTGGCACGCTCGAAGAGGAACCCCGTACCGTCCTCCGCGAGCCGCGGCGCGGCGTCGGGCGGCAGATAGGCGACGAGTTCGAGGAGCGTGCCGCCGACGGCGAGCTGCGAGTCGAGGGGCCACTCGACTCCCTCGGGCCCGCTGTCGACGCGTTCGGCCAACGGCACCCCGTCCAGGGTGATCCGGTCGTCGGCGCCGTGCCCCCGCACCGTGCACGAGCCGTCCGGGGCGACGGTCAGGGTCAGTGCCCGTTCCGGCAGTTCGGGGTCGTCGACGCGCACGTGGGCGGCCGCGCCGCTGCCGATGTCGGTGCGGCCGAGGCCGAGCCGGTGGACGGACCCCGCGTCCGGGCCGCCGGCGACGCGCAGTTCGACGATGCCGGTGGCCTCGCGGGGCAGGCAGCCGGCCGGGGTGTGCAGGCTGACCACGGTCCCCTCCCTGACGGGGGACCGGCCGAGCGGGGTCGCCGGGTCGACGGCGAGTCCGTCGACGTACAGGGGCGTCTCGCTCGCGGCCCGCTCCCCGACGAGCCGGCTCTCCAGCGCGCCGGCCACCTCGCCGACCGGTGACTCCGGGTCGGCGTCGAGGACGACGTCGGCGCGGGTCCCGTCGCGGGGGTCGACGACCGTGAGGGTGAGACGCACGGCAGGCTCTCTCTCAGTTCCGTGTCTGTGGGGCACGGTCGGCGCCCAGCTCGTCGAAGGCGCACTCGTCGGCCGCGCCGGGGCGGAAGGCGAAGGCGAGGTCGGCCTTCCACTGGCCGTTGCGCCAGCGGACGGTGCGCAGCGCGAGGGAGTGTTCCTCGCCCTCGCGGGCGATGAAGACCTCGTTGTAGCCGTTCTCCTCGTTCGAGTGGATGCTGGCCAGCGCGGGGGCGCCGGCGATCCGGGTCGTCCAGGGCCGGCCGCTGTCGATCAGCCGTTCCGAGGCGAGGAAGCCCAGGTGGGTGTGGCCGTGCAGCACCAGCGCGGTGTGCGCCTCGGCCAGCGCCAGTTTGGCCTGGCCGGCGTTCACGACTCCGGCGTACGGGGCCACCTCCACGGACGGGACCGGGGACAGGGGGTGGTGGACGACGGCCAGGTTGACGCAGCCGGTCTCCTTCTTGAGCCGGCGCAGCACGGGGTGGGCGACGACACCGGGGTCGTAACGTTCGAGCTCGCCCATCAGGTCGCTGACGTGGGTGCCGTCCTCGGACCGGGCGAGTTCCGCGAGGAGTTGGCGTACCCGGTCGCGGTCGTCGTTGCGGGCGGGTTCGCCGCCCGACTCGGCCGAGCCGAGCAGCGCCACCCGCAGACAGGCGTCCGGGTAGCGCACGTAGAGGCGGCGGTCCGCGTGGTGGTCCTTGTCCAGGTCGGGGTGCGGGTAGGCGCGGAAGGTCTCGGCGAACCACTCGTGCCGGGCCCCGGGCCGCGGGTCGAGGCACCGGTCCCAGGAGACGTCGTGGTTGCCGCCCACGAGCAGGATCCGCGGATCGTCCGGGCGCAGGTCGGGGTGGTCGGCCAGCAGCTCGGCCAGCCGGTCCAGCCAGGCGAGGGCCTGCTGCCCGTGCTGGTCCAGCGGCCGGTCGACCAGGTCACCGGAGACGATCACCAGGTGCGGGGCACGGCCCTGTCCGGCGAGGCGCTCGACGTGCTCCAGGTAGCTCTCCAGCGGGGTGCCGTCGCCGGTGAGCCGGGCGAGGGCCCGGCCCGCCTGCGTCCGGTCCTTCTGGTCGACGTTGGACCGCATGCTGCCGCCGAAGTGCAGGTCGGACACATGGTGCAGGCGCAGCACCTCGGGCAGGTGGTGGGCGAGCACGGGGTCGGCGGCCACCGGCCACAGCACCTCCTTCATCGTCCGCGCGTCACGCTCGTCGGCGTCGAAGGAGAGCCCGGCGACGCGCCAGCGTTCGCGCCGGACGGCGGCCCGGTGCGTCGCGGAGAGGCCGTTGTGGAACCACTGCCCGATGTAGAGGTGCAGCGGGCTGTCGGCCTCCTCGGCGGCCCGGCGGGAGAGCGCGGCGGGGTCGGTGCGCAGGTCGGGTTCGTCCTCGGCGGTCTGGAGGGCGAGTTCTAGCAGGAAGGGCGTGAGCAGCCAGCCCGGTTGCCCGGCGCGCAGCCGGTCCACGACGTCGGGCGCCCACTCGGGGGTGCGGCCCGCCATGCACGCGGCCTCCTCCCGCGTCACCGGCGGCGGGGTCACTACGTCCTTCCAGGCGTCGGCGCCCAGGTGCGGGGCGAGCAGTTCGTGCTCGGCCGGGGTGGCGAAGACGACGGGTACGACGCCTTCCTCCCGGAGCCGCTTGAGTCCCGCGGCCAGCGTGGCGGGGTCGCCGGCGCGGCCGCTCGCCGGGCCGATGGCGGGTTCGTCGACGAGTACGACGTCCACGTCGCCGAGTTGCGGCCGGGCGGCCTTGGCGCTGGTCAGACAGGTGAGTCCCTTGGCGCGTACGTCGGCATCGCTGCGTACGTCGACCAGGCGGGTGCGTCCCTCGGGCCGGGCGTGCCGTACGGCGCCGGCGAGCCAGGTCTTGCCGGAGCGCCGGGGCATGACCACCAGCCAGCACGCGTCGTGCGGCGCGTACCCCTTCACCAGCGGGGCCGCCCACGCGGGGACGTGCGTACCGCGGAACCTGATGTCGAGGTCCGGGTCGAACGACCGGCTCGGCCGGTAGTGGCTCATCGGTGCTGCTCCTCGTCGTGCAGTTCGTGGTACGCGTGGTCGATCCAGTCGAAGAAGGGCCGGTCGAGCAGCCACTTGTTCCGGGAGAGCAGCAGTCCGACCTCGCGCAGTTGTCGGCCCTGCACGGCGTTGGGGTTCTTGGGCGGGGTGCCGGGGGTCTCCAGCAGGGCCTCGCGGGCGGCGGCGCCGATCTCGTTCCAGCGGGAGCGGAAGACGTCGGCCTTGTTCACGAGGAGTTCCCGCTCGATGAGGGAGCGCAGTTCGCGGTCGTCGTGGAGCGCGAGGGTGTTGCCGGCGCGTGCCGCGCGGACCAGGGCGTCGCCGACGACTTGCAGGTAGAAGGGCCAGGGGCCGACGTTCTTGAGGATGCGGTCGGCGGTGGCGGACTCGATCACCACGCCCTCGTTCTCCGCGGTGCCGGTCAGGAACTCGCGGGCGTCCGGTTCGGCGAGCGGTCCGAGGGGGAACTTGTTGACGTCGTTGCCGAAGCTCGATCCGGGCGCGGCCAGCGCGTGCCGTGAGGCGTCGTCCCAGTCCTTGTAGGTGCCGCAGAAGACGAGCCAGGCGCCTGCCTGTCCGAGGTCGCGCAGCCAGGACACGGCCACCGGGTCGTAGCCGGTGAGCCGTCCGACCTCGTCGAGCAGGAGGACCAGCCGGGACGAGCCGGCGCCGGCGGCGGCCCGGTCCATCAACGCGTCGGCGGGCCGGGCGACTCGGGCGAGCGTGGGCACGAGCCGGACGGCGAGGTCGTCCTGGGAGCCGCCGGGCCTCCGGTTGCCCAGCGTCACCACTTCCTGCACGTTGCCCAGGCCGTCGGACCGCATCCGCTCCTGGAGTTCCTTGACGATCCACGACTTCCCGGCGCGGCGGGGGCCCAGCAGCGCGGCGGGCGCGCCGACCCGGTAGTTGCGGTCCAGCCAGGCGAACACGTCCTCCCGGCCCACCGGACGGCCTGACGGTCCGAGCGAGAACCGGTCAGCGGCGAGGGCGCTGCTGCGGATCCGGAACGGCTTGCGCACCAGGGGTACGTCGGCGTCGCGCCGCCGGGTCTCGGCCACCGTCTCCTGGATCCGGTCGGGCAGCGCGATCTGTGTCTCCACGCCGGTCCCGGCGTACCGGGCACGGCCGGGGCCGAGCGCGGGCGGCAGCGGGTGTGCGCCGAGTCCGGCCCGCTCGTAGCCGGCGCGGTCGGCCTGCCTCAGCACCAGAGGGGCGCAGCCGTCCAGGCCGTGGCGCAGGGCCAGTACGTCCTGGCCTCCGGTGACGACGGGGCAGATGCCGGTCCGGGTGTCCTGGAGCAGACCGGCCAGGTCCCGTACGCAGCCGTCGTTGCCGGTCCGGTTCGCCCAGTCGCAGAACTCCTCCCAGCCGTCGAGCAGCAGCACCAGATACGGCGGCTGCTCGCCACCGCGGCGCTCCTGCCGGTGTCCGTGCAGGCTCCGGATGCCCGTGCGCGCGAAGAGTTCCTGGCGGTTGCGGACGGTGTCGACGAGCTTGTCGACGAGACGCCGCATCCGTTCCGTCTCCTCCAGGTTCACCACGGCCCCGCAGTGCACCAGGTCGGTGAGGGCGCCGAGGGCGCCGGAGCGGCCGTCGATGGCGTACAGGTGGACGTCCTGCGCGCTGTACTGCTCGGCGACGGCGACGGCGAGGGTGAGCAGCAGCTGGGTCCGGCCGCTGCCCGTGTCACCGGAGACGAGCAGGGGTCCGTCGCGGTCGAGGTCCCAGGCGGCCTGCTCGAACCCCTGCGTGGCGGGTGCGTCGCGCAGCCCGAAGACGACGGGTGTCCGGGTGCCGGGCCGGGGCCGGACCGGCCACAGGGTGTCCGACCCGACGCCGGTCTCCCGCAGCCGGACGGACAGCGGCAGCGGGGGCGGCCAGGGGACGTGCGGTGCGGGCAGCCCGTCCAGGGTGGCGGCGGCCTGCGCGGCGGCGCGGACGAGGTCGGCGAACTCGCCGCCGTCAGCGGCACCGGCGGCGGGGGGCGTGGCCGCCGCCTGGTCCGCGGCGCCCGTCCAGTCGATCGGCCGGAGCCGGACCGTGTCGCGCGGAAGGGACGCCCGCTCCCGGCGCCGGCTCAGGTGTGCGCGGCGTACGAGCTCCAAGGTGCCGGAGGCGCGGCGCACATAGGCGAGCCCCTGTCGCCCCGGGGCCAGCCGGGCGGCGGCCGGGGTGCCGAGCAGCAGCTCGCTGTCGGCGGGGTCGGCGGTCCGCAGGACGACTCTGAGCGGGGCGAAGTCGAGCACGTCCGAGGTGACCGCGTCGGCGGGGCGGCGGGTCGCGAGGATCACGTGCACGCCCAGTTCCCGGCCCCGCCGGGTGGCGTCGAGCAGCCCGGACACGAACTCCGGCAGCTCCTCCTCCAGTGCGGCCAGGTCGCAGACCACGAGCACGAGGCGGGCCAGGGCGGGCAGGTCCGCGGCGTCGGTCGCGCGGATCACCGTGTACTGCTCGAAGTCGCGGGTCCCGGCCTCCTTCACCAGTCTCTGACGGCGCGTCAGTTCTGCGGTGAGGGCGGTCAGTCCGCGGGCCGCCGTGTAGCGGTCGAGTCCGGTGTGCACACCGACCGTGTGCGGCAGCAGGGCGGCCGGGGCGAACGCCTCGCCGCCGTCGTGGTGGACGAGGAGCAGGTTCAGCTCGTCGGGGCGGTTCGCCACGGCCAGCGAGGCCAGCCAGGCGCACAGCAGTTCCTCCATCCCGGAGCCGGCCATCCCGGTCACCAGGGCGTGCGGGCCGTCGCCGCGCAGGTCGAGGACGAAGGGACGGTCGGCGGAGCCGCCCAGCACGGCCGCCGGGGAGCGCGGGGTGCCCGCCCACCGGTCGGCGATCCGCTCGGCGGCCGGGGGATCCAGGTCGAGCAGGTCCAGGAGGCGCTCGGCGGGCGGGGCGGCCGCCCCGGCGGAGTCGTCGCGCAGGGGGGCGAGCAGACGGGCCAGGGCGTCGAGTTGGGCCGGTGACATCTTGTCGGGGAGGCATCGCGGCCCGATCGTCCCCACCGCCGGCTGCTCCCCGGCGTCGTCGGAGAGCCACAGCCCCTCGCCGTCCGACACCAGCCTGGCCCCGTACCGGAAGAGCGGTCGCAGCTGATCCTCGGCCTCGGCGCGCGACATGACCGCGATGACGTACACGCCGACGTCGGGCCCGTCACGGAGCAGCACTTGCTCGGCCGACTCGCTCGCGCGCAGTGCCGACAGGTCGTCGAGGACGAGGACCAGGGCGGTGTCGCCCCAGAGCGCGCCCGCCCCCGGCGCGCCCCGCAGCCGTTCGAGGACGATCAGCGCGGCCTCTTCGAGCTGCCTGGCGTGCGCGGCGGGGTCTCGGCTGATTCGCACCGGCAGGGCGCCTCGGGTCATCAGCCCGTCGGGCGGCAGCCAGCGCGCGAAGTGCCAGAACTTCTCGCCCGTCTCGTCGGTGAGGACGCGTACGGCGACGTCGGAAGGCGGGTGCAGCAGCACCGTCTGGGCCACGAGCCAGCCCGCCAGTCCGCGGGCCACGTCGCGGTCGGCGGCGATGACGAGGCTGCCGCTGCGCCCGAGGTCCACGCTCACCGGATCTCTTCCGCTGCGGCCGAGGCGCAGGACGAGGTGGTCCGGATGGTCCGGGCCGCGTTCCCACAGCCGGGTCCGCGCCCCGAAGATCTCGCCCGGGAGTTCACCGGGACCGGACAGACTCGGCCGTGTCTCGACCGGCTGGTCGAGCCGCTGGCGCCAGTAGGCCAAGGCCAGCTGCACCACGCTGCCCAGGGAATACACGGACCCGTCCGGGCCGTCCGCGACGGCCGGCCTCGGCGCGGCGGCCGGCCGTGCCGCCCGCCGGTCGAACGACAGCGTGCCTCCCGCACCCGGCGACACATACCGATCGCGGAACTGCGCGAAGCCCTCCGCCGTCGGGGGCAGATCGCCGGCGTCCGTGGGCACCGGTCCCTCGGGCGGCGCGCCGAGGAAGATCCGGCAGCCGTCGTACAGGGGTGTCCGTCCCAGCGGCGCGTCCGGGGCCAGTCGTTCGCCTTCGCCGGTGAACAGGTCGAGGGCCGTCTGCCGCCGGCCGAGGCGGGCGAGCTGGTCGGCGACGGCCCGGACGGTCGTGGAGTCGTCGGCTTCGAGGACGACGTCCTGTCCCGCCTCGCCCCGCGCGACGACGGTGAACCTCCGGTACGCGCCCGCGACCTCCGCGCGCCGGGGTGCCGGAACGAGCGGGACGGCCGACCAGGAAGGGGGCCGCGCCACCCGGGGCGCCGGCCGTGCGCGGGTCCGCGCGGGCGGCGCCGACCCGGGCGCCGCTTCGACTCCCAGCAGCGGAGCGGAGACCCTTCCGTCCGGGGCGATCTCGATCTCGTACCCCGCCACGCCGGACAGTTCCTCGCGTGCCGTGCCGACGACGACGCGCACCCCCGACCGTCCGCCTCCGGCGGCGAGTCGCGCGAGGTGGCGGGCCTCGGCCGGCGAGGGCTCGGTGCCGACGAGGATCACCTGGCCGGCGGTCGCGGGGTGCGCGGGGCGTGGCGCCCACCCGGTGAGAACGGTGTCGGCCCCCGTCCCGGCCGCCGTCGGTTCGAGAAAGGATTCACGGAGGGATTCGCGAGGGAATTCGCGGAGGGATTCGAGGAGCGCCGGGACGTCGGGCAGCACCTCCACCCGGTCCGGGAACCGCGATCCGAGGTCGTGCGCCACACCGACGCAGGTGATCCGGGCCTGACCCGACCACGGCGACGTGGCCAGCTCGGCGGCGATCCCCTCCAGGAGCGCGCCCCTGAACGCCGCGAGACCCGTCACCGCGCACAGCCCGGTCCCGGCGTCGAGGTTCAGCAGCAGCCTCAGGTCGTCGTCCCGGCCCACGGTCACGACGTGCGGGTAGGGCGGGCCACCGGCCCCCGGGTCCCGGCCCTCGTACGCCTTCGCGCTCTCCCGGCTGAGGAACCACTGCCGCGCGTCGCGGCTCGCCCGCCACTGTTCGGGCAGCAGCCGGGCCGGGGCATCCGCCATCTCGGCGACGATCTCGTCGCCCCAGAGCCAGACGGCACTGAGCCTCGGCAGCAGGAACGCGGGCTCGGCGAGCGAGCGCAGCGCCCGCTCCAGCAGTCGCGCCCCCGTCGGATCGGACCGCACCAGCACACCGTCCGCGGCGCCCGCGGCCACGGCCGGCCGCGAGACGTACACATGTCGCGCCCGGTCGGCCGAGCGGGTGGAGCGTTGCATGGCACATCCTCGGGAGCCGGCGGATCCACGACGCGGGTTCGGCGGGCGGGGGACGGGACGAGCAGCTCGGGGGCGGTCAGCGCTCCGCCGCAGGCACCCCGGCCTCCCGCGGCGCCGGCAGGGCGACGGCCTGCTCCTGGAACTGCTGGAGTCCTGCCCGGAACTCCGCGGTCCAGTCCGCGGTCTCGCCCTCCAGATGCGCCCGGATCCTGCCGAGCAGCCCGCCGATCAGGTTCATCCGGCGCTCGATCACCGACTGCTCCGGCTCACCCGTCACATCCCGCAACAGCTCCGCGGACCAGGCCAGCCGGAACTCGTTCAGCTCGCCGCGCAGCGCCTGCGCCGCCGTGATGTCCCGCATCCAGGCCGTGGAGAGCCCGAAGAAGTAGTCGAAGCCCTTGCAGCCCGCGGCGGCGGCCAGGAAGACATAGCCCCAGCTCTGGATGTCCGCGTTCGCGGCCGCCCCGGCGAGCGGGATCACGGTGCCGGTCGTCGCGAGCACGATCATCATGCCGCGGATGACACGGGAGCCGAGACGCTTGAGCCGCTTGTCCTCGAGGTACCACTCGATGGCGTCCTCGGCCTCCTGCTCGGCCCAGGCACGCAGCAACTGGACCGACTCCAGTCTCTCGGCCGGCGTGTTCGCGGCCAGCGCCGGAAAGGGCCTGCTGCGCAGATCCCTCCTGCGCGCCCGTCCGCCGTCGGGCCCGACAGCCCCTGTGCTCCCCGTCAACTCACCCTCCCAGCAGGGTCATTGACTCAAGAGCGTAGCCGAAACACCCGGCCCGGGACCGTCAGTCCTCGTCGGAGGTCAGCCGCAGCGCGATGCTGTTGATGCAGTACCGCTGGTCGGTCGGCGTCGGGTATCCCTCACCCTCGAAGACATGCCCGAGATGCGACCCGCACCGCGCGCACCGCACCTCGGTGCGGACCATCCCGTGCGAGCGGTCCTCGATGAGCTCGACCGCGTCGGTGTTCTTCGGGTCGTAGAAGGACGGCCAGCCGCAGTGGGACTCGAACTTCGTGGTGGAGGTGAACAGTTCGGCGCCGCAGGCGCGGCAGGAGTAGACGCCCGTCGTCTTGGTGTTGGTGTACTCACCGGTGAAGGCGGGCTCGGTGGCGGCCTGGCGCAGAACCGCGTACTCGGCCGGGGTCAGCTCCGCGCGCCACTGCTCGTCCGGCTTTTCGACGTCGTACGACATGAGTGCTTGCCCCTCACTTCGACAGGCGGTCCAGGATGAGCGGGCCGAGGTCGGTGACATCGCCCGCGCCCATGGTGAGAACGAGATCACCGGGCTTCGCCATTCCCGCGACGAGCGAGGCCACCTCGCCCTTGTCGTGCACCGCCGTCACCTCGGCGCCGGCCGCGCGGGCCGCCTCGATGACCAGCTCGCTGGTGATCCCGGGGATCGGGTCCTCGCGGGCCGGGTAGATGTCCAGGACCAGCGAGGAGTCCGCGAGGGCGAGGGCGTCGCCCATCTCCTTGCCGAGCTCCTGCGTGCGGGAGAACAGGTGGGGCTGGTAGACGACCAGGATCCGGGCGTCCCCGGCGGCGGCGCGCATGGCCTCCAGGTCGGCCGTCATCTCGGTCGGGTGGTGGGCGTAGGAGTCGATGACCTGGACGCCCGCGGCCTCGCCCTTCAGCTGGAGGCGCCGCTTGACGCCCGTGTAGGCCGCGAGCGCCGGGGCCAGCTCGGCGGCCGGGACCCCGAGCGCCGCACCCGCGGCGAGGGCGGCCACGGCGTTGAGCGCGTAGTGCCGCCCGGGGACGGAGACGGAGACGGTGAGCTCCTGACCGCCCAGGAGGACGGTGACCTGGCTCTTCAGCCCCTGTGCCACGACGGACAGGACCCGCACGTCGGCGTCCTCGGCCTCGCCGTACGTCACCACCTGCACATCGCAGGCCGTGACCCGCCGGGTCAGCTCCCGCGCCCCGTCCTGGTCCGCGGAGATCACCAGGGTGCCGCCCTCGGCGATGCGATCGGTGAAGGTCACGAAGGACTCGTAGATCTCGTCCATCGACGCGTAGTTCGCGTGGTGGTCGAGCTCCACGTTCAGCACGATCGCGACCTCGGGCGCGTACTTGTGGAAGCTGCGGTCCGATTCGTCCGCCTCGGCGACGAAGATGTCGCCCTCGCCGTGCAGGGCGTTGGAGCCGGGCGCGTCGAGGTCGCCGCCGATGGCGTACGAGGGCCGCAGGCCGAGCTCGCTCAGGGAGACCGCCAGCATCGACGTCGTGGTCGTCTTGCCGTGCGTACCGGCGACGGCGATCGGACGCAGCCCCTCCATCAGCGAGGCGAGCGCGTCGGAGCGGTGCACCACCGGAACGCCCAGCTCGGCGGCGCGGGCCAGCTCGGGGTTGTCCTGCCGGATCGCCGACGACACGACCACACAGCTGGCGTCGTCCGCGAGGTGCTCCGCCGCGTGCCCGATGTGCACGGTCGCCCCCAGCGCCCGCAGCGCCTCGGCGGTCGCCGACTCCCGGGCATCACTGCCCGCCACCTTGGCCCCACGCTGCGCGAGAATCTTCGCGATCCCCGACATCCCGGCCCCGCCGATGCCGATGAAGTGCGGTCGGTCCATGGCGGTGGGAATGCCGGGTGCCATGCGTGTTCTCCCAGGATTGCGATACGACGATGAGGACCCAGCCTATTGGGTCAGGAAGCCGACCTCACGCTTGGGACACAGGGGACTGCAACCCCCCAGGGGCGCGGGGAACTGCGCGACCAGCCACATCGAACCCGCACCCGGCAAACCACCGAAGCCCTACGGCGCTAAGCCCTGCTGTGCGAGAACAGCTTCAACACCGGCACCCCCACCTTGTGCCGAGCCCGAGAAGCCCAGTCCCGATGAAAGAACTCCTCCACATAGTGGGGATCCGTCAGCACGATCACCTCATCCGCCCCCACCTCGTCCACCACAGCCCGCAGCGCATCCAGCGGATGATCCTCCAACAGCCGCCCCTCCGCCGCCGCCCCGGCGGAGCGCAACGCCGTGAGCGACACCTCCAAGGCCCGCTCCCCCGTACTGAGCGCCTCCTCCCCCTCCGGCGTACTCCCCTCCCGCACGGCCTCGTCCAACTCGCCGAGCGCGATGTCGTCGATGGCACGCAACAACCTGTCGGCCTGCTCGCCGCGCGGCTGGAGCAGCACATGGAACGAGACCTGTTCGTCCCCGTGCAAGGTGGTGACGAACTCCACGTCGGCGGACGTCAGGGCCTTCTCGATCATCAAAACGCTTGTGAACACCGGGCGCCCCTTCTGCGGAAACCATCCTGCCCCGTGCTCGCACGGGGACTGCGAGTTTTAGTGTGCCCGGCGAAAGCTAAACGGAACGGTGGATTCCGCCGTTTTGACCTCACGTCCGCCGGTACCGGCTGTACAGAAAGCCGTCCTCCTCCAACAGGGACACCAGCTCGAACCGCTTCGGAACGGCCACCGACGGCCCCCCGGCGATGCGCTGGGCGGTTCCGGCGGTGAGCATCGGGGAGATCGTCAGACAGAGCTCGTCGAGCACACCGGCGGCGACCAGCTGCCCGAGCAACCGCGGCCCGCCCTCGGTGAGCAGCCGGGTGTGGCCGAGCTCGGCGAGGGCCTGGACGGCACGTACGGGATCCACGCCGACACCGTCACCGGCGATCACCACCTGGGCGCCCGCCTTCTCGGCCGCCGCGACCCGGTCCGGCGGCGCGGCGGCGCCGGTCAGGATCAGGGTGGGCACCAGGGGTGAGGTGAAGAGCGGCAGGCTGTAGTCGAGGTCCAGGCCGGCGCTGACCACCGCGATGGCGGGCGCGGGCCCCTGCCCGGCCGCCTCACGCGCCGCGGCGAACTCCTCACGCGCGCGTGCCGGACGGTACCCCTCCTGGCGTACCGTTTCGGCGCCGACGATCACGACATCGGCCAGCGCCCGCAGCGTGCCGAAGATCCGCATGTCGGTCGCGGTGGAGATGGGCTGCGAACGCCCGTCGTGCTGGGCGGCCCCGTCGAGCGTGGACACCATGTTGGCCCGCAACCAGGGAACGGGGCCCCCGGGTCCCGGCTCGGGATAGGCATAGGCGGCAGCGAGCTCGGCAAGACTCCACTCCCGGCCGGCCGGATCCTCCCCGACGCCCGGCGCCCCGAAACCGGGAAGCCCGACCGCCTCCAAGCCGGCACCCCCGGCCCCAGAGGTAGCGGCCTCTCCTACGACCGCCCCACCCGCCGAGACCGCTCCGGCGCCCCCGGCTCCTTCCTCGTGGCCGACGGCCCCGTCGGCGCCGGACCCCGCGCCGCGGGTTCCCGCACCCGCTCCACCAGGTGCACCGGCCCCTTCTTCGCCGACCACCAGCTCACTCCCGTCGGCCGCCCCTCCGGCGTCGCCGACACCGGCCCCGGAAGCCTCGCCGGCACCCGCAGGCTCCGACACCCCGCCAGCGGCACCGGAGCCCTCACCGGCCGAACCGCCGGAGGCCCGAGGTGTTGTTTCGTCGGTCACAGGGAACAGGCGTCGCATGTCATGGAGTGTGGCACGGCGCTTAGCATGGTGAACCGTGTCGTCCTCCACCGCCGCGTCCAAGCCGAGCCCGATAGCCGAAGCGAGCCCGCTGTCCCTGTGCGCCCGTGAGCCGCACGTCCCGGCGGACCGGCTGGTCGCCGAGATGGTGCCGCCGCCGCGCTTCGACTCGGTCCGCTTCAGCACGTACATCCCGGACCCGAACCAGCCCAGCCAGATGGAGGCGGTCGGTGTCCTGGAGTCCTTCGCGGCCGGGCTCGGCGGGGCGCACGCGAGTGGCGCGGGGAAGGCCAGGCGCGGTTTCCTCGGGTTCGGCAGGGCGAAGGCGCCCAAGGTGCCGGCCGGCCCCCGCGGCGTCTACCTCGACGGTGGCTATGGCGTCGGCAAGACCCATCTGCTCGCCTCCCTCTGGCACGCCACCCCCGCCGAGCCGTCGCTCAAGGCCTTCGGCACCTTCGTGGAGCTGACGAACCTCGTCGGCGCCCTCGGTTTCCAGCAGACGGTGCAGACCCTCTCCGGTCACCGGCTGCTGTGCATCGACGAGTTCGAGCTCGACGACCCGGGCGACACCGTCCTGGTCTCCACGCTGCTCGGCAAGCTCGTCGACGCGGGCGTCGCGCTCGCCGCCACCTCCAACACCCTGCCCGGCAAGCTCGGCGAGGGCCGCTTCGCGGCGGCCGACTTCCTGCGGGAGATCCAGGGCCTGTCGGCCCACTTCCGCCCGCTGCGCATCGACGGCGAGGACTACCGCCACCGCGGTCTCCCCGAGGCGCCGGCGCCTTACTCCGACGAACAGGTGACCAAGGCGGCGTACGCCACCGAGGGCGCCTCGCTCGACGACTTCCCGCATCTGCTGGAGCATCTGGCCCGTGTCCACCCCAGCCGTTACGGCGCGTTGACCGATGGCCTGAAGGCGGTGTGTCTCACCGACGTCCGGCCGATACCCGACCAGTCCACCGCGCTGCGGCTCGTCGTGCTCGCGGACCGGCTCTACGACCGTGAAGTCCCGGTCCTGGCCTCCGGACAGCCGTTCGACCAGCTGTTCAGCGAGGAGATGCTCAACGGCGGGTACCGCAAGAAGTACTTCCGCGCCATCTCGCGACTCACCGCGCTGGCCCGTGACTCCAAGAGCCTGGTGACCCACTAACTCCCCCCAGTCAAGGGGTGGTTCAAGCCAAGCCACCCGCGCATTTCAGGCTCTCTTCAGCTCGAAACGCTAAGTTAACCCTGCAAACAACTTTGCCGGGTTAACGTGTTTCTTGACCAACGGTTGACCAAGCGTTGGCGTGCACGATAGGTGCGGACTGTCTGGAGGGGGGCGCGTGTTCCGAGGTACGACGGCACGGACCGTGGTTTCGCTCGTCGCCGCCGTCCTGCTCGCCCTCCAGTTCTTCGCACCCGGCACTTCCTTCGCACACGCGCATACGGCCAGTAAGGCAGAGGCCAAGGCCCAGCCCGGAATCAAGCTCTCCGGCAAGGCCCTGCGCGACGAGACCCTCACGCTTCGCCACTGCATGCCGTCGGGCAATGGGGACCCGACCGGCCCGCTGCGCACCCGGGACCAACTGCGCTCCGCCGACACCGGAGCCCAGGCACCCGACCGACCGTTGCTCACCCGGGACCCCGCGTCCGCGCACCAGCCGGGCACACCCGGCGGCGCGCATCAGCGCACGTCGAGATCCTCGACGTCCCACACTCCCGCGGGGCTTCAGGTCTTCCGCTGCTGAGAGGCGGCGGCGGTCCCCCCACCTCTGTCATGTAAACCCCGACGCGCCAATGCGGCGCGCCAGGAGGAGTCACCACACATGCAGCCCCTCATCGACAACGCCCGTACGTTCGGACAGCGCCCTGAGGAGTTCGCCGAACTGGCCGCAGGACAGTCACCGCAGGTCCTGTTCATCACCTGCTCCGACTCCCGGGTCGTACCGGCCCTGATCACGGGCGCCCGCCCCGGCGAGCTCTTCGAGCTGCGCACCGCGGGCAACATCGTCCCGCCCTACGCCTCCGCGCACCCCACCAGCGAGGCGGCCACCATCGAGTACGCCGTGGAGGTCCTCGGCGTCCGCGACATCGTGGTCTGCGGCCACTCCCACTGCGGTGCCGTCGGCGCGCTGGTGCGCGGCGACGACCTGGACGCCGTGCCGGCGGTGCGCGACTGGCTCGCGCAGGCCCATCCGCGCCCGGCGGGCACCGTCGAGGACCCCGAGGTCGCCGAGGGCGTCCAGGCCCACGTACTGGCGCAGCTGCTGCGGCTGCGCTCGTACCCGTTCATCGAGAAGAAGCTGAAGGAGCGTCAACTGAACCTGCACGCCTGGTACTACGAGGTGCACAGGGGCGCCGTGCGCGTCCACAGCCCCGAGACCGACGCGTTCGAGGCGCTGTGATCGGCATGATGACCAAGTTCCCCCACCTGCGGCAGGACTTCGCCGCCTCGTTGGTCGTCTTCCTGGTCGCGCTGCCGCTGTGCGTCGGCGTGGCCGTCGCCTCCGGGGTGCCGGCCGAGCTCGGGCTCGTCACCGGCATCGTCGGCGGTCTCGTCACCGGTCTGATGCGCGGCAGCAGCCTTCAGGTCTCCGGACCCGCCGCCGGTCTGACCGTGCTGGTCTTCGAGGCCGTGCGCGAGTTCGGGCTGCCGGTCCTCGGTGTGCTGGTGCTCGCAACCGGTCTGCTCCAGCTCCTCATGGGTGCCCTGAAGCTGGGGCGCTGGTTCCGGGCCATCTCCGTCTCCGTCGTCGAGGGCATGCTGGCCGGCATCGGCCTGGTGCTCATCGCCGGACAGCTCTACTCGGTCGCGGACGCCAAGGCGCCCGCCTCGGGCCTGGAGAAGATAGCCGGACTGCCCGGCGCGCTCGTCGACGCCGCCCAGAACACCGAGGCGCTGGCCTCGATCGGACTGGGCGCCGGCACCATCGCCGTACTGGTGCTGTGGAAGCGGATGCCGCGCCAGGTGCGTACGGTTCCCGGTCCGCTCGCCGCGGTAGGGCTGGCGACGGCCGTGGCCGCCGTGTTCTCCCTGCCGGTCGCCACGGTCGAGGTCAAGGGTCTGCTGGGCTCCATCCAGCCGCCCGGTGCGGACGCCTTCGGCGAGCTGGCGAACGTCGGCGTGCTGGCCACGATCGTCGCCTTCACACTCATCGCGTCGGCCGAGTCGCTGTTCAGCGCGGCGGCCGTGGACCGGCTGCACGACGGTCCGCGGACCGAGTACGACAAGGAGCTGATGGCGCAGGGCGCGGGCAACGCGGTCTGCGGCGCCCTCGGCGCGCTGCCGATGACCGCGGTCATCGTGCGCAGCTCCGCCAACGTCCAGGCGGGCGCGAGGACCAAGGCGTCCCGGGTGCTGCACGGCGTGTGGCTGCTGCTGTTCGCGGCGCTGCTGCCCGCCACGCTGGCGCTGATCCCGATCCCCGCCCTGGCCGGCATCCTGGTCCACGCGGGCTTCAAGCTGATCCCCTTCCGCGGGATCGTCTCCCTGTGGCGAGGTCACCGGGGCGAGGCGCTGATCCTCGTCGTCACCGCCGTCTCCATCGTCGCGGTGAACATGTTCGAGGGCGTGCTCATCGGTCTGGCCCTGTCGGTCGCCAAGACCGCCTGGGAGGCCTCGCACGTGAAGCTGGAGATCGTCGACAAGGGCGCCGGACCGATCCAGGTGTGCCTGTCGGGCAACGCGACCTTCCTGCGGCTGCCGAAGATCCTCGACAGCCTGGAGTCGCTGCCCCAGGACCGCCCGGTGGAGCTGCACCTGTCCGAGGTGCACCACCTGGACCACGCCTTCCGTACGGCCCTGGAGAACTGGGCCGAGCGGCACAGCGCGGTGGGCACCGAACCGGTGCGGGTCACCTCGTCCTGACCGCCGTATGACCTCTGGTCCGGGGCCGGGCATGGCCCCGGACCAGACGCCGGGCATATCGTTGCAAGGAGCAGACCTCGGACAGCCGTCGGCGAGGAGGTCGTCATGCTGGAGGAGCTGCTGGGCGCAGCGGCGGGAGTGGGTGCCGCGGGCCTGGTGTACGTGGCGGCCGCCGCGCGGGTCGTCAAACAGTACGAGCGTGGGGTGGTCCTCCGGCTCGGACGGCTGGCAGGGGAGGTACGGCCCCCCGGATTCACCTTGATCGTTCCGATCGTGGACCGGCTGCACAAGGTCAACATGCAGATCGTCACGTTGCCGGTGCCGGCCCAGGAGGGCATCACCCGCGACAACGTGACCGTGCGTGTGGACGCGGTCGTGTACTTCAAGGTGGTCGACCCGGCGAGCGCGCTCATCAAGGTCGAGGACTACAAGTACGCGGTGTCTCAGATGGCGCAGACATCGTTGCGTTCCATCATCGGCAAGAGCGATCTCGACGATCTGCTCTCCAATCGCGAGAAGCTCAACCAGGGCCTTGAACTGATGATCGACAGCCCGGCCATCGGCTGGGGCGTGCAGGTGGACCGCGTCGAGATCAAGGACGTGTCCCTGCCGGACACGATGAAGCGCTCCATGGCCCGGCAGGCCGAGGCGGACCGCGAGCGGCGGGCCCGGATCATCAACGCGGACGCCGAGCTCCAGGCGTCCAAGAAGCTGGCCGAGGCCGCTCACCAGATGGCCGACGCGCCCTCCGCACTCCAGTTGCGGCTGCTGCAGACGGTGATGGCGGTGGCGGCGGAGAAGAACTCCACCCTGGTCCTGCCCATCCCGGTGGAGCTGCTCCGCTTCCTCGAGCGGGGCGAGGACGACGAGCGCCACGTCAAGCGCACCCCGGAGCCGAACGCGGGCAAGGCCCTGGAGGGCTCCGCTGCCGACAAGGACGCCCATCCGGCCGTCGAGCCCACGGCCCAGCGGGATGTCGAGCCCACGGCCCAGCGGGATGTCGAGCGGACGATCGAGGACATCATCGAGGACGCCACGGGGAAGTGACACGAGCTACGCGCGTGGTTCCCGCGACCCGCACCAGGTGATAGACACGGCGGGGTCACAGTTCCTGTCCGCCAGCAGGAAGGTTTCCCCATGCCCGAGAACACCACCACCGACGGTACGTCACGTCGTCGACTCCTCGCCCGCACCGGCGCGTTGGGCGTCTCGATCGCTTTCGCCGGCAATCTCACCGAGCTCTTCGCGGGCACCGCGGCCGCACAGAACCTCGGCCACACCGGATACGGCCCGCTGGTCCCCGACCCGAAGGGCCTGCTCGATCTGCCGGAAGGTTTCCGCTACCGGGTGCTGTCCCGCGAGGGCGACCGGCTGCGCTCCGGCGAGGGCCTGGTCCCCTCCAACCACGACGGCATGACGGCCCTGCGCGGCAGGCACGGCCGCGTGCATCTGGTCCGCAACCACGAGAACCGCGCCGACGGCAGGGTTCCCGTCCCGACGGTCGAGGGCCTCACCTACGACCCGGCCGGCAAGGGCGGCTGTACGGCCCTGACGCTGGACTCCCGGGGCCGTGTGCTGTCCGAGCGGGTCGGCATCGCCGGTACGGCCGTCAACTGCGCGGGCGGGCCCACGCCCTGGGGAACCTGGCTGACCTGCGAGGAGACCGAGGACCGGGCCGGCACCAACGGCTACACCAAGGACCACGGCTTCATCTTCGAGGTCGACCCGGCCGACCCCCACCGCTCGGGCGCGGTCCCGCTGACCGCGATGGGCCGCTTCCAGCACGAGGCCATCGCGGTGGACCCGCGGCGCGGCATCGTCTACGAGACCGAGGACGCCTTCGAGAAGCCCTTCGGCCTCTTCTACCGCTTCCTGCCGCACCAGCCGCACGGCGGCCTCGGCACCCTGCGTGCGGGCGGCCGCCTCCAGGCGATGCGGGTACCGGGCGTCCCCGACCTCTCCTCGATCCAGGAGACGGGCGCGAGCTTCCGGAACATCGAGTGGGTCGACGTACCGGACCCGCTCGCCGCCGGGACCCCCATCCGCCACCAGGACTTCGGCCCGAAGGGCATCACCCACGCGCAGAAGCTGGAGGGCTGCTACTGGGGCGGCCGGTCCGTCTATTTCGTGTCGTCCTTCGCCCGCAGAGCGGAGGGCTCGGCGGCGGACCACTACGGGCAGATCTGGCGCTACGACCCCGCCGAGCGGCGCCTCACCCTGGTGATCGTCTTCGGCCCCGACACCGATCTCCAACTGCCCGGCGAGTCCCCGGACAACATCTGTCTCGCCCCCAGCGGCGGGCTCATGGTGTGCGAGGACGGCAACGGCGCCCAGCACGTCTACGGTGTGACACGACGCGGCGAGGTCTACGCGATGGCCCGCAACGCCCAGAACATCGGGACGCCCCAGGAACCGGAGTGGGGCGAGTTCGCCGGGGTCACCTTCTCCCCGGACGGCGGGACGATGTACGTGAACTGCTACACGCCGGGCACGACGTTCGCGGTGACGGGACCCTGGCGCGGATAGGTGCTTCGACGGGTCCTCTAACCTGGGCGGCATGAACGCTCCGGGGGATCTCGTCGACGGCCGGTTCGAGCTGGTGGAACGGCTCGGCAGTGGCGGAATGGGCACCGTGTGGCGGGCTCGCGACACGGTGCTCGACCGCGAGGTCGCCCTCAAGGCGGTGCGGTCCGACGCGGACACGGTCGGCGTGATGCGCGAGCGGGTGCTGCGCGAGGCGCGGGCGCTGGCGCGGCTGAGCCATCCGCACGTGGTGACGGTCCATCAGATCGTGGCCGCCGAGCCGCATCCGTGGATCGTGATGGAGCTGGTGCCGGGCGTCTCGCTGCAACGGCGGCTGGACGACGGCACGCTGACTCCGACGGCGGCGGCCCGGCTCGGCCGACAGGTGCTCGCCGCACTGCGGGCCGCGCACGCGGCGGGCATCCAGCACCGGGACGTCAAGCCCGCCAACATCCTCCTGCGCCCCGACGGCGACGCCGTCCTCACCGACTTCGGCATCGCCGCCCTCCAGGGCACCACGGGCCTCACGGCCACGGGCGAGTTCGTCGGGTCGCCCGAGTACATGGCGCCGGAACGGATCCGGGGCCACGACGACGGCCCGGCGGCCGACCTGTGGTCGCTGGGCGTGGTGCTGTACGTGTGCGTCGAGGGCGTCAGCCCGCTGCGCCGCCCCACCACCCTCGCCACCCTGGCCGCCGTACTCGACGACCCGCTCCCGCCACCGACCCGCTCGGGCCCGCTGACGCCGGTGCTCGAAGCCCTGCTGGTCCGCGATCCGGCCGCGCGCCCGGACGCCGCCCGGCTGGACGCGATGCTGGCGCAGGTGGAAGCGGGCACGACACCGGACCGGGCCGCCCTGCCGACGGCGACCTCCGTGGCCCCGCGCCCGACGCCCACCCGGGTGGACACCCCGCACCCCACGGTCCCCACGGGCGTGGACAGACCCCGTCGCCGCACTCCCCTCATGGTGGCCGCGGCCACGGCGTTGGCAGTCGCTACAGCGACGGCGCTCATCCTCACCGTCCGCCTCGGCGACACGGGCGGCGACGACAAGTCCCGCGCCACGACACCCCCACCGGCCACCACTGCCCCGGCAAAGCAAAAACCGACCCCGACCCCGGCCGGCGACCGCTGGATCGCCCAGCTCCACTCCGAACCCGTCTCAGCCGGCACCGCCAACCGCGACCGCCGGCTCGCCGTCCTGCGCCAGTCCGTCCCGGAGACCACCGTCCTGCGCAGCGACGACCACGCCTCCCTGCGCCCCGGCTACTGGGTCTTCTACGCCCCCGGCCCCTTCTCCGACGGCCGCGCCGCCCTGACCTTCTGCGCCGAACGCGGCCGCACCTCGCCGAACACCTGCATCGGCCGCTATGTCAGCGCCAACGCGACCGAGTACGCCCTCCAGTGCCGCCCTCCGGCCACCGCACCGACGGGCCGCTGCACGCGCACCGACTGAGAAGACGCCGACAAGGCGCTGCCAAGCCCCGAGAGGTCCGGTCCCGCCGGGCGGGTGACACAGATCCGGCACGCCCACACTCGCACCGATATGTCCATCTGATCCCCATATCTTTCATGTGGTGATCACACTTGTACGACATATCGCTGCCGTCTGTGCCGCGAGCGCGGCCCTGAGCGGGCTCGCCGCGTGCGGGGCGCCCGAGGCCACCCGCGCTCCCCACCCGGCCCCCAGCGCCGCCGTCACCGCCTCACCCTCGGCCGGACCTCCGACCCTCGCCCCCGGCCCCGCCGGTCTGACCCCGGTCTTCGAGCACGGCCCGCAGACCGCGGACAAGACGGTGGCGCTCACCTTCGACGCCGACATGACCGCCGGTCAGGGGGCGCGGGCCGCGCGCGGGGAACGGTTCGACAATCCGGGGCTCGTGGCGGCGCTGCGGGAGTTGAAGGTGCCGGCGACCGTGTTCATGACCGGGCGGTGGGCCGAGGAGTACCCGCGGCAGGCCCGGTCCATCGGACGGGATCCGCTCTTCGAGGTGGCCAACCACTCCTACAGCCACTACGCCTTCACCGACGACTGCTACGGGCTGCCGACGGTCGGTGCGGAGCGGATGCGGGCCGACGTGGAACGGGCCTACGCCGCGTTCCGGAAGGTGGGCATCCGTGACCCGATGCCGTACTTCCGGTTTCCCGGGGGCTGCTACGACCGGCGCGCCCTGAAGGCGCTCGCCGCGGTCGGTGTCACCGCCGTGCAGTGGGACGTGGTGAGCGGGGACGCGTTCGCGACGGACGCCCGCGCGGTCACCCAGGAGGTGCTGGACGGCGTGCGGCCGGGGTCCGTGGTCGTCCTGCACTGCACGCGCAGCGCCGCTCCGACGACCGAGCGGGTGGTCCGGCGGGTCGTGCCCGAGCTGCGCGCGAGGGGGTTCCGGTTCGTGAAGGTGTCCGAGCTGATCGGGGCGGCCGGTGGACGGGACTGAGGCTCGTACGCTGGACGTATGAGCGAGGACCAGCCCGGCAACGACTACTGCCTGATCGACGCGACCAGGCCGCCCAAGGCGGACGGGCCGCCGTACGCGATGGGGGTCCCCCCGCTCGAGCGCATTCGAGAGTGGGGGAGTGTGCTGTGCCGGAAGCCGACGGAGTACCCGGAGTCGTACAAGGGGATCACCCTGTGCCCGGTGTGTGAGTGGCAGGAGGCACAGCGGACCGCCTGTTCGGGGTGACCCGTCTGTTCGGAGTGACCGCCTGTTCGGGGTGACGGTCCGGTCAGGGTGATCTTCGGGACGTGAGCGCGCAGGCCACGGCGGTCGCCGCCGCCGTGAGCAGGGCTGCCGCTGCCAGCGGCAGCAGGGGCAGGGGGACCGCGCCCGAGCGGGAGCCGGTGACCAGGCCGCTGACGGCCGCCTGGGCCGGGGAGCCGGTCACGACCACGGCCAGCAGGGCCGCGAGCAGCATCGCGGGGACCGCGCGGCCGGTCGAGCGCAGCAGCGGCCAGGTGGTGAG
Source organism: Streptomyces muensis (assembly GCF_021474425.1). Lineage (GTDB taxonomy): Bacteria > Actinomycetota > Actinomycetes > Streptomycetales > Streptomycetaceae > Streptomyces > Streptomyces muensis. Next base: position 6,250 of record NZ_JAKEIP010000077.1, on the reverse strand, counting down.
GGCGCCGACGGCCGTGCCGAGCAGGGCGCAGGCCAGCGTGGCGAGCAGCCCGGCCGCGCCCGCCGGAAGCGGGGGTACGCGCGTCTGGTGGTCCGCGCTCACCGGGTCGCTGATGAGCGTCACGACGACGGTCGCGACCGTGCCCACGAGCGCCGCGGCGGTCAGCGCCACCAGCAGCGCGGCGAGGTGCGCCCGACCGGGACCGGCCGCCGCGGAGACACAACTGCGGGCGGCGGGCGGCTCGTTGGTGACACAGATCCGCACCAGCCAGGCGGCGACCGGCAGCAGTCCCGCGGCCGTGAAGCCGAGCGAGTCGAGGATGGGCTCGCCGCCCTGCACGCCGATGCCGAGGAACGCGGCGTACAGGATGAAAGGCGGCAGCCAGCGCTGCGAGCGGACCAGCAGGGCGGTCTGGTAGCTGAACAGGGCGGTCATGGGCGGCTCTCGGTGTCGGGGGTCGGTCCCGGCTCCGTCGCGGGCGTCTCCTGGCCCACGCTCACCACGTGCCAGGGCGGGCGGGCCGTCAGCAGGGCCCGCAGGAGGACGTCCGAGTGGGAGGCGGGAAGGGTGAGTCGGTGGGTGCCGGGCGCGGGTTCCTCGGCCGATATGACCGTACGAGTCGCGTCGGCGGGGAGTTGCGCGCCGAGCGGCCCTTGGACGACGACGATCATGTGCGGCCCGGCGGGGCCTGCGACGACTCCTTCCGTCCGGAGGTCCAGGCCCGCGTCGCGCACGGTGTACGTGGCGTCCGGCGCGCCCGCCAGACGGTCCGGGTCGTGGTCCACGAAGACCACGGCGGTCCCGCCCGCGGTCCGTTCGGCGACGGCCCGCTCCAACTCCTCGCGGGCGGCGGCGTCGAGGCCGGTCCACGCCTCGTCCAGGACGAGCAGCTCCGGTTCGGCGAGGAGGGCCTGTACGACGGCGACCTTCTGGCTGCTGCCCTTGGACAACTGGGCCATGGGCGTACGGGCGTACGCGGCGGCGCCGAAGCGGTCGAGCCACTCCAGGGCGGCGCGGGCGGCCGCGGGGCGGGAGAGGCCGTGGACCTTGCCGAGGTGGGTGAGGTAGCCGAGGGCGGTGAAGGGCAGGGCGGTCGGGAAGCGTTCGGGGACGTAGGCGGTGCGGGGGCGGCCCGTGATGCGGCCCTCGGTCGGGGTGTCTATGCCGGCCAGGAGCCGGAGCAGGGTGGACTTGCCGGTGCCGTTGGGGCCTTCGACGCGGATGAGGTCGCCGGGGGTCACGGTGAGGTGGACGCCACGTAAGACCCAGGGGCCGCGCAGGCCGTAGCGACGGCCCACGTTGTCCAGACGAAGATCGCGTTGCATGGGGATCATCATCTCCCGGGGTTGGCACACTTGAGGACGTGACCAACGATCCGACGCCCGTGACCGACAGCCCCTTCCGCTCCGAGCCGAGCGCCCGCGACCAGGCACCGCAGTTCGTGCTGCCCCTGGTCGTCCGCATAGAGAAGAGCGCGCCCCCGGCCCGCACCGACGCCCTGGAAACCGCCGCCCGTGCGGTGCTGGTGATCCTCAGCGACGAGCGCTCGGCCGGCGAGGGCGAGTGGGCGCGGGCGATGCGGGACTGGCAGGACGCGCGGATCCGGAAGGTCGTACGGCGGGCTCGTGGCGCCGAGTGGCGGCGCGCGGAAGCGCTGCCCGGCATCACCGTCACCGGCAAGTCGGCCGAGGTGCGGGTCTTCCCGCCCGTGCCGCTGGACGGCTGGCCCAAGGAGCTGGCGAAGCTCCAGGTCTCCGGCACCGACCTCGACGACCCGGAGCCACCCGTGGCCGCCGACCCTGCGACGCCCGTGCTGTGGCTGAACCCCGAGCTCGACATGTCCGCCGGCAAGGCGATGGCACAGACCGGCCACGCGGCGCAGCTCGCCTGGTGGGAACTGCCGGACGAGGAGCGGACCGCCTGGCGCGACGCGGGGTTCCCACTGGCGGTACGGAGCGCCGAGCCGGGGCGCTGGCGTGAGCTGACCGGCGGGGGCTGCCGGTGGTGCGGGACGCGGGGTTCACGGAGATCGCACCGGGCTCGTGCACCGTCGTCGCCGACCATCCGGCACTGCGGTAGGGCTTCCGGCCTTTCGGAGGCTATGCCGTGGCGCGCACGATGAGCGTGCCGAAGTGCCCCTCCTTCGGAGCGTCCAGGACAGTCGCTTCCACCGCAACGAAACCGGCGCGCAGCAGATGCCGCTCCCACACCTGCGGCTTGTAGCTGTAGCGATAGGTGAACATCGCCTTCCCCGCAAAGCCACCCTTGTACATGCCTTGGGGACCGTAAGCGCCGGGGATCGCCGGCGGTTGGGAGAACACGAACTGCCCGCCCGGGTTGAGCCGGTCGCGCACGAGAGGGAAGAGCCGCGCCGGGTCGACGAACCAGGCCGCCCCGAAGATGGAGTAGACGGCATCGAAAATGTCCTCGCACGCGGCGAGCCACTCCAGGACCTCACCGCACTCGAACGTCGCGCCGGTATCCGCCCAGCGCTTGCTGCCCTTCTCCACCATGACCGGGGAGAGGTCGACGCCGCGCGCCTCGATGCCCTGCCGCGCCAGATGCGCGAGGGCGCGCCCGGTGCCGCACCCGATCTCCAGCACACGGCTCGGACTGCCCAGCAGTTCCGGGCCGGGGCCGTGCCCGGCGTACTGGGTCCAACAGAACGCCGGCTCGGCGTCGTCCTTGAAAGCGGACTCGGCGAAGGTGTCCCAGAGTTCTGTCTCGGCGGCGATGTCGTGCGGTACGGGCACCGCGTGTTCCTCTGCGTGGTGTCGGGCTGTGGGAACCCCCGCCCTCCGGGGGAATCCGAGGGCGGGGGGCGACTGTAGCGGCTCAGTGGCTGTCCGGGACCTTGTTGTCGCACGGCGAGCATTCGGCGCCGTCGATGGCCCACAATGCCTCGTCGACAGCGAAGCCGATCGACCTCAGGTAGTCCGCGGTGCGCAGGCACAGGCCGTCGCCACGGCGCTCGATGAAGGGCGCGTGATGCTTGTAGGCGCCTCCGTTGTACAGACGGCAGATGCCCCACCACACGGGTGTGTCGAGGATCAGCTGGTGGACGCCGATGTCGACGAGCTTGCCGACGCCCAAGTGGACCTCGGGATGAGCAACCAAATGCCGACGATCGGGACAACGAAGTAGGCGATCCAGAAGAACGGCAGCAGGTCAGCATTCTTGGACATGGACGCTGGGGGGAGCGGGTCCTCACGCTTGTACTTCAGCTGGTCCATCCGACGCAGGAACGCCGCATAGCTCTCACTCTGCTGTGGTTCCTCCGCTTGACGGCGGGCTCGCTCCCGTTCGGCCTGGCGTAGGGAGGCTTCGAGCATGAACTGCTTACGGCGCCGCGACGTCATCGTGATCTCCGAGCTACAGGTCGCCGAGGACCTCGCGGCGGGCGGCCGCGGCCTTGCGGTTGAGGGCGCCGGTCATGCGGAAGAGGGCGACGGTGAGGGCGAGGAAGCCGGCGGCCAGTATCACCTGGGTGATGACGCTGACGATGCGGATGTCCTGGGTCGCCACGGCGATCATCAGCAGGATGAAGTTGCCGCAGATCCAGGCGAACCATATGCGGAGCTTCTCGACCCTTACAGCCGTTTGTACGTCCCTGCCCCAACGAAGCGGCTGACGTCTAAGGCCGGGGTGCGCCTCGGAAGCCGGGATGAACGACGCCAGGTGTACGACCGGCTCCAGGCCGCCGTGATGGAGGCGAGCAGCACGGCGATGGCGGTGTTGCAAGCTGACCCAGGCTCAAGGCGAGATTCTTCACGTTTACCTGGATCTGCGGCTCGTTGCCAACCCGGCCCCATTGCGTGCCGCGGAGACGGTGCTCGACTGAGTGACTGACTTGTTCATTTTCCTTCCGTCCGGCACCTACACAGAGTTGTCGGCAGGGATGAACCGCGTCGTGGAGGCCCAGCGTGAGTTCACGGACGTCTGCCGGGACGACCTCTGGTACCTGCGCAAGCGGTGGCAGTTCTACCGGAAGGCGTGGTGGTCGGCCCGGCGGTGGCGGCGGCACAGGCCTGCCTGACCGAGGTAGCCCCGTCGCTGGATGGCGACGGGGCTCTTCTCGGTGCGCGGGGTGACAGGGGCGCGTCCAGCCTGCCTGCTCCACCTAGACGTACACGGTGTACGTCTTGCAGTAGCTCTCGTTGCAGCCCTTGATCTGGGCCTTGTCGAACTTGCCGCTGGGGCTGTTGACCGGCCCTACTTGAGTGTTGCTGTTACGCCACTTGCCCCAACTGTCGCCGTGGACACGCATCCAGACGTGGCCTGCGCAGGAGCCGTTGTTGCCCTTTCCTGCGACTGCCTTCTTGCTGGTGAGACTTATGGCATAGGTGGTACCACAGGGCCGGGTGAACTGGCCGAAGCCATCGGTGAAGTAGACACCGGTGTCCGGACGATGCCCGGACCCGGTGTCCGCGGATGCGGTGCCAGTGGTGAGCATGACAGCCGCAGCTGCGGCTCCCAGGGCTGCGGCGATGGGTTTGCGCATGAGGATTCTCCCCGTGTTCGATGGTGGTCGGTCAACCGCAACCAAGGTAGAAGGCCTGCCACTCAGGACGTGCCTATAACTCTTCAGGGTGCATCGGGAGTTCGCATAGGTCGGCCCGGCACACCGTGGTGGCGTCCCGGGCCTTCTCGGCGGGCGGGGCGACAGGGGCCACTCTTCAGGCTCGTGACGGCCGGCCACCCGATGGAGGAACGAACTGGGTGACGTTTTCGCCATCTACGCCCCGCGGCGCCCCGACATCCGCACTCATTGGACGCGACGCCTGATCGCCGCTTTGCGGCGCGACAGAGGGCATTTGCCGAACGGGTCAAAGCCTGCTCTGCACGCGCTCGCGCCAGCACTGGCGGTCACGAACCCCACCCTCACGCATCCATGGATGCGTGAGTTGATTCGAGACTAGCGCCCAGATAATTAGCGCGCAGCCGGTTCGGTAATCCAGCTACGAAAAATCGCCCGCAAAGCTCGCTAACAAAGCTGGCGAAACTATTGCCGATGACATTTCAGCTAACGGTTGTGCACTCAAATCAGACCTGGATGTTGGGTGGGCCGGGGTATGCCGTCAGCCCACCAACGGCTCGCTCGCCAGTATCTGGTGGCCGCGGCGGATCGCGCCCGGCTCGTGCACCCTCGTCGCCGACCATCCGGCTCTTCGGTAGGCCTGCCGGCCTTTGAACATCCCCGCCGTCCGGCGCGTACGACCTTGCGGGTGCCGTCGGGAGAGTGCCGGGGCGCGCGGGCGGGTGTGGACTCGAACCTCAAATGTTGCTCTGAAGGTGTTCCGCGTGCGGTTCGGGCGGGGCGTGCGGGGCCATACCCCCGTCACGAACCGACACGTCCGAGGAGACGGGACAGCGGGTACGGGAGAGGCCGAGGAGGGGCGATGGAGCGACTGGGTACGGGCATCGGATGGCGTCCGGAGATCGCGGACGCGGTGGAGCGCATGCCGGGCATCGACTGGGTCGAGGCCGTCGCCGAGAACGTCTGCCCCGGGCACCTTCCCGAGTCTCTGGTACGGCTGCGGGAGCGCGGCGTCACGGTGGTCCCGCACGGCGTCTCGCTCGGGCTCGGCGGGGCGGAGCGGCCCGACGCCGGGCGGCTGGCGGCGCTCGCCGAGCGGGTCGAGGCGCTGGGGGCGCCGCTGGTCACCGAGCACATCGCGTTCGTACGCGCGGGCGGGCCGCTGACGGCGTCCCCGCGTCTGGAGGCGGGCCACCTCCTGCCGGTCCCGCGCACCCGGGACGCCCTCGACGTGCTCTGCGAGAACGTCCGCATCGCCCAGGACGCGCTGCCCGTGCCGCTCGCCGTGGAGAACATCGCCGCGCTGATCTCGTGGCCGGGCGAGGAGATGACCGAGGGGCAGTTCCTGTACGAGCTCGCCGACCGCACGGGCGTGCGGCTGCTGATCGACGTGGCCAACCTGCACACCAACCACGTCAACCGGGGCGAGGACCCGGCCAAGGCGCTCGCCGAGCTGCCGCTGGAGGCCATCGCGTACGTCCATGTCGCGGGCGGTTTCGAACGCGACGGCGTCTGGCACGACAGCCACGCCCACCCGGTCCCGCAGCCGGTCCTGGACGTCCTGACCGACCTCGCGTCCCGGGTGTCGCCGCCGGGGGTGCTGCTGGAGCGGGACGAGAACTTCCCGGAACCGGGCGAGCTGGAGCGGGAGTTGGGGTCGATCCGGGGGGCGTTGGAGAAGGGGGCGGCGGAGAGGGAGGCGGCCCGGAGGGG